>SVSC01000024.1 GCA_015064525.1 Oscillospiraceae bacterium
ATCGTGTGGAACAGACCCGAAAACGTGATGCAGCTCTACTACGATCCGAACACCGCAATCGATCTCTCCCCCTCCATCGTTGAGGAGGCTTTCCTCCGGTACGTAAACGAGTACGTTGCCGAGTGCGAGGCGAAGGGCGCCACGGTGTACTTCTCCTGGTGTCCCATGAACCGACTGGCGGTTGTGGATCCCGATGCCGCCGCCGACTTCCAGAACTTTATGAAAAGCAAGCTCAGCTGCGAGATCATCAGCGACATCAGCTACTACATCATGGAGGAAAACTACTTCTTTGACACCAACTATCACTTAAACGATGCAGGCGTGCTGCTTCGCACAAGACTGCTCGTTGAGGATCTGTTCGTTGCCAACGAACAGTTTGTGGTGTCGGAAATTGAGGTTCCCGCCCCTCCCGCCCTTCCGATGGCTGACGTGAAGTACTTCGGCGTGGACGAAAACGCTCGGTATTTCACCTATGAGGAGCTTGCAAACGGCGCTTTGATGATCACGGGGCTCACCGAGGAGGGCAAAGCGCAAACCGCGCTTACCGTTCCGCTGGGAGCCGACTACAAAAAGGTTACAGCCTTGGGTACCGGAGCGTTCGCGGGCGGTGCTTGCGAAACGGTGAACATTCCCGCCGACACCAACCTCAGAAATATTGTGGACGGCGTTCTGAACGATTCCCCCGTCAAGGATATTTACATCTACTACGTGTTCGATGACAGCATTGATCAGTCCTCAACCCTGAAGCCTCCTTCGGATTTTGGCGGAAGCGTGAGGATCCACGTCACCCGCAACTCCATCTATCTCACCCACTACGATTGGAACGACCTCTCGGGCGGATTTGAATTTGTTTCGGATATCGAACCCGTTATAGCAAACGAGGAATAAGCCGAGCCTGCCCGTTTGCAAAAGCAAAAACACAATTCACGCGGATGGAAAATCCAAAATCGTCAAAACGAAAGAAACCAAGGAGAAGCTATGAAGAAAAGATTTGCGCTAACCCTCCTCCTGATCACCATGCTCCTTCTGATCGCCTGCGGCTCAAACGGCAGCGGAGATCCGAATTCCGAACCAAAGACCTACAAGGTTACGGTCATCACCTCCAAGGGGATCCAACCGCTTGAGACAAACGTGATCCACGTCAACGAGGGAGAAAGCCTCTCCCTTGCAGTCTCCTTTGATGATGGCTACATCATGGGCAAGGTGGATGGAGCCGATTACGATGCCGCCACTCGCCTTGTTACGGTGAATCAGGTGAAGCGCGATATGCGTATCCGTCTCAACGCCGTAAGGGTCGATTACGCTACGACGGGACAGTTTAAATTCTATATTGACGGTAAAAGCCCCGACAACGCAAGCCGCGCAAACGGTGCCCTGCTCTACGCAGGTACCTCCGTCACCGTTCAATCCCTCTATAACGAAGCCTCCTTTATCGGCTGGTCCTTCGGCTCTACCATTCAGAACGGCGGAAAGCTGATCTCCTCCGAACGCGAGTTCACCTTTGCGATCACCCCCAACACGGCGGTTGGAGACGAGTGCAGAATATTTGCCAACTATTCTCAAACCCAGGAAAACGCCGTTTACTATTATCTCAACGGCGGCTCCGTGAACAAAACCAGCACGAACATGAAAAACACCACCTACTATCGTGCGGAAGCAACGGACAATTACGTGAAGGTCACCCTCGGCATCAACTACTTCGACGCGATCGGTCCCGTTGCCTGCCTCTTTTGGGATGACGGAACCTTCTACCGCGAGGGCTACGTTCTGAAGGAGTTCAACACAAAGCCCGATGGAAGCGGCGTTGGCTACGGCTCGGGATATAAATTTCCCATTCTGATCGAGGGCTCAGAGCTTTATTGCATTTGGGCAAAGGAAACCGATCCCTCAGCCTTCACCTATGAGGACGTCCGCTTTGAGCTTCCCACAGGCTCCTCCCTCGATAAGGCGCCCCATTGGATCACCCACGGCATCAGGATCACGGGCTACACCGGAAACGACAGCGAGGTAGTGATTCCCGAAAAGATCAACGGAAAATACGTTGTTTCGATCGGCACCGGCGCGCTCAACTCCCTGCAAATGGACACGCTGGTTCTCGGTCGCAGAATCCTTGAAATTCAGAAGAACGCGATCATGAACTGCACGCGGTTGGAAACGGTCTATTATCCCGACAGCGTCTACTACGTTTCCAACGACTCCTTTGACGCCGTTAGCTGGGGGCATTTGAAGAACTTCTATGTGAACGCCACGATGGCGCCCCGCTCACTGGACGGCTGGGATTTCGCCACCAAGTTCACCAGATTTATCGCCAATCCCGACAGAAAGAGGGTTGCGCTTCTGGCAGGCTCCTCCGGACTTTACGGTCTTTCGGCAGGCTATCTTGAGGCTCTGCTGGGAGATGAAGAATGGTGCGCGGTCAACTTCGGTATGCAGCGATCCTTCGATACGCACCTGATCATCCCTCTCTTGGCATACTACGCAAATGAGGACGATATCCTGATTCTCGCCCCCGAAAACTCGGTGAGAAACGTGGGGTATCCCAACGTTTACTGGAAGTCCCTTGCGTTGCTGGAGTCGATGCTCAATTTCTTCCGCACGGTAGACATCTCCTACTACGGCAATATCCTCTCAACCTTCGCCGAGATCAATCAGGGAAGTAGCGCCCTGCAGGGGCGCTATACCAGAGCCCCTCAGCGCTATGAGCGGATCCAGGACGTTCCGAAAAACAGATCCCAATGGTGCGAATACGATAACACGAATCGGTATTCCTACCACAACGCAACCACCCATCCGATCACGGGAACCGTGCGCCTCGATCATCTGTATCGGGATTTTGAGAGGAAGATCAACGTGGACATCCGCACCAGCGAATGCCCCAAAACGCTCAACTATGAAATCGGTCTTGTTCACGCAAAGGGAGCAAAAATCTACTTTGGCTTCGCTCCCATATCCGAAACAGCGATCCTGAAGGAAGCGCGTCAGGAGGGTCCCGCTTGGTTCGATCGCTTTGAGCAGATGATCGGCGATCTCTTCGATTTCGACGGGATTCTCGGCGAGGCGGAGAATTACATCTACGACATCAAGTATTTCTACGACAGCGAATTCCACCTGAACAACTACGGAAAATCCTACCGCACGTATCAGCTGTACCGCGACCTCTGCGCCGCGCTGGGCATCACCAACATCAACGGGTACTACCTTGGCGGCACGCCCGATGCCAACGGTTATATCCGCGACTCCAAGGGCAATTCCCTCTACCACGCAACCCTTTTTGAGAAGGGCTCCAAGGATGGAACCCCCGTAACACCTCCCGATATCTTCGACTGATCGGAAGGCTATCGCAAGGAATGTCAAATCAAAACACATACGCAAAACCGAAAGGAGCCATCATGAAGCTCAGCTACAAGCAAATTACCTCCATCACAACAGGCGCTTTATGGACGAAGGAAAGCGCAGACGGTATTTATTTCTACAAATGCACCCAAAAGCAGATCGACGCATGGACTGCGCTTGCCCCCGCATTGGGAGATCGCGCCCAAACCACTACGGGCGTGCGATTGGATTTCTACACCAATTCCAAAACCATCGGCTTTGCCGCATCCGAAGGAAAATTTGAGTTGCACATCAACAATCTTCTTCGTCGGCAATATCTGATCGGCAGCGAGGAATATCCCAAGGGCGAGGAAATTTTCTGCGAGCTTTGCGATCCCCTGGGCGCGCCCCTGGAGGAGGCTCGGGTAACGCTGTATTTGCCCGGTCATTCCAACGGTCGGCTGCAAAGCGTTACCTTGGACGACGGCGCTTACATCAGAGCGCCCGAATACGATTGCAAACTGCTCATGATCGGAGACTCCATCACCCAAGGGTGGAATTCCGAATACGATAGCTTTACCTACGCGCACCAGCTTTCCCGCGCCCTGAACGCCAACAGCGTCATTCAGGGAATCGGCGGCGCCATGTATCACGAAACCACGCTGGACAAAATCCCCTTTGATCCCGACATCGTAACGATTGCCTACGGCACAAACGACTATGGAAAATTTGATTCATATCAAACCCTTCGCCTGCACGTTACAAGATTTTTGGATGGCATTCTGGATCTGTACCCCAACAAAAAAATATTCGTTATTTCTCCCATCTGGAGAGGAAAAACCAAGGCGCCTATGGGTAGCTTTGCGGACTGTCGCTCCATCATCATTGAAGAAGCGGAAAAGCGCGGGATGATCCACATCGACGGTCTATCCTTAGTTCCCCCCATTCCCGAGCTTTTCGCCGACAAATGGCTGCATCCCAGTGCGCTGGGCTTCGGGTTCTACGGTGAAAACGTTACCCGCGAAATCCTCAGTCACCTGAAATAAGCGCGAGGCTCCATTGGATCGGTGCCCACCAACCAATCGTTCCGCGCCCAACCAAAAAGCGAGTGCGCCTACGGCATTTGAAATGCCGTAGGCGCACTCGCTTTTTTCGACACGCTTCCTTTGCGGGGCTCCCGAGCCTACAGAATAAGCTCCATTCCGATTTTTTGCGGAACCAACCCCTGCGCCTCGTAAAATCGCATTGCGGACGGATTACAGCTCCAAACGTTGAGGGTGAGGTTATAGCAGCCCTCCTCCACGGCAAGCTTCACCGCCGCCTCGTACAGCTCCTTTCCGATATGCTTTCCCCGCAGGGCCTCGTCCACGCACAAATCGTCGATGTACAGGGTTTTGATATCGGTCAGCACCGAGCTGTTGCGGTGCTGTTGAATCATACAGAAGCAGTAGCCCATCACCTCATCGGCCTCGTTCACCGAAACCAATATGGGGCGATCTTCCTCCTTCAGAAGCGACCTCAGCTCCTCGTCGGAATACTTTCTGCCAACCTTGAAAATGTCGGGTCTGCCCTTGTGGTGAACCAGATCCACCTGCTTGAGCAGCTCTCCGATCTTGGGAATATCCTTCTCCAGAGCTTTCCTGATCATATCGTTGTCTCCTTATTTCTTGTCGAAAAGCGCTCTTCGCTCCGTGGAATGGCGCATCATTGCTCTCATGCCGTCAATGTCCTCGTTTTCAAGCATGGTTTTCAAGGAGTTGAACTGCTTGAGAAACAAATTCATCTGATCCAGAAGCACATCCTTGTTGGCGAGGAACAGCTCGCTCCACATCAGATCGTTGATCCGCGCAATTCTTGTGAGATCGCGGAAGGAATCTCCCGTGAATTTCTCCATATGCTCCTTATCATTGCAGGTCATCAGCGTAACGGCAATGCAATGCGTGAGCTGGGAGAGAAAGCCGATCATCTCGTCATGCTCCTCGGGAGAGAGGGTTGTTACGTTAGCAAAGCCGAGAAGCTTTCCCAGCTCAAGACAGGTTTCCACCGCCTCGGGTGTGTTCCTTTCGGTTGGGGTGACAATATAATTCGCGCCGATAAACATTCGATCGGTGCTGTTCTCCACCCCCGAAACCTCGCGACCTGCCATGGGATGCGCCGCAACGAATTCCACGTCGCTCCGCAGCATCTCCTGAATTTTGTAAACGATGCTCCGCTTCACGCCCGTGACGTCGGTGAGCAGCGCGCCGCTTTTGAAAAGCGTCTGATTCCTTTCGATCCATTCCACAAACACGTGCGGATAGAGGGCAAAGATCACCAGATCCGCCTCTCCGATCATTTTTTCGTCAAGCCCGGTGGAGCCCTCGTCGATCATCCCCTCGCGAAGGGCATAGTCGATTGCGTCCTGTTCCAGGGTGATGGCGCTGATATGAAAGCCAAAGCGCTTTAGCACCCTGGCATAGCTGCCGCCCAAAAGTCCCAGACCAACGATGAGAATTTTTTTGCTTACGTCTACGATCATGAAAGCTCCACCTCCGCTCCAAGCTGTTTGAGATCTCGGAAAAAGCCCGGATAGCTTTTCCGCACGGCATCAGCGCCGCAAATACCGCCGCCCGTTTGGGAAAGGATCACCGACATTGCCATCACAATGCGGTGGTCGTTGTGTCCGTTCAGCAATTCCCCTTGATACCGAAGCCTCTGCTTTGGAACGGTGATCGTATTGCTGCCGAATATCAATCCGCCTCCAAGCTTCCGAAGCTCCTCGTGCATGGCGGCACCCCGATCGCTTTCCTTTGCCCTAAGCCGATCGGTTCCCGTGAAGGTCGCTCCGTTTTTCAGGGCGGCAAGCGCGAACAAAACGGGACCGAGATCGGGGCAATCGGAAAGCTCCAGCGTGGGCGTTCCGTTGCAAATCTGATCAAAGTAATCGGAAAACACTCTGTCGCCCTGCAGACTGTCGGGCTTCAAATTTCCGATTTTGATCTCCGAGCCAAGCCGATTGAACGCATCCAGAAAGGCGGCATTGGAGTAATCCCCCTCAATTCTGCCCGAATAGGAGCTCCACGCTGACGGCTTGACCTCAATTGTGAGCGCATCCCGAAACCACACCTTGGCACCGAAGGCTTGGAGCGCCGAAAGCGTCAGATCAATATACGATCTGCTTTCAAATGGCGGAAGGATCTCAATGGACGATTCTCCGCCCAAATATACGAGCGCCAAAATCAAGCCTGTGATAAACTGGCTGCTGATATCCCCCCGCACGCGATAATTTCCGTTTTTCAGGCGCCCGTTGAGCCTGATCGACCGCTCGTCCTTACCAAAAACAAAGCCCTCCTCGCGGCACAGCTCCTCATAAACGCTTAACGGTCTTTCCAAAAGTCGCTTACTGCCGCGGAGAATCACCTCTCTGCCCAGACAAAGAGCCAACGGAATGAAGAAGCGCAGGGTGCTTCCGCTCTCCCGACATTCCAGAATCGGCGCTTCGGCGCGCATGAATGCGCGCGGTTCAACCGTTACCGAATCTCCATCCAAGGAGATCTCCGCCCCCAGCGCCCTCAGGCAATCCATGCTTGCCAGAATATCCTCGCTGAAGTCAACCCCCATCAGCCTGCAGCTTTGCCCCGAGAGCGCGGCGCCGATCAGATATCTGTGCGCCATGCTCTTGGAGGGAGGGGCATTTATGGCGCCGCGCAGCTTGCACGGCCGAAAATTCGCTGTCATTTAATTCCCCTCAATGAAAAAGTCGATTGCTTCCAGATATCCGTTGGTTCCGCGCCCCGTGATGGTTTTCACGCAAGCTGAACGAATATAGCTGATCTGTCGGAACGCCTCACGCTCCTCCAATCTGGAAATATGCACCTCCACGGTGGGAATGCCCACCGCCTTAACCGCATCCAAAAGCGCGATGCTCGTGTGGGTGTAGGCGCCCGGATTGATCACGATTCCATCCACGTTGCCGTAGGCGCTTTGGATCCGATCCACAAGATCGCCTTCGTGGTTAGATTGGTAAAGCTCAACTTCAATCCCCTTTTTTTCGCAATGGGCGCGGATCCGCTCCATCAAATCGGCATAGGTCTCCCGCCCATAATGGTCGGGCTCCCGAATCCCCAGCATATTCAGATTCGGGCCGTTGATCACAAGAATTTTCATAATAGCAGCTCCATTCGTTTTCTGATCACGTATTCCGCCTCCGCCTCGGGCGTTTCCAGATCGGGAACCGTTACGTCGGCGGTGGAGCGATAAAGATCGATTCGTTCGTCATACAGCCTTGCCAGCTTCTCCGCCGTGTTGGAAAGCGGTCTGTCCTCGGTTGCGGAAAGTCTGGAAAGCGGCGCGTCGAGAAAAAACAGTCTTCCGTTTCGCTTGAGGCAACGAACGTTTTCCTCCCGCAGGATCGCGCCGCCGCCGGTGGAGATCACGCGGCCCCCCTTTGAGGCAGCCTCCCGTATCACCTCGGTTTCCAGATCGCGAAAATATGTTTCACCCCGAACGGCAATCAGCTCCTTGAGGGAGCAGCCGCAGCGCCTCTCTACCTCGCGGTCGGTGTCGATAAATTCATAGCCCTTCGGTTGGATCAGCCTCCCAACCGTGCTTTTTCCGCTTCCGGGCATTCCCGTGAGAACCACGTTTTCCTTGGACTCCAGAACCGAAGCGAACACGCGGTTCGCGGCATCCGCTTCGATGGCGGTATCCAAAAATTTTTCAACCGCCACCACCGCCTGCATCACAAGCATATACAAGCCGCCCTCGGCTCTGATTCCCTTCGCCCGAGCATCCAAAACAAGATTGGTGCGCAACGGATTATAAACCGCGTCGATCACGCCCTCCAATCGCGCAAAGGCGGAAAGCGAAATGGGCTTGGATTCGCAATCGGGATACATTCCCGACGGAGTGGTGTTGATGATGATCTGCGCGTTGGAGTGAAGAGATACCGCGTCCTCATAATCCACAGCCGCGTCGCTCCTTCTTCTGCTGACCGTAATCACCTCCGCGGCGCCCAGATCGGCAGCAACCACGCGAGCTGTTCTGCTTGTGCCGCCCGTGCCAAGCACCAGCACCTTTTTCCCCTTCAGGCTCAAGCCCGCCCGACGGATGAGCGCCGTCATGCCGTGGTAATCGGTGTTGTAGCCGTAGAGCCTTCCGTTTCGGTTGACGATCGTGTTCACCGCGCCGATCCGACACGCGATCTCACTGACCGAGTGAAGATACGGAATTACAGTCTGCTTATACGGGATCGTGACGTTGATCGCCGCAAACTCCTGCTTTTCGAGGAAGGGACGCACCTCATCCTCTGTCAATTCGATCAATTCATAGGTATAATCCGCAAGCCTGCCGTGGATCTCCCCCGAAAAGCTGTGAGACAGCTTTTTTCCGATGCATCCGTAGGTTTTCATTTTGTCTCCTGCTTCGCGTTTATTTCAAAAAGTCGGTTCCGAACCGCATTGCCAACGCATCGCAAAGCACAATGGCTGCCGCGGCATCCTGCACCACTCTCGCTCTGTGAACAATGGCGGGGTCGTGCCTGCCCTTAGGCTCGGTGACGGCGTTGGTCATCTCCTTGAAATCCACGGTGTTCTGAGGCTGAAAAATGGTTGGCGTGGGCTTGATGGCTGTGCGGAAGAGGATGGGCATCCCGTTGGTAATACCGCCGTTGATACCGCCGCTATGGTTTGTTTCTGTGATCACTTTACCGTTTTCCACGCGCATCGGATCGTTTGCCTCGCTTCCCGTCAGGTCGGCAATGGCAAAGCCCGCGCCGAATTCAACGCCCTTCACGGCGGGGATTGAGAACAGCATATGAGAAAGCATTCCCTCAACCGTGTCAAACCAAGGCTCTCCCACGCCCGCGGGCATTCCGATGATCGCCGTTTCCAGAACCCCCCCAACGCTATCTCCCTCGGATGCCGCCCGAAGAATTTCCTCGCGCATTCTCTCTCCCTGTGCTTCATCCAATACCGCGAAGGTCTTTTCCCCGAGCGCGCGGATATCCTCACCCAGATCTCCAAAGCTTCTGTCGGAAATTCCCGCGCACCGCTTCACGTGGGTGCCAATAAAAATTCCCTTCCGCTCCAAAGCAGACCTGCAGATCGCTCCCGCGGCAACGAGCGCCGCCGTGAGGCGTCCGCTGAAATGACCGCCTCCCCGCGAATCCTGATAGCCGTGGTATTTACATTCCGCCGTATAATCCGCGTGGGAGGGACGGGCAACCGTTTTCATTTGAGAATAGTCGCCGCTTTGCACGTTCTCATTGGAAATAAGAATGGTAATCGGGGTTCCCGTGGTGGTATTCTCCACAACACCGCTGACGATCCGATAGCTGTCCGACTCCCTTCTCGGCGTGGAAATTCGTCCGTTGGGACGACGCAGAGTGAGCATATGGGTAATGGCTTCGTGATCCACAGGGATTCCCGGCGCCAAGCCGTCGATGACAACACCGATAGATTCTCCGTGGCTCTCTCCGAACAGAGTAACCGCCACGCTCGTTCCAAACGTATTTTTCATGCTTTCAAACCTTCCAAAATCTTCCTTGCCTCGTCAATGACATCGAAGCATCTCAGGGTTTTCATTTCAAAGCTGCCAATCTCGTTCACCGTGGTGACGGTGACGCTGTCACCCTCCGCCTTTTTATCGTGAAACGCCGCAGCAGCAATTCTTTCCCAATCGTAATCCATTCTGCGATAAAGGTTGCATTTTTTCAAAACCGAAAGAACTCTGCCTCGGAGCGCCTCCCCGCACATGGGAATCATGCCAAGGGCAACACACTCCCCGTGGTACAATTGGCTCATGCCCTCGCTGCTCTCGATCCCGTGCCCTACCGTGTGACCGAAATTGAGAATTCTGCGAAGCCCCGACTCCCGCTCGTCCGCCTCAACAACAGCCTTTTTGACATTAAGGGAGCGAAGAATGATTTCATCCAGATTTCCTTCAATTTCTCGGCTTTCAAAAATATCAAACAGCTCCCGATCGGAGGTGAGCGCCATTTTAATTGCCTCGGCAAGCCCGTTGGAAATTTGTCTGGCGGGAAGCGTTTCCAAAAGCGCGGGATCAATCAACACCTTTTTGGGCTGATAGAAGGCGCCTGCGATATTCTTCACGCCTCCGAAATTGATCGCCGTTTTTCCACCGATGGAGGAATCAATTTGCGAAAGGAGCGTTGTTGGAATATTATAAAAGTCGATGCCGCGCATATACACCGACGCAGCAAAGCCCGAAAGATCTCCAACCACACCGCCGCCAACCGCCACCACGCAGTCCCTTCTGGAAAAGCCGTGATCCAGCATCACCTGCAGCAGCTTTTCCAACCCCGCCAGGCTTTTGGAGGATTCTCCCTGCTCCACGGTGCAGATAATGCCGTTTTTGCATTGCGCCGCAACCGTTTTCGCATATTGGGAGGGAACCCCCGTGTCGGTAACAACGAGAACACATCGGTTGAAATTCAGGTATTCCCCTGCTTTGGCAAGAATGCCGCGTTCCATCACGATATCGTAGCTATCCTTGCCCAAATTCATATGAAGCGTCATATTTTCCCCTTATATCTCGGTGTGCGGCGCAAAGGCTCCCGCCACCTTAAGCCGATCGCACATCCTGCTCAATTCGGCAAGCATCCGCTCACCGTTTTCCGTGTTCGTGGTACCGTCGATCTCCACGTAGAAATAATACTGCCAGGAGTGCTTTTTCATGGGACGGCTGCGAAGCGCCGTCATATTGTATCCGTACCTGCCGATGATGCCGATGGCATTGGCAAGAGAACCTGCCTCATGCTTGACGGTAAACATCAGAACCGTGCTTGTGAGCGACGGAGCGGTTGCGCGAACCTTGGAAAGAACCGCAAAGCGGGTGGTATTTTCTCCGCTTTTGTTGATGCTTGCCTCAATCACCTTCAGCCCGTAGATTTCCGCGGTCTCCACGCTGGCAATGGCGCCAAGGGAACGGTCTCCTGTTTCCGCAACCGTTTTGGCGGCGAGCGCCGTGTTGTTCGCCTCCTCCGTTTCAAAGCCACGCATCTCAAGATAGTCGTGGCATTGACTGAGCGCCTGCGGATGGCTGGTTACCCTTTTGATGTCCTGAACGGTTGCATCGGGCAAGCCCAGAAGATTCTGATGAATCTCCAGCTCATAAATTCCGTTGATGAAAAGACTGCCCGAAAAGATCAGATCAATGGTTTGTCCAACCTCGCCCGCATAGCTGTTCTCAATGGGAAGCACAGCCACGTCGCTCTCTCCTCTGACCACCGAATCGTACGCCGCCTTGAAATCACCGTGGGAAACGAGGTGCCCCTTGGGGAAGATCCTGCCCGCGGCAATATGGGCAAAGGCGCCCTCCACACCGCTGTACGCCACCTTCAGACCGCACTGCATCCGATACTGGTAGGCGCGGGAGATCTCCATAACCCGCTTCAAGTAGTCGATATAATATTCCCGCAGAAGCTCATCCTCCACCAGCGCGGCGCCTCTCTCGATTACGGCTTCCTCCCTTTTGGGATCAAGAATGGGCAAGCCATGCTCCAGCTTGTGGGCGCAAACTGTTTCAACAGCCTTCATTCGCTCAACGAACAGCCTCGCCATCTGCGCGTCCACCTCGTTGATGATTTTTCTTGCTTCTTCCAGTTTATTAGACATCTTCGCTTACCCTTCCGTCAAAGCTGATCCGCAAGGTCGAGGATCAGTTTCTCGGTTTTTTCCCAGCCAAGGCAGGGATCGGTGATGGATTTTCCGAACACGTGCTCGCCAATTCCTTGGGCGCCGTCCTCCAGGTAGCTTTCGATCATAAGCCCCTTCACAAGCCGCTTGATGTCGGCATTCTGATTGCGGCTGTAAACGATATCCTTGGCAATGCGCACCTGCTCAAGATATTTCTTTCCGGAGTTGTTGTGGTTGGTGTCCACAATAATGGAGGGATTGACGAGATTGGAACGAGCGTACAGCTCCTGCACTCGGAGGAGATCCTCATAATGGTAGTTGGAAGCGCTTCTGCCCGCGTAGTCAATATACCCTCGCAGAATGGCGTGGGCATAAGCGTTACCCTCGCTGGTAACCTCCCAGCCCCGATAAATGAAGGTATGGGACGACTGCGCCGCAACAATGGAATTCATCATCACGTTCAGATCGCCTCCCGTGGGGTTCTTCATGCCAACGGGAACGCCCACGCCGCTGGCGGTGAGCCGATGCTGCTGATTTTCCACGGAGCGCGCGCCAACGGCAACGTAGGAGAGCAGATCCGAAAGATAACGGTGATTCTCGGGATACAGCATCTCGTCGGCGCAGGAGAAATCGTAGTCCCGCAGAGCCGCCAGATGCAATTCGCGGATCGCAACGATTCCCTTATACATATCGGGCTTTTCCTCCGGATCGGGCTGATGAAGCATTCCCTTATAGCCCTGCCCTGTGGTTCTCGGCTTGTTGGTGTAGATACGGGGGATGATGATGATTTTATCGGACACCTGCTCCTCAATTCTGCGAAGTCGGGAAATATATTCCAGAACAGGCTCTCTGTGATCGGCGGAGCAAGGACCGATCACCAGAATAAATTTATCGGATCTGCCGTCGAACACGGCGCGAATGCTCTCGTCCCGCGCTGCCTTGACCTGCTCCATACGCTCGGTTAACGGATAGTCCTTCTTCACGTCCTGAGGAATGGGAAGCTTTCTGTGGAAATTCATTTGCATGGCTCTGCACCTCGTTTCTGATGGTTTATGATACTGATTTCAAAAGAAAAGGTCCGCTGTTCGATATGCTCAAAAGCACGACGAATGCGGACTGTCCGTATGTAAATTCAAGGATACTCCCGATATCCCGAATTATGCCTGCGGGCAGCCCTTGCGAAAGTAATAAAAATACACGTAGAATGGATTGAGGATCATGATGAAAGCTCCTTTTGCTTTTTTGCGCTGATGAAAACAAAAAATCCGCCTTGCCATGGTGCTTTGAAAGCACAGCAGCCGCGGACTGTCCGTATTGTTGCACCCGAGAATCGGTTACGTCTCGGATTTCACAAAAGACGGGCAGCCCATTGTAAAATAATAGAAATACGAAAACAGCTTCGCGATCATGGTTGCTCCTCCTTTGCGTTTTATTGTTACCCATTATACGCCTCATTTCCGAATTTGTCAAGAGGTTTTTGAATATTTTTTCGTCTTTTTTCAAAAAATTTTCATAAAACCGAACGAAGCCTCCATCGGGGCTTCCCAACAACGCAATCAAGCCCTCCGCGAAAAAGAACCGCTCCCCTCTGAAAAAAAGGACAGAGGGAAACGGTTCTTGCCTTCGCTTATACGCCCGAATACGCGGCAAAGCCGCAATCAATGGGAAGCACCACGCCTGTGATGGCGGATGCGGATCGGTCATCGCAGAGGAAGAGGGTGGCGCCCAACAGTTCGGAAGCGTTCACGTATCTTCCCATGGGAGTACCGTTGAGAATCTTGGCGCTTCTTGCGGTGGGAGTGCCGTCCTCATTGAAGAGCAGCTTATGGTTCTGTGCCGACACCAAAAAGCCCGGGGCGATGGCATTGCAACGAATGCCCGTTCCCGCAAAGTGGGTTGCCAACCATTGGGTAAAGTTGGAAATTCCCGCCTTTGCCGCCGAGTAGGCAGGAATCTTGGTGAGGGGAGTATAGGCGTTCATGGACGAGATGTTGAGTACGCATCCCGCCTTTTTTTCCACCATGTCCTTCGCAAAAACCTGCGTGGGCAGGAGGGTGCCTTGGAAATTCAGCTTAAAAACGAAATCCACGCCGTCCGCCTGCAAATCGAAGAAGGACTTCCCTCCCTCGCGCGCCTCATGCTGATACTCGTTATCGGTGGTGGCTCTGGGATTGTTTCCGCCCGCGCCGTTGACAAGAATATCGCAGGAGCCGAGATCGGCGGTTACCGCCCGATGAACCCGCTCCAGCTCCTCGGGCTCCAGCACGTTCGCCTTGTAGCCCCGGCACACAAAGCCCTCGGCGCGAAGCTCAGCCGCCAGCGCCTTGACCGCATCCTCATTCAGATCCAGCGCTGCTACCTTGGCGCCCGATTGCGCAAAGGCTCTTACCATGGCACCGCAGATCAATCCGCCGGCGCCCGTGACCACAACCACCTTACCGCTGTAGTCGATGTTAATAGGAAGCTGTATCATCTTGTTTCTCTCCATCTTTTATCTATCGAATTTTTCAAGGCTGTCCCACACGCCCAGCATATACATAATTCCCAGCGCGCGATCGTAGAGTCCATATCCGGGACGCACGTTTCCTGCCTGCTCGCCCCACAGATGTCTGCCGTGGTCGGGGCGAATATATCCCTCATAACCGCAATCGTGGTATGCCTTCAGAATTTCCAGAATTCCCGTATCGCCGTCACAGTCTCTGTGGCTTGCCTCGGAGAAGTCCCCGTTTTCAAAATGCTTCACGTTTCGCACGTGGGCAAAGGCAATGCGGCTGCAATGCTTCCGAATGATTGCCGCCACGTTGTTGTTGGGATCCGCGTTGAGGCTTCCCGAGCAAAGAGTAAGGCAATTGTACTCGTCGTCCACCATCTTCAGGAAGCGGTCGATATTCTCCTCGTTGATCAACAGACGGGGCAGACCGAAGATATCCCAAGGCGGATCGTCCATATGGATCGCCATTTTGATATCGCACTCGCGGCAGGTGGGCATGATTGCCTCCAGAAAATACTTGAGATTTGCCCAGAGCTTTTCATGATCCACGCCCTCGTATGCCTTAAAAAGCGCATCCAGCCTTGCCATGCGCTCGGGCTCCCAGCCGGGGAAGGACATATTGTACTTCTCGGTGAAATCCAGAATGTACCGTGCCATGGCGTTGTAATCATCCTGAATCATATTCTTTTCGTAGAAAAGCGCGGTGGAGCCATCTCCAACGGGATGGAACAAATCGCTTCTCGTCCAATCGAAGATCGGCATAAAGTTATAGCAGATGACCTTCACGCCGAATCTTGAAAGATTTCGGATGGTAGTCTTGTAATTTTCAATGTAGGCATCGCGGGTGGGCAGACCGATCTTGATGTCGTCGTGAACGTTCACCGATTCCACCACGTCCATATGGAAGCCGTACTCATCCAGCTGTCGCTTTACCTCCGCGATCTCCTCAACCTCCCAAACCTCCCCCGGCAGCTTGTGGTGCAACGCCCAAACGATACCGTCCACACCGGGGATCTGCTTGATATCCGATAGCTTGATACGGTCATTTCCTTCGCCGTACCAACGGAAGGTCATATGCATCGGCATAAACTTCCTCCTTTACACATTTTATAACTGTATTTTTCAAACGTTACCGCTATTCAGCTATCTTCATTATATCACAACGCTCTATACTTGTCAATCTTGTTTTTTGAACAGAAAGGTACATGATTGATGCACTTTTCGCCCATAAAGAACGCCCAATCACATCTTGCAATGCTTTGGAATATCAAAAAGCCCCGAACGGCATACTTGCTCGACCGCAGGTGCGCTGTTCGGGGCTTTTTCGGTATGATTTTGTTTGTTCAATACGAATCACGCGCGCATCAAAAACACCAGAACGTCCACCATTTTTTCCAGCGAACGAACGGGAATAAACTCATGCACGCCGTGAAAATTCGCGCCACCCGTGCAGAGATTGGGACAAGGCAGCCCCATAAAGGAAAGCCGCGCACCGTCGGTACCGCCTCGAATCGGTACCACCAGAGGCTCCACGCCAACCGCTTCCATTGCCGCCTTGGCGTTTTCGATCAGCTCCATGTGGGGCAGGATCTGCTCCTTCATGTTGTAGTAGCTATCCCGCACGGAAAGGGTGAAGCTCCCCTCCCCCCAAACGCTGTTTTCATAATCGGTCAGGCGCTCCAGAAAGCGCTTTCTGTTCTCAAAGCGCTCACGGTCATGATCACGGATCAGAAGCGCTACCGTTGCCTCGGTTTCGGTGCCGTTGAAATCGTGAACGTGGTAGAAGCCCTCGTAGCCCTCGGTGTGGGCGGGAGTTTCGGCAGCGGGCAAATGGGAGATCCACTCCTGCGCCATGAGAATGGCATTCTTCATGCGATCCTTCGCGCTTCCCGGATGAATGTTTACGCCCTTCACCGTCAGCTTTGCCGACGCCGCGTTGAAATTCTCATATTCGATTTCGCCCAGTTCGCCGCCGTCCACCGTGTAGGCAACCTGCGCGCCAAAGCGCTCCACGTTGAAATAATCGGTGCCGCCCCCAACCTCCTCGTCGGGGGTGAATCCGATGGCAAGCCTGCCGTGGGGGATTTCTGGATGCTCACATAGGTAGGCGCAGGCGGAAAGAATCTCCGCGATCCCCGCCTTATCATCGGCGCCCAGCAGGGTGGTGCCATCGGTAACGATCAGCTCCTGACCCGTATATTTTTCCAAAAACGGGAAGGCGGAAAGGGTGATGGCATCCCCATTGAGAAGGGGCAGATCACCGCCGTTATAGGTAACGATCTGCGGCTTCACGTTCTCGCCGCTCACGTCGGGAGAGGTGTCCATATGGGAAAGAAAGCCCTTGCACGGAAGTGCCTCACAGCCTTCGGTGGCGGGCAGATAGCCGAACACGTAGCCGTATTCGTCCATGCTCACGTTCTCCAGCCCCAGCGCGCGCATTTCCTCCGCCAAAGCCGCTCCGAGAACCTTTTGCCCCGCAGTACTTGGGAAGGTTCCTGTTTCCTCCGCCGATTGGGTTGCGAAGGAGACGTATTTCAAAAAACGATCAATAACCGTCATGGGATACCTCTCAGAATGCCCAGGTGCCGTTTTGGAAGAGTTGCACCCGCTGACCGTCTCTCGTGACACCAACAATGGAGAGATCCTCGGTTCCGATCATGAAATCCACGTGGATCATGGAATCGTTAATGCCCTTGGCATGACATTCCTCCAGCGTGTAGCTGTCGAAATCCTTGATCACGTTGGTAAAGCCGCTGCCCAGCGCCAGATGACAAACGGCATTCTCGTCGAACAGCGTGTTATAGAACAACACGTTGGCGCGGTTCACAGGGCTCTCAAAGGGAACCAGCGCGCACTCGCCAAGGTATGCCGCTCCCTCGTCCATGGAGATCATTTCCTGCAGGAGCGCCTCATTCTTTTCGGCGTGAACCTCCACCGCCTTGCCGTTTTCAAAACGAATGGAGAAATTCTCAATCAGCTCTCCTCTGTAGGAAAGAGGCTTGGAGGAATACACGATTCCCTCGGCAATGCCCTTTTTGGGTGAGATAAAAACCTCCTCGGTGGGAATATTGGGATTGAAAACGATGCCGCTGCCCAGTGCCGCCTCGGCGCCGCCCATAAAGAGAGCATCCTCAATCAGCCCCACGCGAAAATCGGTGCCGTTGGAGGAGCGATACTCCAGCGTTTCCAGCCCCAGGTCGTTCAAATACGCACAGCGGGCGGCAAGATCGGCGTTATGCGCCTCCCACGCGGCAATGGGATCTCCCTCCTCCTCCACACGGGAGGTGAACAGGATCTTCTCCCACAGCAGCTCCATGGCGCGGCTGCGGCTCTCGCCCGGGAACACCTTCTTTGCCCACGCTGCCCCCGGAACGGCGGCGATGCACCACTGGTACTTATTTTCCATTGCCTCGCGGAAGGGCTTGATCACCTTATACCGCGCCTGCATAGCCTTGGAATACTTTGCCTGATTGATCCCCTTCATGCCGTCGGGATCGTCGGAATCCAGATAGATCTTCACGGGAAGCCGATCCACCTGATACTGCCACTTTGCCACCTCCCAGTCCTCCAGCTTGGAGAGGGTGGTAACCGAGCAGGCTTTCACGTTCAGCTTGGAAATGGGCTGATACTCCCACTCCACCATCACACGGCGCGCGCCGCAACGGTAGCATTCCTCCACCACCATTTTGGCAAACTCGGGTTGCTCCACAGAGGCATAGATCAGAACGTCCTGCCCCTTCTGTACCTTACCGCCCTCGGCGGCAATCAGCCTTGCGTATTTTCTGAGGATCGTTTTTTTCATTTTTCAATCAAATTCCTTCCTGATTTGTCATTTATTTCATACTTCATCATTATACCGCGAATTTTGCCATTTGTCAAGGTTTCACGAAAGATTCCTGCCGTTCCGCCCCATTCAATTCAGGTATTTGACGTACGCAGAAAACGCCGACGGAATGGGATACTCGGCGCGCAGGCTTGGGTTATCCACCAACAGGGTGGCTTCGTCCCGACGGAGACCGTCGAAATCCACGCCAATCCGCACCCGATAGCCGATCATATGCCATTCCACGTGGGTGAAAATATGCTTGGCATCCTCCACGCGCTCCACGCGGATCGGCTCCGCGCCCATTTCCCGAACGGCATTCCAAACAGCTTCCGTTTCCAGATGTCCGCGCAAATTGGGAAGCTCAAAAAGCCCCGCCAGAAGTCCCTTCGGGGGGCGCTGATGAAGCACTGTTCTTTGACCGTCCTGCAAAATCAGCACCGTTAACCGCTCCACTCGTCTGGGCTTTTTCGATGCTTTTACGGGGAGACTGTCCACCAGCCCCTTCCGCCTTGCCACGCATCGAGATGCCAGAGGGCATTGGTTACATTTTGCCTCGCCGTTGGGAACGCAGACCGTTGCCCCCAATTCGATCAGCGCTTGCGTGAAGCTGCCCGCATCCTCGGGGATCACCGCCCGCAACGCCTCCGCCCACCGTTTTTTCGTCTCCAGCAGAGAAATATCCTCATAGCTCCCCGTGATACGGGAGAGAACACGAAGCACGTTTCCGTCCACCGCGGGTGCGGGCAGACCAAAGGCAATGGACGCAATGGCGCCTGCGGTGTAGTCTCCGATTCCGCACAAACCTCGCAATAGCTTTTCATCCGCCGGCAGATTACCGCCGTATCTCTCAACGATCGTTTTCGCCGCCCTTTGCAGGTTTCGCGCCCGACTGTAGTAGCCTAAGCCTTCCCATAGCTTCATGAGCCTCTGCTCCTCTGCCTCCGCCAGCGCCTCCACCGTTGGAAACGCCTCCAGAAAACGGGCGTAGTAGGGCTTAACCGCCTCCACTCGGGTTTGCTGTAGCATGATCTCGGATATCCAGATGCGATAGGGATCCTTGGTGCGTCGCCACGGCAAATCTCGGTGAGATTTCCGATACCACTCTACCAACGCCTCCACCGCTTCCCGTTCCAGAATTTGCTCCATTTCGATGCCCCCTTTTCCCTTTCCTTGATTCTGTTCATTATACCACAGTTTCTTGAAAATAGCAAGAGAAACTTTGTGTTCGTGGAAAAAGAGGTGGTTTGCGGAGCCTTCTTGGGGGAGTTTGCTTCGGGAGAAAGTTTTTTTTTGGAACCTTCTTGGAAGAAGGTTCCAAGCCTCCAAGAACTTTCCCGTAGGGGTTGGTTTAAAGTTAGCGATACATGGCGGCTCGGTCTATAGTTTTATGCCGCCTATCTACGGTACGCTCACCGAGCAATAGCTGCCGCAAGCGTTTTGGTACCACCACCCAAAACGCTCCACGGAAGTTAGCTTCGGAAGGAAAGGGTGGATTGTGGAACCTTCTTGAAAGAAGGTTCCAAACCTCCAAGAACTTCCTCAGGGGTTGGTTTAAAGTTAGCGATACATGGCGGCTCGGTCTATAGTTTTATGCCGCCTATTTGCGGTATGCTCACCAAACAATAGCTCCCGCAAGCGCGCCGGTACCGCCACCCAAAACGCTCCACAAGGTTAGATTATTTGAACTATTTGGGAAACAGATAAAATTTCATTCTCGGGGACGGAAGAATCAAATTTTAACTGAACGAACGTCGATCCTTGAAAGCGGGCTTGCCCGCCCGCCACCCCGCGCGCTCCACGGAAGTTAGCTTCGGAAGAAGGTTAGCTTATGGTTGTGTCATCCTGAGCGGAGGCGGTGAGGAGTGAAGCGAATCTCCGCCGTAGCCGAACCCGTAGGGCGATGCGTAGCATCGGGATCTACGAAGGGAATGGATAAATCCATCCGCACAAAATGAAACCTCACTCTCGGGGACGATATAAACGAGTTGAAACAATACGAAAGTCGATACTTGAAAGCGGGCTTGCACTCCGAGCTTGAAAAGCGTATTGTCACTCCTCCGCCAAGCCGATGCGCAGGGCCACCGCAGAGCAATCGTCCCGTGCCTCGCGCTCCGCCACGCGTTGGCACAAAAGCTCCACCAGCTCCTCTGGTTCCTTCTCCCATACGGTTGCAAGATACGCCTCCAGCTCGTTCCCCTCGGTGTCCTCCTGTAAAATTCCGTCACTCACCATCACCACCGTGTCACCGCGTTTCAATTCATGCTCCACGGTGCGACTGTTCAGCTGTCCGATGATCCCAATGGGAAAGCTCCCTGCCTGCAACCGATGCACCCTTCCCTCCCGAATCACAAAGCAGGGCGCCGCTCCGCTTTTGGTGAAGCGTGCTGTTCCCGTGATAAGATCCAGCTCCATCAAATCCACCGTTGCCGAGCATTCCGTTGCGCTGTCCGCCGAACGGGAGCAGATGAGGTTGTTCAACATTTTCAGGGCGGTGCTTGCCCGATTTCCCGCCCGCAGCATCTCCTCCAGAAAGGCGGAGCAAAGATTGGAGGCAAACGCAGCCTCCCTGCCTGCTCCCATGCCGTCGCTGATCAAGGCGTAGAAAAAGTCCTTGCGGTTGGTGAACAGATTCACGCAGTCTCCGCTCACGCCCTCTCCCGCCGAAAGATTTCTCTGAGCGCCCTGCACCGAGAACCGTCGTTTTGCCTGCAGCCGCATGGTGGTGGCGCCCCCCTCCACCTCAAAAACGGGTTTTCCCAATTCCAAGCCGCACATCTCGCCAAGATCGCTTCGCAAGGTCTCCAGCGTCACCGAGGTGGCATCCAGCTCCACGCCTCGGATCAAAAGCTGTCGGCGGCGCATACCGTAAACCGAAACGCTTCTGGCGCCGATGCCCGCGTCGGACAGATAGACCGATAATCGCGTCTCCAATTCCGGATCAAAACGGTACTCATTTCCATCCTCTGCCAGCGCATCCTCAATAATCTGCGCCGCGCCCTCATAGTCCATAGCGAAGATCTCCATCCGATCATTTCGCAAAAGCTCCGCGGTAAGCCGCGCGCATTCCCGATCAATCTGCTTTAATATTCCATCCATGGAGGGACAGCGACGGAGCAGATGGGGAGGAATTTGTTCGCGGTCCACGCGCCCCTTGGTATGTAGCTGAGAGATCAGCTTGCCCATTACCGCAAAGGTTTCGGCATATTCCAGCCCCCAGCATACCGTTTTATTGGGGCAATCGGTGCAGGCAACATCGAAGGCTGTGTCGCAGATCCTGCGGAGATCCAGCGTTCCGGGGCGACGGAGACGGTCGCTGAGATTATAAAGCATCTCCGAAAGCGAGGAAAAGGCTTGGGAGATATCGCGGAGCCGCAGGTTGGCATCGTTATGCCGAAGCTGCACGCAACGCAGATCCTCCCTTGGCGACGTCTGCTCCTCGGTCTTTTCTTCCTTTGAAACCAAGGAAAGCCGACACAGCAGAGTGAAGCAGGCTCCCCCCACAAGACTTGCCGCCAGCGCTCCCGCAAAACTTTTCCAGCCGTTCACGTAAGCCGACCACAAAACGGCAGAAAGGCTTGCCGCTGCCACGCCAAGGCTTTCTCTGCGCTTCCACGGCAATCCGCCGTAGAGCAGCGCCACCAGAAGATAGGCGGGAGCAAGCATGGGCTGATACGCCAACCCGCAAATTCCGCCCGCAATACACCCCCAAAGAAGCCCGTGGCGCTCGGTTGCCAGCAACGTGAAAAGAACGGCAAGCACCGCCGCGGGCGAAACGCTTCCGATCCGCGTGAAATCCGCCGACCAAACCGTGACCAGCAGGAATACCGCCGCCGAAAGGGTTTGCACAGCGGGATGTCGCTCTCTCCCCTCGGTAACCACCGAAAGAATCGGTACCGCGGCGGCGGACACCACAATCAAAAAAAGAGCCGCAAACAGATCGTAGTAGCGAAAGCCGCCCGAAATGATTCGCACCAGCGAGACCGTTAGCGCGCAAACCGCCGCCGTTGCGATACGCCAGCACATTCCCGCCGTGAAGAGCGACAGCGTGTCATGGCAAACGGCAAAAAAAGCCCTTCGGAATCGTCCCGTTGGCATTGGCGCGCCTTCTTTTTCGCCAACCGATAAAATCCTTTGCAGCCTCGCGGGGAGCGGAACGCGCGTTCCCGGCGCCTCCAGGAGCAATACCGACATTCCAACCGACAAGCCCGCCGCCGCATAGGTGCAGATCATGAGAACGGGTGACTCCATCAGCGCCAGCTCAGCCACGATCAAGCCGATCAGCACGCCGATCACGCCTTTTCCTCCCGCGCACAGCAAAGCAAGCCCCATGGGATTGGTTCCGAACAGCATTTTCCCAATGCCGAACAGATAGCCGATCCCCACCCAAAGCAAGGTGCGTCCCAGCCATTCCACCCGTTTCCGCACTGCTGCACCGTCTCGCTGCAGCAGTCGCTCCGCCGTCCTTTTTTTCGCGTTTCCCTTTTCTTCCATGCTTTTTCCATTCCTTTCTTTTTGCTTTTTCTTCCTTCAACATCAAAATTCCGTACCGATCATGTTAAAAGGAGCGTTCTTCTCTATTTTACTCCAAAAGCCATGCGGAATCGGTCGAAATCGGCATGGCGCTTTCGGTAAGCTTTTGTTTGGAAAGAGCGGCGAAGATCGGTTTCTGACAGGATTGGTGGGGGCTTTCCAAAAAGCTTGACGAAGGATGGTGGACGCCCTCGCCGAAAACCGTTTTTTGTCAAACGATTTTCAACAAGCGTTTTCGCCAAAAACCAACATTTTTCTTGTTTTGGAAATATTTTTAAATTATTTTTCAAAAAGCACTTCCATTTTACAAGAAAACGTGCTATAATAGGAACAGAAACAAGGAAAGAAGGAAAAGAAATGAAAACGGTTTGCTTCACGGGACACCGACATATTTCTCCGCAGGAGCGGGAGCCATTGGAAACAGCATTGAGCCGCGAAATCCTGCAGCAGATTCAACAAGGAGCAACCTGCTTTCGGGCAGGGGGTGCCGTCGGCTTCGACACCATGGCGGCGCTGGCTGTGCTGAAGCACCGATGCGACTACCCCGATATCCGCTTGGAGCTGATCCTCCCATGCCCCTCCCAGCCCGCGCGCTGGAGCGCCGAGGACGTTCGCGTTT
>SVSC01000025.1 GCA_015064525.1 Oscillospiraceae bacterium
GAATTTCGCCCGTTGCGACGGGCGAGGAGGGCTCCGCGCCCTCCACCGCGCCGCCTTTTGAAAAAGGCGGGCGAAAACTTTTCGTCAAAATGATAGTGCCAACCCCTTTGTCAGCAAGCTGAGGGCAGGCGCTGAGCGCCTGCCCTCTTTCATTCCCCGTTATTTCTTCAATTCCTTGCATACCGAATCCACGATGCTGACGGCTCTTTCCAAAAGCTCGTAGCAAACGCTTGCAACGGTTTCGGGGGTAAGAACCGCATCCAAAGCCACGGTCAGCTCCCGATCCGAGTCCACGAAAAAGCGAACCCAGCGATACTCACTGTTCATGCGGTTGCAGAACTCGTGGGCATCGGAAAGCTCATCCTTTCGGAATTGCGCCACGGAAAAAGCACGCAGTCCTGCCGAAAGCCCGTCCTCGTCGAACACAAAGGAAAAGCAGACGTTTCGGAAGTTCGCTCCGTTGTAGTAAATTCGCACCACGGGGCGATCCCCATCGGTGGAGTACTTTACCTTTTCCGCATCCAGCTTTTTCAGAAACGCGATCCGCGCGGCATAGGCGGCGCCCCCAACGGGCTTTTCCTGCTTTTTGCCGACGGCTACGGAACGTTTAGCATCTGAACTCATCGTTCACAGCCTTCTGGATCATCAGACCCAGACCAACGCCGAAAATACCGGTTGCAACCAACAAGGACTGATCCACCTTGCAAAGGTTCTTCACGCGAACGCGAACTCTCGTGCGCTCGGGAGCGTTGGTGGTGATATAACGAATCTTCTTGGGCTTAGGCTCCTCGGCCTTTTCCTCGGCTTCGGCAGGCGCCTCAACAGCAGCCTCTGCCACAGGCTCCGCCACCTTGCGCTTTCTGCCGTTTACGATCGCAACGATCACAAGAACGATGGTGATCAGCGGAATCAGAATCAAGGCGCCGAGAAGCACCCAATCGGTGGCAGTGAAATTCAGAAGAGCATCCTTAATGATTTCCCAAACAGTCATAAATACCTCCAATAATCGAATTTGCGAAAGGTTTATGTAGCATTATTATACAGCCTTTTCGGTATTTTGTCAATAGCATTTTCCCGATTTCTTGTTTTTTTTTGATGAAAAAACAAGCGAAAACGCAAAAACGCGCTTTCGCTTGTTATTTTTTTAAACTCAGCTTACGCTTCCTTGAAAACGGTAAGGCAATCGGAGCTGAGGGTGAGGATCAGACAGTTGCCGTTGATCCAGCCATCCTTCTCGGCCTGCTCCAGCTTGGAGGTATCCTTGGTGCCGTCTTCCTTTTCAACCGTGAGGAAGGACTCCAGATCTCCGGCTGCGGGGAACTTCACGATCAAAGCCTTCTTCGCAACGTTCACAATGCCGTCCATCGAGCAGTAGATCAGCTCGAACTCACCGATCTTCTCGATCTGCTCGGCGCTGAACAGAATGTTCAAAAGAGCCTTAACGTCCTCGTCCTGAGCGGTCTTGGTTTCCACCTTGTAGCCCGCGTCCTCAAACGCCTTTTTCACAGCGGAGGATTTATCGCAGCTCACCAACGCGAGAAGCATAACGACAGCCAAAGAGATAGCAAGCAGTTTTTTGAGAGTGGTTTTCATAATACAGTCTCCTTCTAAAATGATTTTTCGGCATTCGCCGTACTGTCATTATACCGCATATTTGCGAAAATGTCAAGATGTTTTTTCGTTTTTTCAGAGGCTTCGCAAATACTTCTCCATATCAAAGGGCTCTATAAGAGAATCCTTTTTCAGGTACAGCGGGTGATGGGGATGCCCCTTTGCGGAGGGCTTGCCCGCGTGAACCCAGCCTGCTCCGAAGCGATCGCCCTCCCGCACCATGTCGGACAGACATTGCTTCAGCCATGCGCGCTTTTCCACGATCGTGCCCCAAGCCGCCCACACGCAGGGAGACTCCCCCGCTCGCTCCAGAACCCAGCGGAAGGCAAGCATATTTTCCCGATGGAGCGCCTCGTTCAGCTCCCGATCCATATGGTCGGGATTGGTGGCCCTCTGGGCGTACACGTTGAACATAATAAAGGAATCGAAGCCGTTGCCCGCGGCAATCCGCTCTACCGATTTCAGAGTATTGTCCAGAGCGTCTGGACGGGCGGTGGAGGGATTGATGCCAATGGTGATCAGGGGTCTTTTCCCCACCGTTCCCAGGATGTAACGGTATTCGGAATAAAAATCGGGAACGTAGATCCATTTTTCTCTGTCGTAGCTGTCGCTTCCCTCGCGACGCTCCAGGGCGTCGGCAAAGGTGAGAAGCTCCACCTCCTGACTTCTTGATGCGGGAATGTGCATGGTGATCAACTCCTTTCAAATCATTTTGGGGACAACAATGCGCTTTCATCAGACCAAGAGAATGCCTCTCCCTCTCAGTTCCAATGGGAAACCTTATACTTCCGCTTCATTGCCCTTTCATTAAAGGTGATATACTTCATCTCGATACCAGTATAGCATAAACACGGCAGAAAAGCAAGATTCTTTTCATTGGCACAGATAAAAAAAGTATCGAAATCAATGTTATATGAAATGTATCTTTTTACAGCAGCTATATCATCATCGATCTCTTCTAACTGAATAAGTGAACATCTATCTAATTCAACTATTTTATCAATTTTATCGGTGGGTTTAATATAGCATAAAAAATCAAGGCGGTAGCCTTGTATATCATCAATTTCATAGAAATTGCATATCATCAACACGGAGTGTTGTATATCATCATTGCGAAAGCGAATACAGCCTACGGCTGATGATATACGCCTGTGGCGATGATATACACGCCAAAGCGTGATGATATGCCATTGCTTTCGCAATGGATAAAAAAATACTGCAGAAAACGTATCCTTTTCTGCAGTATTTTTTGGTGCGGAAAACGGGACTTGAACCCGTACGGTGTGAACCACACGCCCCTCAAACGTGCGCGTCTGCCAGTTCCGCCACTTCCGCGATCGACCACGGGTATTCCCGTAGGCAACAGATATATTATACACTTTTTTTTTGGAAAGTCAAGAGGATTTTTTGAAAAAAATGATTTTTTTTTGTTTTTTCGCTTTTTTCTTCGTTTCCGCTCTTGAAATCCGTCGGAGATATTGGTATAATAGTGTATCAGAGTATATTGGAAAGGAGAGAGTTTGGGATGTTTCGGGTTCGCTTTTCTTTTGCAGACGCCATTGTGATGCTGATCTGCCTGTCCCTCGCTCTGTTGCTTCTTCTCCTCCCTCTCCTGCGAACAAGCGGCGACCGTTTGACCGTTACCACACCTGAGACGAGCTACAGCTATTCGCTTTCCGAAAATCAAACCTTTACCGTGGTTGGCAACGGCATCGCCCTCACTGTTCAGATCGAAAACGGCGAGGCGCGGGTCCTGCACAGCAGCTGCCCCGACGGGCTCTGCCAAACGGGCGGCATCTCCAAAAGCGGACAGAGCATCCTCTGCGCCCCCGCAGGCGTTCGGTTGCTGATCACCTCAAGGGAAGGAGGCAATGCCGATGTGGACTTCGTTGCGGGCTGATCGCACCCGCAGGCTTTGCCTGAACGCCGTTCTGGTGGCAACCGCCATGATGCTCTCCTACCTGGAGGTTTTGATCCCCATGGAGCTGTTTTTACCCCTGCCCGGCTTCAAGCTCGGGCTGGCGAACACCGTTACCCTGCTCACCTTTGCCACCGTTTCCAAGACCGACGCCGCCGTGGTTTCCGCCTTGCGGATTCTGCTCATGGGCTTGCTCTTTGGCAGTCCCACCTCCTTCTTTTTTTCGGTGATGGGCGGACTGTTTGCCTACGTTGCCCTGCTGATCGCCTCGCGTTTGCCGAAAGCGTTCAGCTTTTGCGGCGCTTCGGTGATCTGCGCCGCCGCCCACAATCTGGGGCAGCTGCTCGCCGCCGCTTTGCTGTTTGGCAGCAGTATTCTGTTCTCCTACCTTCCCTTTCTGCTCCTTGCCGCTCTGCTTTCGGGCTCACTCACGGGGCTTCTGCTGAACCTCACCGTTCCAAGGCTCCGCATTTCCATAGCTTCTAAGGGAGGACAGTTCCATGAGCCGTAACCGTTGCGTTCTCCGCCTTCTTTCCCTTCTGCTTCTGCTCTCCCTCTGCTTCCCGCTTTCCGCCTGCGCGGAAAGGAGCCACAGCCGCAGCTTTTATCTGATGGATACCGCCATCACCGTCACCCTTTACACAAGGGACATGAGCCTTGCCGAGGAGCGTTTTGCCCTCGCCCACGCGCATCTGACAGAGCTGGAAGCCCTGTGGTCACGGCATCAGGAGGGCTCCGATCTCTCCCGTCTCAACGCTTCCGCCTCGGGAAGCGACACGCCCATCGACCCACGTACTGCAGAGCTTTTGCGTATCTCGCGGGAGGTATCGCTGAAAACGGGAGGAGCCTTCGACCCAACCCTTGCTCCCCTCTCCGCTCTGTGGGAGAACTGCGGCGCGGAAAACCGTCTCCCCACAAGCGAGGAAATTGCCAACGCTCTGAAAAAAACGGGTGCCGACCGTTACACGGTGGAAAACGGCACCGTGGCAAAGCCGCTCGGCATGGAGTTTGATGCGGGTGGCATCGGCAAGGGCGCTGCCATTTCAGATCTTCTGTCGCTTCTCCCCGCCGATGGGATCACGGGCGGCATGATTTCCTTTGGCAGTAACGTTGCCGTCTTTGGCGAAAAGCCCAACGGAAAGCCCTTTCGCGTGGCGCTGAGGGATCCCAAAAACCCCAACGGCACGGTTGGCACCATGGAGCTTTCGGGCGGCGTCGTCCTCTCGGTTTCGGGAGATTACGAGCGCTACGTTACCGTTAACGGTCAGCGATATCACCACATTTTGGATCCCGCCACGGGCTATCCCTCGGCATCGGGGCTTTCCTCGGTTGCGGTTCTCTGTGAGAACGGAGCCTTGGCAGATGCCCTCTCCACCGCGCTCCTGGTGATGGGCTTGGAAAAGTCCCTGGCGCTGTACGCCTCGGGAGCCTTCTCCTTTGAGGCAATCCTCATCACCTCATCGGGGGAATGCCACCTCACCTCTCCCGCCGTGGGCTTTTCCCCCACACCGTAGTCAACAATTGAAACTATATTATACACAGAAAAGGAATTGCAACCGTGAGTACAATGCAACAGGAAATCAATCGCAGACGCACCTTCGCCATCATCTCCCACCCCGACGCAGGTAAAACCACCCTCACCGAAAAATTTCTCCTCTACGGAGGCGCCATTCAGACAGCAGGCTCGGTAAAGGGCAAGCAGTCCGACCGCCACGCCGTTTCCGACTGGATGGAAATGGAAAAGAAAAGAGGAATTTCCATCACCTCCTCGGTCATGCAGTTTGAATACGACGGCTACTGCATCAACATTCTGGATACCCCCGGGCATCAGGACTTTTCCGAGGACACCTACCGCACCCTGATGGCTGCCGACAGCGCCGTGATGGTGATCGATGCCGCCAAGGGCATTGAGCCGCAAACCCGCAAGCTCTTTAAGGTTTGCGCCATGCGCCACATTCCCATCTTTACCTTTATCAACAAGCTGGACCACGAGGCGAGAGATCCCTTTGACCTCATCGACGAGCTGGAAAAGGAATTCGGCATCGGCACCTATCCCATGAACTGGCCCATCGGCTGCGGCGTCAGCTTTAAGGGCGTTTACGACAGAGACGGCAAAAAAATTCTCGCCTTTGGCGACTCCCACCGAGGCAGAGACCGCCTTTCCTCCATTGACTGCGATATCAACGACATTGAAAAAATGGATGAGCTGATCGGCTCCTACGCCCGCGAGGAGCTGACCGAGCAGGTGGAGCTGTTGGACGGCGCCTGCTTCGATTTCGACCTGGAAAAGGTTCGCGAGGGTAAGCTGAGCCCCGTGTTCTTCGGCTCCGCCCTGAACAACTTCGGCGTGGAGTTCTTTCTGGAGCATTTTCTGAAAATGACCACCGCTCCTCTGGCGCGCAAGACCGAGGAGGAAACGGTTGCTCCCTTTGATCCCACCTTCTCCGCCTTCGTGTTCAAAATTCAAGCCAACATGAACAAGGCGCACCGCGACCGTATCGCCTTTATGCGGATCGTTTCGGGCAAATTCGAGCGTGACGCCGAGTATTTCCACGTGCAGGCAGGCAAGAGCATCAAGCTTTCCCAACCCCAGCAAATGATGGCGCAGGAGCGCGCGGGCATCACCGAGGCATACGCCGGCGATATCATCGGTGTTTTCGATCCCGGTATCTTCTCCATTGGCGACACGATTTGCGATAAGAGCCGCAAGGTGCGCTTTGAGGGAATTCCCACCTTCGCTCCCGAGTGCTTTATCATGGTGGAGCAGACCGACAGCATGAAGCGTAAGCAATTTGCCAAGGGTATGAACCAGATCGCGCAGGAGGGCGCCATTCAGATCTTCACCGAGCCGGGCGGCGGCTTGGAGCGCGTCTACGTTGGCGTTGTGGGAGTTTTGCAGTTCGACGTGCTGGAGTCCCGCCTGAAAAGTGAGTACGGCGTCACCTACAAGCAATATCCCCAGTCCTACCAGTATATCCGTCGGATTGCCAACGGTAAGGATCCCGCCAAGCTCCGTCTTTTCGACGTAAAGTGGGTGCAGGACTTCCGCGGCAACGATTTTCTGCTCTTTAACAGCGAATGGCACATTTCCCATACCCTGGATCAGAACGAGGGGCTGGAGCTGGTGGAATTCGGCAAATAAGAGCGACCCCAACAAGGAGGCTTCATGAAACAGCGCTATCGTATTCTATCCCTTCTGTTTGCCCTGCTGATCCTCACCGCCACCCTCACGGGATGCGGCTCCTTTCCCCTTGGCAAGGACAGCGAAACAACCCCGCCCCCGCCTGCGGACTCGTCCTTCACCGTTCATTTTATTGACGTTGGACAAGCCGACGCCGCTTTGGTGATCTGCGACGGAAAAACCATGCTGATCGACGGCGGCAACGCGGAGGACAGTAATCTGATTTATTCCTATTTGAACCGACTGAGCATTTCTTATCTGGACTACGTTGTTTGCACCCATGCCCACGAGGATCACGTTGGAGGACTGTCGGGCGCCCTTTCCAAGGCGTCCCTCGGCGTTGCCCTCTCTCCCGTAAAAAGCTATGACACCCGCGCCTTCTCCAATTTTGTTGACAAGGTGAAGGGACACGGCAAGGAGCTGACGGTTCCCAAGGCAGGCGACAGCTTCTCCCTGGGAAGCGCCTCCGTAACGGTATTGGGTCCCGTGAAGGCTTATGAGGAAACCAACGACACCTCCCTTGTTCTGCGAGTTGTCTACGGCGAGACCTCCTTCCTGTTCACGGGCGACATGGAATCAACCGCCGAGGCAGACCTTCTGGACGAGGGAGCGGCGTTACGCTCCACGGTTCTGAAGGTTGGGCATCACGGCAGCTCCACCTCCACCTCCTATCGGTTTCTGCGGGAGGTCGCGCCCACCTACGCCGTAATCTCGGTTGGCACCGACAATTCCTACGATCACCCCAACGAGGATGTGCTGTCCCGTCTCCGCGATGCGGACGTCACGCTCTATCGCACCGACCTGCAGGGAGATATCATCTGCACCAGCGATGGGAAAGCCGTCACCTTCACCACGGCAAAAAACAACGGTATTTCCACCAACCCCACGGTTGGAAGCACCTCCGAGGGAGGTGCCACCGAATACGCCTACGTTGGAAATCTCGAATCCAAAAAGTTCCACACAGTCACCTGCAAGCATCTGCCGGGAGAGAACAATCGCATCTATTTCATCACCCGCGAGGAAGCAACCTCCAAGGGCTACGAGCCTTGTGGGGTTTGTAAGCCATAAAAAATGCGCCCCCGTTGCGAACCGCAACGGGGGCGCATTTATCTTATTCGGCAATCAAAATGTAAGGATAGATCTCCTGTCCGCCGTCCACGAAGTAAAGTTCCGCGTTGGGGTGCCGCTCGCGCAGAGAAGCCTCCAGGCTCTCCCGCTCGGCAGCATCGGCATCCGCGCCGCAGTAAACCGTGAGCATAAACTTTTCGGGAAGCGCCAGCATCCGCTCGGCAAGCCCCAAAAAGGCAACGCTCCGCTCCTTTTCGGAGATCACAATCTCCTTTTCCAAAATACCGATGGTGTCACCGTTTTCAATGTGAACGCCGTTCAGCTCGGCATCCCGAATGGAGGGAGAAACAAAGCCCGCGATGGCGCCCTTCATGGCGTTCTCCATGGCGGCAAGGTTGGCGTCGGCATCCTCACAGCTCCAGTCCAGCATGGAAAGCGCTACGTAACCCGCGCCGAAATTCTTGCTGGGTATCACCAGCACGCGGGCATTTTCATACAGCTCCGCCGCCTGCTGCGCCGCCATAAGAATATTTCCGTTGTTGGGGAACACAAAGATCGTTTCCGCAGAGATTTCCCCGAACGCCTCCAGAAATTCTCCCGCGGAAGGATTGTGGGTCTGACCGCCGTGGATCACCCGATCGGCACCCGCCTCCAAAAACATTCCCTCAATTCCCGCGCCGTTGCAAACCGCAACCGCGCCGTAACGCTTCTTCTCCTCAACGGCAGGTTGACCCGCTGTCATCTCCTCCCGCTGCGTTTCGGTGTGCTGGAGGGACATATTTTCGATCTTCACCGTGAGAAATTCACCGAATTTGTGGCAATGCTTCAGCACCTTCTCGGGAATTAAGGTATGCACGTGGAGCTTCACAATGCCGTCGGTTACAAACGCCACCACCGAGTCTCCGATTTCGGAAAGATATGCCTTCAGCGCCTCCACGTCAAAGCTCTTCACGTCGGTCTTGGAATTCTGCAGGCGCACCAAAAGCTCGGTGCAATAGCCGTAGGTCATCTCGCTGTCGGCATCAAAAGCAGAGAAATCGGGAACAGACACCGTCGATGCCACAGCCTCACGGCTTGTCTCCTTTTGCGGAATCTCCTCGCCGTTCAGCACGCGATTGAAGCCATCCATAATGTAGAACAGTCCCGCGCCGCCGCTATCCACCACGCCCGCATCCTTCAAAACCGTCAGAATTTCGGGGGTGCGCTCCAGGGAGGCGTGCATTTCTCCCACCAGATCGGCAAACAAGCTGCGGATGGTGCTTTCCGACGTTAAACGGGATACCGCAAACTCCACAGCCTCCCGCGCCACCGTGAGAATGGTGCCCTCGGTGGGCGTCATCACAGAGGCATACGCCTGCTCCACGCCCCGCTCCAACGCATGGGCAAAGGTTTCGGGATCGGCGGTGTGGGAGGTCTTCAAGCCCTTGTAGATCCCCGCGAAGAACTGGGAAAGAATCACGCCCGAGTTCCCCCGCGCGCCCAACAGCATTCCGTGGGACAGGGTTTTCATTACCTCCGCCAGATCGTCCGAATCCAGATTTTCAATGGCGGAAATACCGCTTTCAATGGTCAGGCGCATATTGTCGCCCGTGTCACCGTCGGGAACGGGAAACACGTTCAGCTTATTCACCTCGTCGGCATTGGAGCGCAGCAGTCCCGCGCCGCCTCTCGCCATCTTTTTTAACAGCAGACCGCCAATCACTCTCAAACCGCCCGCCGATGTCTTTTTCTCTTTTTTCGTCTCTTTTTTTGCCATCACGGTCACCTTGTTTCCCTTCAGCGCTCTTTTCCGAGGAAGAACAGCGCAAACGTGCCGGGGCCGGAGTGAGCGCCGATCACGGGGCCAACGCCGGTGTAGAGCATGACCTCGGCGCCGTAGCGCTCCCGCAGCATGGAGCCAACCAGCTCCGCCTCCTCAAGGCAATCGGCATGGGAAATGAACACCGTTCCGTTCCGAGGCTCCAGCGCCAGCTTGCCATACTGATCGGCAATGGCAGAGAGGGCGTTCCGTCTGCCTCTCACCTTGGAAACGTTCACCAGATGCCCCTCGTTGTCCATATGAAGCACGGGCTTGATGGCAAGCATATTGCCGATCATGGCGCTGGCGGAGCTGATTCGTCCGCCGCGCTTCAGGTACACCAGATCGTCCACGGTGAACCAATGACAAAGCCTCCACTTCATTTCCTCAACGTAGGCGGCGTTTTCCTCCGCGGATGCGCCCTCCTTTTGCTTTTGCAGAGCAAGGTAGACAAGAAGCCCCTGTCCCGCCGAGGCGGCAAGGGTGTCCACCACCAGAATACGGCGGTTGGGATAACTCTCCCGAAGAACCTCCGCCGCAAGACGCGCGGAATTGAAGGTGGTGCTGAGCCCCGAGGAGAAGCCCAGATACAGCAGATCCTTTCCCTCCTTCAATTGCTTTTCAAAGCATTGGATAAAGGCCTGGGAATTCACAGCGGCAGTTTTTGCGATGCCGCCCTTCCGCATTCGATCATAGAAGGTCTTTCCATCCATGTCGTTGTTGAAATATTCCCGATCCTCGCCGTCAAAGCGAAAGGTCAGGCTGCAGAAAGGAACGCCCCATTCCTCCAAAAGCGCAGGGGCAAGATCACAGCCCGAATCGGTGCAGATCACATAAGGATTCATATTGTTTCTCCTATCGGTTTATTTTTTGGCGCAATGCCGCTCAATATCTTTATTATTATACCACAATCTTGTTGTGTTGTCAACATTTTTTGTTGTTTTGTCAACAAGTTTTCTTCAAAAGATTGAAAAAGCAGGGGTTTGGTTTCAAAAAATCCGTCAGATACCTGTTATTTTGTAGCTTCACTACCGTCCTGCGGCTCCTCTGCGGGAGGAGCGAATGCCTCATCGGGATAGGTAGCGCCAAAATCCGAGGGCGTCCATTGCCGAACCCAACCGTCCTCATACACCGAAAAAATATGGAGATTCAAGGTGTTGGCGATCTTGCGCGGAATTCTTCTCAGAGCCACCTGCGCCCCCACCCAGTAGAGCCCCATACCGTATTTCACGGCGCGGTTGATCTCCCCTTTGTGCTTTCCGCTTTGGATCACGCGCTCGGTATTCATGCGCGTTACCAGCTGCCCCAGAGCGTTGAGCCAGCCCTCCTTGTTGATCGCATCCGCCGAAACGGCATAGGAGCGCCCCTTGCATTCAATGATAAACCGCTCGCTGTTCCGTTTCCCGCCAATCATCACAAGATCGGCGCCGTGTTCACGTCCGCCATGCTCCCGCACCAGCTCCTGATGCCAGTTTCCGCGGGGCTTGCGAAGCAGATAGTCCCGCACAGCGCCGCGGATCACCTCCTCGGTCAAGCGCAAGCCGGTTCCTTCCATGAGCTTCCCTCCCTTCTGATTTCCGCTTTGATCATACCACAAAAGCCGCGATTTGTCAATCCCCGAACGGGATCTTCATAAGCCCCCTTCCGAAAAGACAGCAATTCCTTCACAAAAATACTTTTCCATGTCGGTTAGAAAAAAACATCGCGACTATTGACAAGTCAACAACTTCGGTGTATAATAAAAGTGAGTACTGATCCGATTTTAAGAAAAGGAGCATTTACCGCAATGTCTTTTAAAAACCGCAAGAAAAACTATCCGTTATACGAAACCACCCATTTTTCCGAGTTTCGTGAAATGGTGGAAAACGTGGCAGATCGCTACCCCGACAAAACCGCTTTTCAGTTTAAGACCGACCCCCGCAGCAAGGAGGCTTCCAAAATTACCTTTGCAGAGTGCCGCGACTACGTTCGCGCTCTTTGCACCGAGCTTCATTCCATGAAAATGGAGGACAAGCGCGTGGCGCTCATCGGCGGCGCCTCGGTGGATTGGTTTCTTTCCTACACCGCTATCATGACGGTTGGCGCCGTTTCGGTTCCCGTTGACAAGGAGCTTCCCGTTGCCGACATCGCCTCCATTCTGAACACCGCCCGCTGTGAATACGTCTTTTTCTCCGCGGATCTGGCAGACAAGATCGCCGAGGTACGCGCGCAGGCTCCCGTTGTTACCCATCTCGTTTCCCTTTGCGGAGAGGCGGAGGGGGCAACCTCGGTAAATCTCCTCCGTGAGGCAGGCACCGAAAAGCTGGCAAAGGGCGACAGAAGCTATTTCGACTATCCCATCGACAACGAAAAACTGGCAAGCATCGTGTTCACCTCGGGCACCACCGGCAAGGGCAAGGGCGTGATGCTCTCCCTCAAAAACATCTGCTCGGATATGGAGCAGGGGATGTACAACTTCAGCATCACCGAGCGCACCCTCTTTGCGCTGCCCCCGCACCACACCTTTGGCTCCACCGTGAACTTTGTGGGACACTTTGCGCAGGGCTGTGAGGTTTATATTTCCTCGGGTCTGCGCTATATTATGGAGGAATTGAAAACCTTCAAGCCCACCCATCTGATCCTTGTTCCCCTCTTTGTGGAAACCTTTTATAAGCGGATCATGTCCGCAGCGGAAAAGTCGGGTCAGCTGAAAAAGCTTCAATCGGGCATTAAGCTGGCAAGTGCCGTTCGCAAAACCGGTATCGACCTCCGTCGCGCACTCTTCGGAAAGTCGGTGCTGGCAAACTTTGGCGGCGAATTGAAGATGATTATCTGCGGAGGCGCCGCTCTGAATCAGTCGATCATCGACTTCTTTGAGGGCATCGGCGTGGTCATCCTCAACGGCTACGGCATCACCGAGTGCGCTCCCCTGATCTCCTGCAACCGCAATGAGTGCAGAAAGGACGGCTCGGTTGGTATGCCCATCATCGGCGGAAAGGTGAAGATCGACAATCCCAACGACAAGGGTGAGGGCGAAATCTGCTACAAGGGTCCCAACGTGATGCTGGGATACTTTGAAAATGAGGAAGCCACTCGCGAGGTGATCGACGAGGAGGGCTATTTCCACACGGGCGACATCGGCTACGTGAAGGTAATCGACGGAGACCAGTGGCTCTATATCACGGGACGCATCAAGAACCTGATCATCCTTTCCAACGGCAAAAACGTTTACCCCGAGGAGCTGGAATGCGACATTCAAGGCATTTGGGGCGTGAACGAGGTGGTGGTTTACGAGGGCGTTTCCAAGTCCCACCCCGAAAAGGATCTGATCGTTGCCGAGATTTACCCCGACTTCGACGGCTTCAAGGCAAAGGGCATTGAGGATATCCAAGGCTACTTCAACGAGGAGATCCGCAAGCTCAACGCCAGAAACGTTTCCTATAAGTTCATCGGAAAGGTAAAAATCAGAACCGAGGAGTTCCCCAAGAACACCTCCCGCAAGATCACCCGCTTCAAAATTGACAAATCCGTGGATTAACCACACCCCAACATCACCGGGAACGGTGGCGGTTAGCGCAGAATAGCGCGAAAAAAAGAGGACGGCTCAAATTTGCATTTGAGCCGTCCTCTTTTCTGTGCTTTATCCGATCACATGGGTATTATCCCAGTTTTCGGGTTGATCCTCGCCAACCGAAACGGGCGGCTCGGTCAATTCTGCCGTGGGCGGCGCCTCGGTTACCTCCGCCGTGGGAGGCTCCTCGGTGGGAGCGCCCTCCGCCGAGGTAGCGGACGGGGTTTGCAAGCCCTGCTCCGCAACGGTGGTTGCCGCAGGGGTGCCTTGATCGTTTCCACAGCCGACCGCAAGCATCAAAACAGACAAAATCAACGCGATCATTGCAAGCTTTTTCATAGCCGTTCCTCTTTCTTTGTATTATTTTTGAAGCAGCCAAACCGTCATATTGGAGGGACCTCGGTTGGCAAAGGCATGGTACGGGATCAGCTTCAATTCAGCCGATCGACGGCGGAAGCGCTCCGCCGCATAGAGGGTTCTTCCGTCCTCTCGCACCTCTCCCGTCAGCGTAACCGTTGGGAAATAGAACTGCTCCGACTCCTCGGTTTTCGCTCCGTCCTCCGAGGCGCGGAAATCGTAGAGACGAAGCTCCGCGTTGTCCACCTGCTCGGCGCAGTAAACCACGGGGCCTCTCATCACCGCGCACTTGCCCGCGTCGGCGCGTATGGCGGGATTTGCCTCCACAAAGGTGACGGGCATCTCAAAGGAAAGCGAAACGCGATCGTTGTTCGCCATGGGAAGGGTAACGTAGCCGTTCACCTGCTCTGCCTCCACGGGTCTGCCGTTCTGGGAGAGGGTGTATGACCGACACCAATCGGGAATGCGGAAGCTCACCGCCGTGGCGCTTCCCTGATAGTGGAATTCCACGTCGCCCGAGCGGGGATAGTCGGTCTTTTGAATCAGGTGCAGCTCTCCCTCCCGCGTTTCGGAATCCATGTACTGATGCACGCGGATGCCACCGTCCTCTACCGTGTAGAGGTATTCTCCCAGCGAGGGAATGAAGCGGGTCATGTTGGGGGGACAGCAGGAGCAGGAGAAAACCTCCACCCGCTGTTGAATGGGATAGTGGAGCTTCTGCCGTCCGCCCGACTGATGGGTGGGCGACATCAAATCAATCTCCAAGGGATTTTCATAAAAGAAAGCCTTTCCATCCAAGGAGAGTCCCGACAGCACCCCATTGTAGATCTCCCGCTCGATCACGTTGGCATAGATGGGATCCTCCGACAAAAGCTGCATTCTGCGAGCAAAAAGACACAGCGCGATGGAAGCGCAGGTCTCATTGTAGGCGATCTCATTGGGCAGGTGATAATTTTCCTCAAAGCCCTCGAAATTACAGTTGGAGCCAAGACCGCCCGTGATGTACATTCTTTCCTCGGCAATGTTTCGGAAGATCCGCTCGCAGGCGGTTTTCAACGCCTCGTCATTGGTTTCCAGCGCCAGATCCGCCATGGCGCAGCACATATAGAGCAGGCGCACGGCGTGCCCCTCCGCGGTAAACTGCTCCCGCACGGGCAAATGATCCTGCGCGTAGCGCAGCTGCTCGGGCTTGATCCCCGCCATTTCACGCTCCCGCTCGGAGCCTCGCTCGTCAATGAAGTACTTCGCCAGCTCCAGATACCGCCGCTCGCCCGATTCTCTCCAGAGCTTCACCAAAGCCAGCTCCAGCTCCTGATGCCCGGGCGTGAGAAACGCCGCGCTCTTTTCCACACGGAACACACGGTCGATCTGATCGGCAAACTTCAGCATACAGCGATAAAGCAGATCCTTACCCGTTGCCCGCTTATAAGCGATTGCAGCCTCGATCAGATGACCCGCACAGTAAAGCTCATGATTCTTCCGCAGGGCGTAAACCTGATCGGTTTCCACCGTTTGGAAATAGCTGTTGAAGTAGCCGTCCTCCCGTTGGTTGGCGACAATGTCCGCGATCATGGCATCCGCCAGACGCTCCAGCTCGGGGGCGGGCTCCTTTTCCAAGAGATATGCCACACCCTCAATCCATTTTGCCAAATCCGAATCCCAAAAGTAGTGCCTTTTTTCGGGATTGGAGGGATCGCACTTCAGCGCTTCCACTCTGCCCGTATCATAAAAGCGATTGTACACGCTGAAAACCGTGGTCTCTCGCACCAGATCCTGCTTTCGCTTCCAAAATCCGTCGGTAATCCGCACCGACCTCAATTCAATATGCTTTTTCACCATCATACCTCGTTTCGTCTATTTGAGAAGATCCGCAAAGGCGATTACTTGAAGCTCCAGGCAAGCATCCGCGCGGTGCGCCTGCCCCTTTTCATAAAGGATCACCACGTGTGCCTCTCCATACTGCGCCATTGAGCTGTAGCCCGCGTAGCTACCGTACACGGTGTAGGAATAGGGATAGCTCTCGCCATCGTCAACGCTGGTGCGGATGGTAAGATTTCCTCGCACCGAATTGTTTTTGGGGTTGCTGAACAAAAGATAACGCTGATAGCCGTTCTCGGTCTTTTGGAAAAAGACGTTGTGCGATGCCTGACAGCCTTTCCAGCGGTCGGTGGTGATCGGCTCGTTCAATTCATCACTCAACACCATAGGTGTCCAGGATTTTCCTCCGTCGGAGCTGTAGGAAATTTCCCGCTTTCCCGTGGTGCCTCTGTTATTTCGCATAAGCCTGCCATCGGAAAGCTCCACCACCGTGGGCTCATGGGTGGAATCGCTGGGAATCCCACCCTTCCAGGTGTTCCCGTGATCGTCGCTGTAGAGAATAAAGCCCGTTTGCATGGGGATCACCAATCTGCCCGCGTACTTCCCCACCGTTAGCTGAATGCCGTTTCCGGGGCCGGGGAAAACGTGAGGCACGTTGTAGATCACGGTCTGCTCCGACCAGGTGATCCCGTCGTCATCGCTGTAGATATAGCAGGCGCAATCCCCCTGCGCCTTGGGAGCCGTGTGGAGCGCATAGAACAGCCAGATCCTTCCCGTGATCTGATCCACCACGGGGGTGGCGTTGTTGGCGGCGTTTTCTCCGTACTCCGCCAGCACGCGCAGAGCCGACCACGTGGCGCCGCCGTCAACGCTTCGCTTATACACCAGATCAATGTTGCCATCGTCGGCGGAGCTGTCCACACGCCCCTCGCAGAAGGCGTGGATGGTGCCTTGAGTGGAAACGGTGACCGAGGGAATCCGATACACCGTGTAGCCGTCGGTGCCGTTTTGAAAAACGTTAACCGTTAGCGCCTTTGCCTGTGTTCCGATGGGCAACATACCAATATAGTCCTTTTCCGTGTATTCATATTCGGTCACCGCTTGGGTGACCTCAGCGGTTGTCTCCTCCCCGCTCTCCGCAGGAGCGGGGGGCTGCTCCTCCCCGCAGGAGGAGCATAGGCAGAGAACAGCCAACAGAACCGAGAGCAAGCTCTTTTTCTTCATTTTACGCCTCCTTCTCGCTCTGCAAATACCTCTCCACCACACCCTCCATAGAGGCGAGATAGGACTGCAGGGTAGGCTTGTTTCTCACCCACATGGGAGCAAAAATACCGTCGCGAATGGTGGCGTTGAGGGTGGTGTCGCCAATGTCGATCACTTGCGTTGCAAAGATCAAGCCGACCATTTCGTAGGAATCCTCGTCGGTGGAGTTTTTGAGGCGAAGCACCGATTCATAGTAGGACTCGGTGACCATGGTGCTGTAGGCTCTGTTCAGCGCCTCCAGAACCACGCCCGTTCTCTCGCGGTCGGTAACAACCGAGGGAATGACACCGGGCATATAGTACTCAATGCGGGAGCGGTACTCGGTCTGCCCCTCTCCCCACATGGGATAAGGCAGGATACCGAAATGCTCGTTCTCGGCGCGGAGACGGTTCACATAATAGAAGGTGCTGTCCATAAAGAGCGCCTGATTGCCGTTGAAGAGGTTGATATTCACGTCGGGAACGTCGTTGCCGTCCACAACGTAGTACCAGGTGCCGTTCTCTCTCAGCATCTCAAAGGTGCGGCGAAAGACCGTGTCGAATTTCTCTCCCTTGCAGGCGAGAAAGGGGGTGTCGGTTTCGGCATCCTTCGCCACCGTCAGCTGATCGGCGGCGATCCAGAAATTGGGAAGAACCTCCTTGCTCTGGCAAAGGTATCCGTAAATGGGATTTTCAACCGATTCTCCCGTGGAAACCTCTGTGATGATCTCGTAGAAACGGTCGAAGGTCCAGGTTTTCTCGGTCACCTCGCTGTAAAGATCGTAGTGATAGCTCTCCGCCATCACCTTGTTAAAGAGCATGGCGTGGGTGTAGTCGTAGGTGGAGAGATCAAAGCTTCCCAGCGCCACGTACTGCTTGTGGTTCACCGAAAGGCTGTCGTTCACCGCGTGGTTCCACCAGCCGCCGCTTAAATCAATTGTGGAGATCTGATCGTAGGGAATGATCAATCCCTCGTTGAACATCTGAATGGCAAAGGTGCAGCGACCATAGCCGATCGAATAGGAATCCAGCCCCGCGTAGATGCTGTTGGTGAACTGCTTCATATCGTTGCCAACGGGATATTCCATCAGGTTCACGTGGAGAATCTCGTTTACCGCGAGCTTCGCCTTCAGCTGCGCCTGGTTCACAATGTCCTCGCCCTCCTGCCCCAGCATATTGGAGCGGAAGTTCGCCGTGTTGATGGTGAAGATTGTGAAATCCTCATCACCGTAGTCCACCTCGGGAAGCCCATCCCAAACAGAGGGCTCCTTTGTGGCGCTCAACTGTCCCGACGCGTGGGTGGGAAGAATCCCCCCTCCGTGGGAGCTTCCGTCTCCGCAGGAGGCAAGCAGCATCAGCGCCGCCAGCAAAAGACAGATCAAAGTATATTTTTTCATATCATGTCCTTTCAATTCGACTCTTACGCCGCCCGTACGGCGGAAACGAAAACGCCATCGGTGTAGGTGATCACGTAGGTGGGAGCCGTTGTTCTCTCACCCTTCAGGTTCACGGTGAAGGGGGTGACGGTATATTCCACCGTTCCCGTAGCCTTTGCCTCGGTGATCGTTCCCGTGAAGAGATGGGAGCCGCCAAGCTGCGCGGCAGAGCAAAGCTCGGTGTAGGCGCCGTTTGCCTTGACGTAAACGTGGCTGTAAACGGTTTCGGACTTGTATTCCACAGCCTCTCCCTTCACGCCGTTCACGGCGGTAACAACCTCAAAGCCAACCGCGGAATAATTCAAGCTATCCACGGTTGCAACGAAGCGGAGCTTCTGCAGCCCGCCCGCAGGCGCGGTTTCCTGCACCGCCCGCAGGGTTGCTCCCTTTGCCTCGGAATAGTCGGAGCCCTTCGTCAGAAACGCGGAGCCGAGCATCGTGGGAATCTTTGTGAGCGTGATCGCAACGGCGGAATAATTCGCCTCCAGATGATCCGCGTGTAGAACACCGAAGAAATCCAGCCCCTCCTGCGCAACAGCGCCGCTGTCAATCATGGCGTTGGTTGTTTTCAGCACGTTACCAACCAGCGTTCCCACAAACACGTCGGTCTCTCCCTTGCCCTCGGCGGAAACCGCTCCCAGATTGAAGCATTTTTCCGCGTAGGCGTTGCCGTCCATGCTGCCCGCAATTCCGCCGGCGGATGCCATACCCATGGCTGTTACCGTTCCGCTGTTGTAGCAATTGGACGCCTCAAAGGCAAGTCCGCCGCCCATGTAGCCAACCAAACCTCCCGTCCATTGCTTGGTTGAGGAGGTTTTTCCCACCACGTTGCCCGTGTTATAGCAATTGGTGATCTTGGTGTTGTTGCTCGTAATTCCGATCAATCCGCCCACGCGCATGGTTCCGCCCGATCTTTCGCAGCTGACCGATGCCTTATTAAAACAGTTATCCACATCGGTGTTGTCAGCGGCGCCAATCAGACCGCCCACCACACTGTTCTTGGAGAACACGCTTCCGCTCGCCACGCCGAAATTACGAATGGTGGCGTTCTTTGTGTGGCCGAAGAAGCCGATGTACCAGCCGTTTTTGATATTCACGTTCTTCACAACGTGAAAATTACCGTTGAAGTTGCCGCTGAAGGGATTCACCGCCTTATTTTCGGCACTGTTTCCGCCAATAGGCTTCCATCCCTCGATTCCGGCGGCATCAATGTCGGCGGTCAGCTCAAAGAACACGCCCGCATAGGACTTGCCCGAGCCAACGTTTGCCGCAAGCTGCATCAGATCCAGCGCGGTGGAAAGCAGGTAGGGCTCCTCCTCGGTTCCCTTTCCGCCGCTGAACGCGGCATCTTGAGCGGCGGCAGGGTGGGTTCCGTCCCAAACCGTTCCGTCCACCTCCGCCGTTAAGGGCAGGCTGAAAAGCGCGCAAAGCATCAGCGCTCCGCAAAGCAAAAAAGAAAGCCGACGTTTCACAGAGTTCTTCATTTTCGATTCTCCTTTTTCGGATTGAATTTGCGAATTCCTTGATCCACAATCATATTATACCAAAAAGCACTCCCGTTGTACATACCACAAAAGTGCGAATTGATACGAAAATCCGACTTCGCCATTTTGATCTTTTATTGTGCAATATTACTAATTATTTTGATTAGTCTCCTCAGTATCATCAATTCCTCTAAAAAGAAACAAGTTTTCCGAAAGTTATTTACAAAAAGACGAATTTCTGATATAATAGTTTCAACGCAAGAACGGGAGGACAGAAAATGAAGCTATCCAATATTCAACACCTCACCTCGGGAAGATTTATTTCCCAAGGGGAATGGATCCACCCCGAACGCGTGATCGATTCCTGCGAGATCATTTTTATGATCAAAGGAAGCTTTCAAATTGCGGAGGCGGATAAAATCTACCAAATGGAGCCCGATGACGTTCTGATCCTGGATAAAAACACCCTGCATCGGGGGCTGGACACCCGCACCGACGTTTCCTTTTTCTGGGTGCATTTTCCGGGTCGCCCCGACGACATCCAGCTTCCAAAGCATCTGAAGCTCACCAATCCCTCGGGAATGCTCCTTTTGTTCCGTCAGCTGCTCAACTATTCCAACACCCCCCAATACCCACGCTTCGCCTCGGATCTGATCCTGCGGCTGATCCTTACCGAAATCAACGTGCAGTACGTGCATTTGGGAGACGATCGGCTGGCGCTGGTGAACGAGATCTGCGAATGGATCCGCATCAACGTAGACAAGCCCATTTCCGCCGATGACATTGCCTCTCAGTTTCACTACAACAAGGACTACCTCTCCCGCCTCTTTCGCCGCTCCAATCTTCCCGGCTTAAAGCAGACCGTGATTCAAACCAAGATTGACCGCGCCCGCTATCTGTTGCTTTCCACCGATCTTCCCATTAAGGACATTGCCTCCTGCGTTGGCTACGAAAGCTATCTGGAGTTTCTGAAATTCTACAAATTTCACGAGGGCGTCTCCCCCTCTACCTTCCGCAATACCTACAAGCAAACCCATTTGAATAAGCATTGATGCCACACAATCAAAACCACCGGTTCAACCGGTGGTTTGCACAGCCCCTATAAGGGGCTATTACCGGCTTAACCCCTAAAAGGGGCATCGAAATTTATTATCGCATCACACGCACTGCAACCCGTAAACGGGTAACTTCAATAGGCTCCCTTGTGTAAAGGGAGCTCCGCCGTAGGCGGTGAGGGATTGTTTTTCTTTTGTAACAACCCTTCCGTCACGCTTCGCGTGCCACCTCCCCTTACACAGGGGAGGCTTTCTTTGGGCTTGCATATAGCTCGCCCAATTTATTTGTAGCCCTGCTCTGTTTTACCGCTCCCCCAGTAGAACTGGGGGTTTATTTTGACCACCAACAATTGAAGGAGCGGAGCCCTTAAGGCTCCGCTCCTCCGCGTTTTATGAATTTTTATTTTTTCTTGCTAACCTTCTTGGCCTTTTTTACGGGAGCACCGCGCCGTCTCTCTACCATCATCCAGATCACCAGGGAAATTACGCCTGCGTGAGAGATGCAAACGATCACAGCGGTGATGGCATTGAAGGTGTTCGCCTTATAGAGAACATCCTGATTTTCCTTCTTGGTGTCCTCCAGAGCTTTGTTCAGCTCCGCAACCGCTTTGTCCAGATTCTTCTGTACTGCCGCAATGGCATCCGCCAGCTCGGTCTTTGCCTCTGCCAGCGCAGTCTCAAAATCGGTCTTCATGTCGGCGTCCGCCGTTTTCAGAGCGGTTTCCAGAGCGGTGATTGCCGCGTTCAGCTCCTTCACCTTATCTGCCAGCGCCTTGGAGCTTGCCAGATCGCCGTTCTCCACAGCGCTCTGAATAATGGAAACGTCCTTTTCCAGCTCGGTCACACGGTCGGAAAGCGCCTTGATTGCCTGCTCCGCTGCCGTCTTTGCCTCTGCGATCGCGGAATCCAGCTCGCTTCTGTGGTCTGCCACCAGCTTCGTCACAGCCTCGGACAGAGCCACGTCCGCATCCTCCAGCTTCTTCAAAAGCGCCGCCTCGGCAGCCTCTCTCGCAGCCTTTGCGTCTGCCAGAGCCCCATTCAGCTTCGTAATCTCAGCCGCCAGCTCCTCGGAGGTAACGCCCTCCTGCTGTGCCGTTTTCAGCTCCTCTACCAAGGTTTCCAGCAAGCCGATACGGTCGTGAATCTCATAGATACCGGTGGTTGCGTCGTAGGTAACGGTATAGGTTTCGGTCACCCAATCGGCAACCTGCACCGAAACGCCGTCCGCCAGCTTCAGCTTCAGATCCTTGTGGATCACAGGAGCGGTTACGGGAGCCGCCAGAATCGTAACAACCTCATTCGACTCTGCCGCGTCGATGGCATCCTGCAGATACTCATACTGCTCGCCGTTCAGCTCCGCGTGGAAAATGATATTGCCGAGAATGTACTTTCCGCTCCAAACCAGCTCCATCACGGGGTCACCGTTCTCATCCACCATGGGCTCGTCGGTTACGGGGTCCTTCTTCTGCTGGGGAACCATTTCCTTCTCCAGCATGAAGTTATCCTTTACGTACTTTTTGAACTCGTCAACGTTATCGAAGGTTCCCCCGTTCACGGAGATCTCAGCCATTCTGAGCTGACCGCTCTGCGTTACGACGGAGGAAACGCGGAAATCGGGAGTCTTGCTGTTTTCGTTCACAGCCTTGTTTCCGCCAATATAACCACCGTTAATGGTAATGGAAGCCGCGCCCTCGCGCACGTCCAGACCACCGCAGCCCAAACCAACGTTCTTGGTGATCTCGCCGCCGTTCATTTCAAAGGTTCCGCCGCTGTGGATATAAATCGCGGCGTTTCTGCCGTTGGCGCCACCGTAGGTTGCCACATTGTTATAAATGCGACCGCCGTTCAGCGTGAACTTGGAGCCGGTTCCGTAGAGCATGATCACGGAGCCGTTGCAATCGTGGGCTTAGTTATCAAAAATCTCGCCGCCGTTCATCACAACGGTGTTGTTCGTTGCCTGCGCATGGAACAAGCCGCCGTTTCTGCCACCATAGTTTCCGTGAATCAAGGTTCCATCGTTGATGATCAGCTGCTGCGCGGTCTGACCGCCGATGCTTGCGCTATAAATCACACCGTTGGTCTTGTTTGCGCAGTGAATGATCTCGGCGTTTTCCAGCACCGTAACGGAATTGGAGTAGGCGCCGATCAGGTGTCCCGCGGGAATCAGGCTGTTTTGAACGCGGCAGCTCACGGTGAGCTTACCCTTGTTCAAAATCATATCCGCCTTACCAACGGGAGAATTGTCCGCGCTGAACACAAAGGCATCGTCATCGTCGGCGTTCAGCCCCAGCTCCAGAGCCGCGCTGTACAAAACGATATCGAAGGTCCAGTTGTTATTACCGTCGATTACAAGATTCTGACCCAGCGTCAGTTCTGCGCCCACGGCAACCTCAAACAAGCTGCCCGTATAGTCCTGCGCGCGGAGCAGCGTGGACTTGCTGCGGGTGTAGGCGCCCTCAATGGTC
>SVSC01000147.1 GCA_015064525.1 Oscillospiraceae bacterium
GGTCACGCCCGTGGAGGCGGTCACAAGGGCGGCAATGGCGCCGCTGTCGGGAATAAATCCCGTTTCGGTGGGACAGTTGAAATCGGGGTGGGTGGAGAGATACTCCGCGCCGTTTCGCACCATACGGCAGGCGCGATCCGCTTTTTCGTAGGTGAGGGTGGTATCAAAGCTGGTGATCACAATGTCGGCGTCGGTCTCGGAACCGTCGATGAGCGGGATTCCCGCCTCTGCAAAGGTTTCGGTTAATTCGGGGGTTCCAACCAAATAAACGCTCTGATTCGCGCGGTGGCGCTTGAGAAATTCAATGGTCACGTCGCCCGAGGTCATGATCTCGTCGGGGGTGGGCGCAAAGCCGAGGCGAGTCAGCTTTTCCAGGTAAAAGGCAGGGGAGTGGGAGGCGTTGTTGGTGAAGAACAGCACCCGCTTGCCCGCCTTTCTCAAATTCTGAATAAAACGGATGGCAAAGGGAAATACCCGATTGCCGAGATAAATGGTGCCGTCCATATCAAAAATGAACAGTTTTTTATTCCTGAGCGCGGAAACGTCGGGATTGGTAAAGCGCATGATCTTCTGTCCTTTCGGTAGTGTAATTTCCAATAATCGTTCAATACTAACATCATATCATTTTTTTGTTTTTTGTCAAGGGCTTTTTTGAAAAAACGAAAAAAAGCGGAAGGAAACCCGTCCGCGCACCGTAATTTTTCCGTTTCTATTGACTTTTTTGTTAAGTTATGGTAAAATACCCCGTGTAAAAACCGTAGATGGAGGATCGATTATGATTTTAAATCTCATCTTTGTTCCCATTGCCGTGCTGGCGGCGATCGGCGTGCTTTTGGGCGCGAAAATAGCCCTCTGGTGGCTTCCGCTTCTCTTGATCGGGGGCTATCTTGCCACGGTGGTTGTTTATTTTCTGATCCTCAGCATCGCCTCGCTTCTGATGCCGAAAAAAGCGCCCGCGCGGTGCAATCCGCTTTGTCGCTGGCTGATCGCCCACACCATGCACTGGCTCATGCCCTTTGCGGCGATCCGCGTGGTGCTGTTGGGGGCGGAAAAAATTCCCGATTGCCCTTGCGTGTTCGTGAGCAATCATCGCTCGGATTTCGATCCCCTAACCCTTTTGGCGGCGCTTCGCCATCGAAAGCTGGTGTATATTTCCAAGCAGGAAAACTTTAAAATTCCCGTGGTTGGTCCCTTTATGCGGTGCGGCGGCTTTATTTCGCTGGATCGCGGAAACGGCTTGCGGGCGGTTAAAACCCTGCAAACCGCCGCGGAGCATATGAAGAGCGACGCTATTGACATCGGAATCTATCCCGAGGGAACGCGCAGCAGAACGGGAAAGCTCCTTCGCTTCAAGCCGGGAGCCTGCTATCTGGCGCAGCAGGCAGAGGCTCCCATTGTGGTTCTGACCACACAAGGCACCGAGCGGATCTCCAAGCGCTTTTTCTTAAAGCCCTTGCGTGTGGAATTGAAGGTAGTGGAGGTCATTGACGTTGACCGTGTGATGCGCGCCGATCAGAACGACCTGACTGCCGAGCTTCAGCAAATTGTGGCAAGCAATCTGCCAAACGAGACTTCTGCGGAAGCGTGAGGTGTGAGATGGAGCTTCCGCGCTACGATCTGCACGTTCACAGCCGCTTTTGCGACGGAAAGGATACCCCCGAGGAAATGACGCTGGAGGCGATCCGACGGGGGATCAAGGTGCTGGGCTTTTCGGGACATTCCCCCTCGCCCCACGATGCAAGCTACTGTATGTCCCAAGAGAGGATTCCCGCCTACCGCGCCGAGATCCTGCGTCTGCGGGAACGCTACGCGGATCGGATCGACGTTTATTGCGGGATCGAGCAGGATTTTTACTCTCCGCCGATTTCGGAGCCGTTCGATTATGTAATCGGCTCGGTTCACTACCTGAAGCGTGAGGACGCATATCTCCCCATCGACCTCAGCGCCGACCGTCTTCTCTCCGACGTGCGAGCTTTTTTCGGCGGTGATATCTACCGATATCTCAAATGCTACTACGAAACGGTTGCCGCGCTTGCGTCCATGCCTTCCGTGACCATTGTGGGACATTTTGATCTGGTGGAAAAATTCAACGAGGGCAATCGACTGTTTGACCCTTCCGATTATCGCTATCGCCGTCCCATGCTGGACGCGCTGGACGCGCTGCTCGAAGGGGACAAGCTCTTTGAAATCAACACGGGCGCCATTGCCAGAGGATATCGCAGCGTGCCGTATCCCGCGGCGTATATTCTCCGTCGGATCGCGGAAAAGCAGGGGAGGGTCATGATCAACGGCGATACCCACCGTAAGGAGAACCTGCTGGTTGGCTATGGAGAGGCGGTCATGCTTGCGCGCGCCTGCGGTGTTGGCGGTTTGACGGTATTGCAAAAGGGAAAATGGACGACCCTGCCGTGGGGGCGTGTGTAGAGCGCAAACGGTTTATCCGAAAAATATTTGCGGTTCTGCTTCCTTTTTCGACGAAACTCCTTGACAAAACGAAAAAAATATGCTATACTTGCAAAAAAAGCATGATAGAGGCGCAGCTTGAAAAAAGTACTGTCCGTGTAAGCCTTCGCGAGGCGTTGCGGTTGGGAAAGGTTCGGTTGCCGAAGGCGGTTGAGGCGCAAAACCGTTCTGGCAGAACGTGAGAAGATCCGTTATGCTGTCGCAGAAATGCGGAGAGCTATCCACCTTCACAGAAACAACCCTCGCCGCGGCGGGGTGCAAGTGAACAGGCAGAGCCATTCTCCGTGATGCGCTCTGCCTTTTTTGGGTAGAGCTCCGTCACCTCTCGGCAAAGATGAAAGGAATTGAAATCATGGAAAAAAAGAAGACTGTATTCAAGGGCGTTGCTACCGCTCTCATTACCCCCCTCACCGAAACGGGGGTGGACTATCCCGCGCTGGAAAGACTGATCAACTGGCAGATTGAGCAGGGAATTAACGCCCTCGTTGCCTGCGGAACCACGGGCGAGGGCTCCACGCTCACCGACGAGGAGCACCGCGAGGTTCTGCG
>SVSC01000026.1 GCA_015064525.1 Oscillospiraceae bacterium
GTTTCCTCGGGGGGCTTTGGCACGTCGGGTTCAACCGGCGCCTCCGTGAGTGGCGGCAGCGGTGGGATCAAGCCCAGATACTCCCGATAGCTCCGCACAGAGCCCTCGGGCAGATATCCGCCCGACGCCACCCGTTGCGCCTCCTCAAAAGAACGGCACAGCGTGATTCCGCCGAGCTGAAGGGTTGCGCCCTTTTTCGTTTCCGCGCTGTCGAATACGTCCAATCGGATGCCGTTGAGCCTTCCGCTCCAGCCGGGCGCTCCCAGCATCTCCACCATGTAGCTTTGCCATGCACCCCCGCCCTGAATCGTTACCTGCCTGACCCGCTGCGCCGAAGCGCCGAAATCCCGATCGGCATAGTAGTAAAGCGCCAAACGGGAGGGCTCGGGGCTCTCGGCTCGCACCCGCAGAACCACGTAGGGATAGTCGCTCGCATTCACAGCTCCCAGGGAGGAATACTCCAACGCCACGTAGGGATCCACGGTGTCGCGACTGACGGTCACCCGAAAAGCGTCTGCTTCTTCATCATAATGCGTGGTGCAGTCCTGCCTCCCTCCCGCAATCTGCGGCATGAGATCGGCGGGGATATGATAGCCCGGAATATCCGAAAGATCACTCTGCGCGCGGATATATGACAGCGATCCCTGCTGCTCGCAGATCGGGCTGTTGTTCCAAACAAGGGCAACGGCGTTGATCACCGCTCTGGGAGATCCGTCCGAGGAGCGACTGCGAACCGTGTAGCTGCCCTCCTCAAGGGTGACGAAGGTGGTAGACCCGCCTCCATCCAGAAAGAAAACGCTGTTATACCCCAGCTCCTCCACCAAGGCGTGAACCGTTGCGTTGTTCACCCCCAAGCGAACGCCGTCCGACGCCGCGGTGATCGAGCAAAACAGCACCTTACCGTCATCCTTGATGCCGATGAGCGAGACGGGATACTCGGAGGTTCCCGTGATGGGAGTGTAAATCCGATCCTCTGCCTTCAGCAGGATATGACCGCCGATCACGCTGACGGCATCCCGCCACAGCTCGTTGTTTCCGAAGGTATCCTCCACCTCGCACCGCACCGAAACGACGTCGCCCACCGAAAAGAGAGACACCACCCTGTTTACGCCGCTTCCGCGCGCCGTAATCAACACGGTGTTCTCACCAATGGAGGGACGGGTGGTGCTACCCGAGGGGTAGATCGCCTTCACGCGCCCAACCACGCTACCCGAAAGGGTGAACGCGGTGTTCTCCGCCTCCAGCTCGATCTCAAAGGCATCGTTGAGGGCATAATTGGTTGTGTAGCATCGGTGATTATAGAGGATCACCGAATCATTTGCGGGGAGACGGTTAATCCCATCCACCGAGATTTCTTCTCCGGTGGTTTCATTTTTCAAGGTTGGGTAGATCCAGGGAACGCCCACAATCGGTTGATTTTGAGACGTGACCCCGAACGCAGCCTTTGGAATCGTGTGGGTGGTGGGAGTTCCCGAGGAAAGAGAGGCATTCTCCATGCCGATCTCCTGACTCGCCCAGATCTCCCGATCCACCATCATCACGCCTCTCGGCACCTTTAACAGTGACTTGGTGATCCCGCTGTTGCTGTTCACGGCGGTCATCCAAAGATCACCGTTCATGGCGGCAAGCACGGTTTTTCCCGCGTTTGCGGCATTGTAGTCGGCAATGGCGGCGGTAACCCGTTTGGCACTGACCGCGTAGCTTCCGCAGTTGATCACATCCACCGAAAGCCGCGTGTTGGAAAGATCCGCCTCCGCCATGCAAACCACCTTATCCCGCGAGGAGGGATTATACGTTCCCCCCACGGGAAGAGTCATTTGGGTGTAGGTCACCCCCGTCCGCTCTCCCATACAAAGCAGCTCTCGGGACGTAACGCCCGAGGAACCGCTCACCGAGGGCGCCGCGAAGGGCGCAATCGTTAGGGAAAGAGACAGCAGGATGGCAAAGCACCCGCAAATAAGCTTTTTTATCATATTTTTTGGATGCGTGAAACGGTTGCGACTTCCGCAGAGCGTATCTCCGCCAAATCGCAACCGTCTCTGCTAATGGGGTTTACTTACCAATCGGTCTCCATACCAAGACCGTCGTCCTCCAGCTGAAGGCTGGTTCGGATCACGTCCTCTTCCTCAAGAGAAAGCATAAGAACTGTGGGATTGATATACTGCTTCATTTCCGATTCCTCCTTTTAACCAACGGTAACTTCGGTAGGCGTGCCGTAAACCACGGTGCCATACTCACTGATCACGTAAGGCGTTACGGTGAAGACGATCTGCGTATCCGCGGGAACACCCTTCACGGTCAGCGTGCTGAGATACTGCGCCCCGTATGCGGATGCCTTCACTTCTCCAAGACCCTCTGCCAAAATCGAGGTGTAAACGGTGTTGCTGTTCATATCCCATGCCTTGCCGTCCACGTTTGCGGTCACCTTGAAGCCAACCGCGTCAACGTCGAAGTTGGAGCCGGAGGCGATGAAACGAACGTTGTACTTGCCGTCAACAGCCTCGGAGGTCTGGTAACCCTCGTACTTCACGCTCTCGGGGAGAGTCACAACCGATTTGCCGCTCTCGACATATACGTTCGCGTTCATATAGGTGGTGAGCAGCTCGCCACCTGCAAAGGCTTGCGTTTCAAAATTATTGGAAGCGGTACAGCCGCCACACACGCTCACAGTGGCGCTGGGACCGTAGGGATCACTAAACACGGTCAGATAATCTCCTGCGGGCAACGCGTTTTGGAAAATCACGTTCGTGTACACGGGCGATCCGATATATTCCACGCGAACCTGATCAACGGGGGTACCCGCAACCGTGGTGGCGTAGTCGGTATCCCATGCATAGGTAGTAGCAAGGAAGCCGTGGGTAGCAGTCTTATCGCCCGAAGCAACATATACGTTCAAGCCCAGATAATTACCGTCAGTAATAACACGAATTGCTGCATCCTTTGTTTTAAGATTGGTTTGCTTCTGCGCAAATTTGGTATAAAGCTTCACTTTTGTGGAAGAAGCAGGAGCATCGGCGGAAGAGAGCGGCACCAGCATAGATGCGGTTGCAACCGCATCCAGAGCAGCTGCCTGGTAGCGTGCAAAGAAATCGAACGCCACAGATTCAACACCGTCCACGTAGCTCACACAAGCCTTTGTGTCATCGTAGGTTGCGCCAAAAAGGCTTACGGAGGCACCGGAAGTATTGTAGAAATCGGACATTACAAACAGATACTCTCCAACAGGAAGTGCCTCATCAAAAACAACTTCCAACCAAGTACCGTTGATCGCTCCGCTAACCAACCATTGTTTCAACGCATCGGATCCAACGGTTGTTTCATAATTACTATCCCATTCATAAACAGAAAGTAAGAATCCAGCTGTTCCACCTCCGCCGCAAGCAACGTCCAAATAGAATGCGCTAACAGTTTGAGTGAAAGCGGTGCGAATTGCCGCAGTTTTACCGGTTACATCTACACCGGTGACAGAGCTGGGCCATTGACCTGATCCGTAACCCCAAGAAATATTGCCCTTGGCTGTTACAGCATTAAATTCAAGATTGGCAGACTCCAAAGTGGGGATCACCTTATCGGACAAGGGCGATCTTTGGAAGCCGGCACCTGCGGCACCTTCTACGTAGATTTGGGTCATAACGTTCCTGTCTTCCACGCGAACGCCATCCTTCCATACCCAAACGCCGGTGGTTGCACCGAGTTCAAGATAGGTAGCGATGTCCCAGCCCGCAGCCTTTGTGCCGGAGTAAACAACCAAATAGTCACCTGCCTCCAGAGGAGTTTCAAACTCAAGCACAGCATATCCGCTGGTGCCCAAGGAGAGATTCAAATCGTTCACGGTTCCGGTGCGGAGAGCAGTACCCTCCAGAGTCTTGGTGTAGCTTTCATTCCAAGCGTATACCGAAATGGCAAGCTCGCTTCCATCTGCGGTGTATGCACCAACGTAGGGAGCAACCGCATACCATGTACCGGTTACAACGGTGCGGAATGCCACGGTTGCGGCGGTGGTATCCGAGCTTGCCATCTCGGATGTGTGCATTTGAATGTGTTTGTCTGTTGCATTGGCAGCTCCAATGTACGATATATTTCCTCCAACAGCCGACACGTTAATAACGCAAAGGCTGAGAAGCAATGTGAGGGTAAGCGCGAATGAGAGAATTCGTTTCATGATGGTTTGTTCCTTTCTTCGTTTTTATTGTTGCCGACGTCTCGCGCGTCGGATCAGCCGAGGTGGAATGGGAGACCCGTATCCGTGATACCCTTGAGCTTGGGATGATCGGGAAGCGCCTCCAGATCGTAGGTTCCGTAGCCAAAGAAGAAGTTGTTGCCAATGTAGCCGGTGTTATCCTCCTTTACAACCACGGAAAGAATGGAGCAATCGTAGAACACGTTGCTGTGCGGGTAGCCATCGCAATTGGTAGCATCCAGCACCAAGCCAATCGAGCTTTTCTTATAGGTGTTGAAGTGACAACGGTAGAAATCAATGCCCGTGGAGTTTCGGATCCAAATGGCGAAGGAGTCCTCCTGCTGCGCGGTATCGAAACGGCAATCCACAAAGGTGGTCATGCTGTTGCCGGGATTGCCCGTGTTGCCGCCGTCCATATAGAAGCAAATGGTTTCGGGCTTCACCGCGTAAACCGAAACGGTTTCAAAGCGGTTCATCTTGTTTTCGGTTCCAACGCCCGTTCCACCCAGTAGTTTAATACCGTATTTGAGAAAGCCACCGGTATAAACGTCTGTCATTGTCAATCCGCTCACCGCCTCAAGAATGATCGACGTCTCAGCTCTGTTATTGCCTCCCAGGAAGATATCCTGAATAACAACGTCGCTGATTTTTCCATTCACCTTGATAATGGCTTCCATAGCGTTCAAAACGCTGATCTTGGTGGGGTTCTGTACACCGTTCGACGCAAATCCCGCGCCCTCGCCGATGAGCTTGATGCCGTTCACGGTAGAGTGCTTATTGGCGCCGTCACCGTTTCCGATTTCTATGGTCTTCGTGGTGCGGTAGGTACCTCCCGGAAGCCAAACCGTTCCTCCGCTTTTGGGTAGACTGTCAATTGCCGCCTGAATCGCGGGCGCATCATCATTGCTTCCGTTTCCAACGGCGCCAAACCACTTCACGTTGCGGTAATTGGGCTCGCACTCGCGAATGAGGCGACCCTTTTCAGAGCCGTTTCCGAACACGGTGCCGTTGTTGATCTCCGCCTCGGAGGCTTCATCCCAGTAGAAGAATCCACCGCCGCCATCATTGGAGAGGTAATAGCCTTGAAGAAGAACGGTGTCGCCATGCTTGAGTCCCGTTAAACGCTGTAGCTCAATCATATTCTTCACGATATAGGTGGCGTTGCGATACGCATCGGCGGGATTCACCTGGGGCTGTTCCTCCACGGGAAGGCTCTCCTCCTCCGAGCCGACAGGCGGCAGAGTGCCGCTGTCGGGAGGATTATTGGACTGACATCCCACAGCTGAGAGCAATGCCATCAGCAATGCGAGAAGGCCTGCTGTTTTTCTGAATTTCATTGGATACACTCCTTTACTCGATCAGAAGCTGTCCCTGAACGCCGAAGTCGGCAAGATAACCGTTGGAGTAGGTTTCCACCGTTGCGGAAGCCTTCTGCGTCCAAACACCGCATCCGTAGTCGCCGTCGGGCGAGCTGCCGGTGATCACCAACAGATATTCACCGGGCTCCAATCCGGTTTCCATTTCAAATCTTTGGTAGGTATTGTCGGGGAAGTCCACAAACTCATGCGTGTAGAGAACCTCTCCCTTTTTGGTTTCGCTGTAGGTGCCGTTCCACTTATAAACCTGAATCTTGATGGTTCCGGTGCTGTTGCTGTAGCTGGGCAGATAGAAGGAAGCGCCCTTGAAGTGTCCTGCCGCGTTGAAGTGGATACCGATCTCCTCCTTTTCCGCCGCCAAATTACGGTGAACCTGCGTTGCGGACTGGTAGGTATCCACAGCGCCTCTCTTAGCGGGCAGACCCGAGCCGCCGGAGCCGCTGCTGTCTCCGCTGAAGGCAAGGTCATCCATGTTGAAGGGCTTACCGGTATCGGTGATACCGATGAGGCGGTTGTGGGTGGGAATTTCCTCACCGTTGGAGGTGCAGAAGCCGTAGAAATAATTCTTGCGGATCTGATGATCCTCATCCTCCAGCACCTGCGTGCTGCTCACGGAGCAATCGTAGAAAGCGATACCGCACGGGAAATTTTTATTTTTCAGCGCGTCGAACAGAATACCAACGCTGCCCTCGCCCGTACCGCCGAACTGACAGCGGTAGAAGGAAATACTGTCCACGAAGCGGAAGATGGCTCCGTAGGAATCGGTGGTTGCAACGGTATCAAAGGTGCAGTTGTTGAAAACGGTGAGCCAAGTGTCGTTGTGGGCATCGTAAACACCGTCGATCAAAAGAGCCGTGGTGCCGTTCATGGAGGATACGATCTGAACGGTTTCAAAGCGGTTGGCAATATTGTAGTTTCCCGTGGGCAGATCGCCGCCCATAATTTCCATACCGATCTTGCTGAACTGCTGGATACGAACGTCGCGAATGGTCATCCCGCTGGTGGCGGTCATGGAAAGACCGATCTGCGCGGCGTTGTTACCGCTGATGCAAAGATCCTGAATCACAAGGTCGGAAATCCGACCGTTGACGCGAATCACGCAAGGCATTGCCTTACCTGCCACAATGGTGGTGGGCACACTGCTTCCCGTAACGGAGAAGCCTGCTCCCTGCCCTACCAGCTTCACGCCGTTCATGGTGGAGAACTTCTCTCCGCCGTCGCCGTTGCCGATGTTGAGAGTGGAGGTAACAACGTAGGTGCCGCCGGGGATCACCAGCGTTCCGCCGTTTTGGGGAAGACTGTCGATGGCAGCCTGCAGAGCCGCCGTGTCGTCCTTTTTACCGCTTCCAACGGCGCCAAACCATTTTACGTTGCGGTTGGTGGGCTCGCAAACGCGGATGTAGCGACCGGTGTCGCCGCCCTGATCGGGCTTGATCACGGTTCCGCCGTTGTCGGGCGCTTTGGATTCCGCATCCCAATAGAAGTTTCCTCCGCCACCGTCACCGATCTCGTGGAAGCCGCGCAGATAGATCACGGCGTCTCCCGAAACCGAGAGGGCGCGAAGCTCTGCCATGGTGTTTACCGAATAGGTTGCGGCAGGCGAGGGAGCGGTGGATTCGGATGCCGCCAGATCCTCAAAGCGAAGCGCATCGGCATCCTTTGCGGGCGCCTCCTGAGCGTTCTGCGGAAAATCCCCCTTGGCGGCGGGAGACGCGCAGGCGGTGAGTGCCATGGCGGAGATCAGCGACAGCGCCAACAGCTTCAGTACATTCTTTTTCATGCTTTAACCCTCCAATTCGATGTAATGAGGCAGGGACTGGTAGGATGCCAGCGTTTGGGTGATTCCGATCAGAATCCCCGATTCCTTTGCCTGATAGTTGTGGTAGAAGGAATTCTGCTTCTGGAGGAGGCAATCGCCCATAACCAGATGCAAATCATTCCAGCGGAAGCACTGCCCCATGTCAAAGCCCTTGGTGTCGATGATGATGTTCAGGGACACGGCGCTTTCACCGTCGCGAACGCTTTGGAGCGTCAGCTTGTTTTCAAAATATTCGGGAGCAACGGTATTCTTGGATTCAGCGCCCATTGCCTCCACCAGAAGGGTTGCCATTTTCAGATCGGGACAATTGGTGGGAATGGTGATCACCGTTGCGCCCCAGCGTCCGATCAGGTGATGATAGGACTCCTGCTCGGCGGTGAACTTGGGAACGGGAAGGATACCGAACTCAAAGTCAGCCTCTCTCAATTCGGGCAGGTGAAGCAGACCGTCGGAGTAGAAGAGGATTCTGCCCTCAATGAAGCCGCGGGTCACGTACTCGATGGGAGAGTTCTGCCAGCCGGGAACGTTTGCGTAATCGTTGCAGTTAAAGAGCGCTTCCTTGTCGGTCATGATCTCGAACAGCTTGGAGAAGACCGTTTCATTGGTCTCGTTGTAGTAGGTCAGCTCGGGATCGCCGTTTTCGTTGACGGTGATGATCTTACAGCCGCTTCCGTAGAAGAAGTTGTAGAGATTATCGTTCTGACCGCCCGCGCCGAAGGTATCGCCAACGGAGGGACCGTCCACGTCGTCGGTGTCAACGTAAACCTCCTTGAGAATGGTATAGAAGGCATCGTAGGTCCATTCGCCGCTTTCCACCATTCCGTAAAGATCCAGCTCGGTATGCGCCGCCGCCAGCTCCTTGTTGAAGGCGAGGCAAGGCAGGGTGTCGTACAACTGAACCGAAAGATCGCCAACGCCGAAGAAATAGCGGTTGGAGATGGTGAGGCTGCTCATGGCAACCGCATCCCACCAGGGCGACTCCAGATTGATATAAGGCATTTCGCTCAGATCATAAAAGATGCCGCTGGTTGCCAGCGAAATGGCGTCCTCAACGCCACAGTAGGCAACGTGGAAGGCATCCTCGCCCGTGGAGCCCGCCATATAGTTGTTGTAGATGACCGTGTACATCTCACCACCGTTCACGGAGCCGCCGCAGGGGCGCTGGGTAATGGTAACGTTGTAGGTTTCCTCAATGTAGCTGTTGCGGCGGAGGATCGCGTCGTTCATGGATTCTCTCTGCAGATCGGTGGGAAGAAGATCCCAGGTTTCAAAATCGCCGCACTCGGCATTTCTGGTGAGGAAAACGAACTCCTCATTGTTGTAGGCTGCCGCGGGAAGATTCGCAACGTAGCGATCCGAAGGATTGTTTTGGGAGGGGGTTCCCGCGGTGGTTGCTGCGGGAGTTTCCGCGTTTTGTTGAGACGCCGTAGTTCCAACGCCCGTATCTCCCCCGCCACCGCAAGCCGAAAGCAACAGCGTCAGGCTTAAGAGACACAGAAAAATGACATACAAAGCAGATCTTTTGTTCATAAATTCTCTCCTTTCGTTCAGAGCCGCGAATATCAAGCGGCTGAATGTAGTTTTATCATAGCACTTTTACCGCAAAAAGGCAACACCCCAATCCCACACAAAGATTACCCCAATCCGCTTTTTTGCACTATTATGCGAAAACGCAAAAAGGATAAGCCCTATTTTTGTTTATTGTGCTTATTTTGACCCTTGTTTTTTTATTTAAAAAGACGAATCTTCAAAATCTCATCATATTTTTGGATCAAAAAATTCGGTTTGCATCCAATTTTCTTGATAAAATTTATCCGAATCCTTGCAATTTTCACAAGAATGTGATATAATTGGGAAAACCCCACTTCCATCAAAAAAGGAGGATATCATGGCGCAATCATCCATTTCGGGAATTCGATCGGTTTATGAAAAGCAATTCATCTCCAATCCCGACCGCATCGGCAACTATCTGATCCACCAGATCGGAGAGCAGGTTTGCGAGCCGGGCTACCGTTGCTCCCGTCACGTGCAGTGGTGCTATGAGATTTCCTTGGTGGTGGACGGCGTTGGAATCAATTCCATCGACGGGGAGGAAAGCGAGGTGCGCGCGGGAGATCTGTTCATCACTCCCGTTGGCGTGGCACATCAGATCTTTGCAACCGAGCAGCTCCGCTATCTGTTTCTCGGCTTCAGCATTCCGGACGCCACCGTGAGCGAGGACGTTCGGTTGATCGACACCTTTTATAAGTCTCCCCCCGCCCACATCATGAAGGTGGAGCGGGATACCGTGGAGCTGTTCACCCAATGTCTCAATGAATTTTACAACGAATCGGTCTGCCACAGCGCCATGATCGAAAGCCGCGTGAACGAGCTGGTGATCTCGGTGATGCGACTCTATCTTTCCCAGTCCAGAAAGAATTACCGTAACGAGCTGCAAAGCAACAATACGGGAATCTCTCTCTACGCGGTACGGCTTTATATCGACAGCTGCATCCGAACGATACAGGGCGTGAACGACGTTGCCCAAAGGTTCAACTACAGCCCCTCCTACCTCTCCCATTGCTTTAACCGCCAAATGGGCATGACCCTTCAGCAATACATCTGCCTGCGAAGGATTCAGGAAAGCGTGCGAATGCTTGAGGATGAGGGACTTTCGGTGGCGGAAGCATCTCAGCAAATCCACTTTGCCACGCCACAGGCATACACCCGCGCCTTCAAGCGCGTGATGGGGGTTCCGCCCAAGGAATACCTGCGACGGCGGAAGCCTGAGCGTACATAAATAAAAAATACACAAATAAAAACAAGGCTGTTGCGTCGGATGCACCGAATGCAACAGCCTGATTGATTTTCCATACACAACGAGATACGCGAGCGAAAAAAGGAACGGAGATCCCCTCTCCGTTCCCTGCCACCGATAATGAGCCGAAAATGAAATCAATCCAACCCAATTTCAACGGTGAATGACTTAAGCGTTGATATACCCCAGATCCCGATCGTCGATGATCTCGCGGATCCTGCAGTTTGCGGGATTGCGCTCTGCCTGATACCATTCGGTGGAATAATGGAACCACCGCAAAAGGAACGCGCGGAGAGTGGTGCCGTGGGTAAAAACAAACAGCGTGTCCGTGCCGTGGCGCTCCAGATCCCGATAGATCGTTCCCATGAACTGATGCACGCGGATCGCCACGTCGAAGGGGCTTTCTCCCATAGGCAAGCGAGCATAGAATTTTCCCTGATTGGTGATCTGGCGGCGATACTCGGCATAGGCATCGGGATAGCGGCTTTCCCATTCCGCTTCGGGAAGAGAATCGAACAAGCCGAATTGCTGTTCGGTGAGGGTAATATCTTCCCGCACCTCCTTGATCCGCAGGAATCGGTTGAATTCCTCGCAGGTCTGTCTGGTGCGAACAAAGGGACTGCACCAAGCCCGCGCGCGGGAAAGATCAATCTGATGCTCTCGGCAATATTGTGCCAGCCATTCGCCGTTTTGGCGCGCTTGCTCCCTCCCCCTCTCGGTAAGAGGCACCAGGTGATCGGGAATCCGCTCCACGTAGTTTTCCCCCACGTTGGCAACCGATTCTCCGTGTCTGATCAAAAAAATATGCATCGCTCGTCCTCCTGTAAAATCATTTCGAGGGTTCCTTTACAACGGAACAGACCTCCACGCCGTAGTATCGGAAGCAAGCTACCGCCTCCTCGGTGATCCGCTCGCCCGAGATCAGGATCGGCACCGCGGGAGGACAGCCCACCGACGGAGAGGACAAAATTCTGCCCACGCACCGCTCCACGGGCAACCGCTCGCAAGGGGAAAGCATTGCTTCCCTCGGCGACATCGCGCGGGGACAGACGGGCACCGTTGGCGGCGCCTCGGCGATCGCCTCTCTTCGGGGGATGGCTCGCAACGCCTCCGAAAGCCGACGCAAGCCTTCCTCGCCAACGCTCGGCGTGAGCATCAGCACCAGATAGTCGGGATCGGCAAATTCACACACCACACCCCGATCCTCGAGACGCGCGGCAAGCTCCTGCCCCGTGTAACCGTAGGGCTTGGCTTGCAGGGTTAGCTTCAGGGACTCTCCCTCACAAACCGTATATCCCGTTCGCCGCAGCGCGGTCTTAACCTCCTCCAGCGCGTGAAGAAACAGCGACAAGCGGTGGGGATAGTCTCCCGCCAGCTCCGCGTTGAGACGGTCTAAGGATTGCAGAATCAGGTAGGAGGGGCTGGTGGAACCAAACAACGCCATAGCCTCCCTCCCCCGCTCCCGCAAGCCTGCGGGGGCATTTTTTGAGATGTGAAGGTAGGCGGCACCCGTGAGGGCATGGAGGGTTTTATGCGCCGAGTCACAGCAAAGATCGGCGCCCAAATCCATGGGATGTTCCGAGGGATTCAAAAATTTCAGATACGCGCCGTGAGCGTTGTCCACCAACAGCAGCGCGCCGTGTTTGTGGCAAAGCGCGGCAGCCTCTTTGACGTCGGCTTGTCCGCCCAGATAGTCGGGAGAGGTGAGATAGACCGCCGTGGGGGACTCCTCGGAGAGCATTTTTGCAAGCGCCTCGGTGTTCACGCCTCCCGCAAGATAGCTGCCCGGTTCCTTCACGGGCAACCACGAAACCTCAATATCCAACAGCGCAACGGCAGTTAGAAATGTTTTATGAGCATTGCGAGCGGCAAGGATACGGCAGGGGCTTCCCTGCTCCCTTCCATGCCACATGGCAAGGCAGAGCATGGCGCGAATACATTGAGAGGAGCCCTCGGTGGAATACAGCGTGTGGGCGCCGAACAAACGGGAGGCGTTTTCCTCGCTTTCCCGAATGATGCCCGACGCCTCATAAAGGCTGTCGGCGCCGTTGATCTCGGTAATATCCAGCCCCTCGAAGCCCATCCGTTCCTCGCCCTTATGCCCCGGCATATGAAGCCTCAGCGTTTTTTTTCGGCGGTATTCCTCGGCGAAATCGCAGATCGGCGTTTTCATTGCTTGTTGCCACCCAGCTGACGGGCAACGGCAACCATAATGGCGCACTCCATCCGCTTGCGGAAAAGCTCACAGCCGTATGGATAGATCCCCGTAACCGAGCCGGTTGCGTGATAAGCATTGGCGGCGCATCCGCCCGAGCAATAGAGCCTTGCCCAGCAATCGCGGCAATCGGGACGGGCATAAACGTTGCAGGCGGCAAACTCGCCCTGAATTTCTTTGTTGGTAACGCCCTGCCAAACGTCGCCCAGCTTGAATTTTTCATCGCCCACAAACTGGTGGCAGGGATAAAGATCGCCCCAAGGGGTGACCGCCATATACTCGGTTCCCGAGCCACAGCCCGAAATTCGTTTATAGATGCAGGGACCGCCCGTAAGGTCGATCATATAGTGATAGAAGGTAAAGGGACGCCCCTCACGGTCGCGCTCCAGCATCAGCTCCGCCAGCTTTTCATACTGCTCCAGCACAATGGGCAGATCCTCCTGCGTCAGCTCCGAGGGATCCCCCGCGGCGCACACTACGGGCTCCATGCTCAGTTCGTTGAAGCCCAGCTCCAGCATTTGCTGAATGTCCTTGAGAAAATCGGGATTGGCGTGCGTGAAGGTGCCGCGCATATAGTAATTTTTGCCGCCCCGCGCCTCCACCAGCTTTTGGAATTTGGGAACGATCCGCTCCCAGCTTCCCTTTCCCGCGTAGTCCACGCGGAAGCGGTCGTGGATCTCTTTTCTGCCGTCCAGACTCAGCACCACGTTGCTCATTTCCCGATTGGCAAAGTCGATCACGTCGTCGTCGATCAGCATACCGTTGGTGGTGAGGGTGAAGCGGAAATTCTTATTGTGTTTCTTTTCGATCTCACGGGCATACGCCACCAGATCCTTCACCACCTGAAAATTCATCAGCGGCTCACCGCCAAAGAAATCCACCTCCAAATTGCGGCGGCTTCCCGAATTGGCAATGAGAAAGTCCAGCGCCTGCTTCCCCACCTCAAGGCTCATCACCGCGCGGTCACCGTGATAGTTTCCCTGAGCGGCAAAGCAATAGGAGCAGTTCAGGTTGCAGGTGTGAGCAACGTGGAGGCAGAGCGCCTTCACCACCCCCGCGGTTTTTTCCTTCAGCTTGCCCGCCATGGGCTCAAAGGTATCGGGAGCGAAGAGCTTGCCCGCCGCCCGAAGCGCCTCCACCTGATCAAAGCACTCCTCCAGATCGGCATCGGTAATATCCTCGCGGGCACCGTATTTTTCCTTCATGGCGGCAAGAATCTCCTCACGGCTCTTCTTCGGGTAAAGTCCGATGATATCGTACGCCACCTCGTCCACCACATGAACGGCGCCGGAGCAAACGTCCAAAACGATGTTGTAGCCTCCAAGCTGATATTGATGTATCATAAATTGATCTCCTTTGCTTCAATAAAAAATGCCGCCACACGGCGGCATTTTTTAAACAATTACTTGCTCTCGGTGCTTTCGCACTGCTGATTTGCGATGCCGCAGCTGGTCTTGCAAGCAGACTGGCAAGAGGTCTGGCACTCGCCGCATCCGCCGTTCTTTGCGCTATCGCACAGGTTGCGGGTTTCGATGGTCTGAATATGCTTCATGTTTCTGAACCTCCGTTGAACTTTTTAATATACGGTTATTATATCACTTTCCGACCTTAAAGTCAATACCATTGCATAAATTTTTTCAAAGGAACTTTCAAAAGCAAGCAGAACCCCCAAAAATCAACGCTTCTCCCGTTACCATTCGCTTACCTCCGAGAATGAGATTTCATCCGTTCCAAAACAGTTCCACTCAACTAACTTGGTGGAGCGGGCAGGGTGGCGGTACCTGACCGCTTGCGGCAGCTATTGCTCGTTCAGCGTACCGTAGATAGGCGGCATAAAACAAAAGTGAGTGCCGCCAAGTAAAGCGACACTCAATAAATAACCTACGAGAAAGTTCTTGGAGGTTTGGAACCTTCTTTCAAGCCGGCACCGCCGGCATTCAAAACTCGACTTTCGTTTCGTCATAATTCGATCATACCATCCCCGAAAATGAAATTCCATCTGTGCCAAAACAGTTCCACTCAACTAACTTGGTGGAGCGGGCAGGGTGGCGGTACCTGACCGCTTGCGGCAGCTATTGCTCGTTCAGCGTACCGTAGATGGGCGGCATAAAACAAAAGTGAGTGCCGCCAAGTAAAGCGACACTCAATAAATAACCTACGAGAAAGTTCTTGGAGGTTTGGAACCTTCTTTCAAGAAGGTTCCAAAAATCCAAAGTCCTCCAAAATAAACTACCATGAAAAAACAACCGTCGTTATTTTCCTGCCACGCTCATGCCCTTTACCAGAAGATCGGGGGCGCCGAAGGTAGTAAAGCCGCCCAGCGCCGACCAACGAACGGTATCTCCCAGCGCGTTGATCTCCTTGAGAAGCTCAAAGAAATTGCCCGCCACGGTGAAGCTCTTGATGGGCTCCGCCACTCTTCCGTTGCGAATCCGGAAGCCCGCGCTCTCAATGGAAAAGTCCCCCGTCACGGAATTTGCCCCCGCATGGAAGCCCTTGCATTCGGTCACGTAGATGCCGTCACCCGCCAGTGCCAGCAGCTCCTCCGTGGTTTTGTCACCCGCGTGGAGGAAAAAGCTGTAGGGGGCAATGGACACCGAGGAGGAATATCCGTGCTTCTGACCGTTGCCCGTGGAGGCTTTGCCTGCCTTGTGGGCGGTGGTCAGGTCATAGAGCAGAGTACGCAGCACGCCGTTCTCGATCACGTTTTTCCGATACGTGGCAACGCCCTCTCCGTCGAAGGGAGCTTGCATGGGATAATCCGCTCTCATGGGATCGTCGGTGACCGTTACACAGTCGGCTGCAACCACCTCTCCCTCCTTGCCTGCCAGCAAGGAAAGCCCCAGCTGCGCCTGCTTGGCGGAAAAAACATCCGAGAAGGTGGAAAGGAAATTGCGGAACTGCTCACCCGCGAACACCACATTATATTTTCCGGATTCCACGGTGACCGCGCCCATTTTGTCCAGCGCCTTCTTCACGGCGGCGGCAGGGAGCGTTGCCAGCTCGTCCGCTGTTGCGCCAACGCCCATTTCATACGCCTCCTGCGCCTCCTCGCCAACGCGCACTACCGCGGAAACGTAGCCCGCCGTGGTACCAACGCGGTTGGAAAGATCCAGACCGTTGGAGTTGCAGAGCCTCACCTCGTTAACCGTGGACATCATATAGGACTGGGTGCCGTCGCTCACCGCCTCGTTTTCGGCATAGGTGCGCTTTTGCAGCTCCAGAGCGGTGCGGCGGAGGGTTGCGGCATCGGTCATTTGGGGAGTGGGAAGCTCCACCCTTCCGTATTTTTCCGATCCGCCGTAGATGATCGCCACGTCCTCGCTGTCGATGCATTTGGCGTTGGAAACGGCTCTGGAAACCAGATCCTCCATTGCCTCAACCGTCATCAATTCGCCCGAGGCGTAGCCCATTTTACCGTTGACCACACAGCGGAAGCAGATGCCCCCGCTCATGCCCGAGGAGAAGGAGGAAATCGTATCCTTCAGGGTCTCCACGCTGAGGGTTTCGTCGGTTTCGCAGTAGATCTCATATTGCTCGATCCCCGCCCGCTCAGCGGCGGCGACCAGCGCTTGCTTCATGACTTCAAAATTCATGTTATCTGCCTCCTACGGTAATGGTGGAAACACGGATCAGGGGCTGACCCACGTCAGTGGGAACGCTTCCGCTGGCAGAGCCGCACATCCCCTGCGCGGTTTCCAAATTCTGCCCAACCATGTCGATATTCTTGAGAATTTCGGAGCCTGTTCCGATCAGGGATGCTCCTCTCACGGGCTCGCAGATCTTACCGTTGCGAACCAGGTAGCCCTCTGTAACGGCAAAGTTAAAGGCGCCTGTCAGAGGGTTCACCGAGCCGCCGCCCATTTTGCGGCAGTATAGACCGTTCTCAATCGAGGCAATGATATCCTCGTTGCGGTCGGGGCCGTTGGCTATAAAGGTATTGGTCATGCGGGAGGTCGCCTCGTAGAGATAGCTCTGGCGACGTCCGCTTCCCGTCATGGGCATTCCCATTCTGCGGGAGCCGAGACGGTCGATCATATAATTTTTCAGAACGCCGTTTTCGATCAACACGTTTCTTTGGGTGGGAGTTCCCTCGTCGTCAATGTTCACAGAGCCCCACGCGGAGGGAATGGTACCGTCGTCGATCGCCGTCACCTTGGGATTGGCGATCATCTCGCCCAGCTTGCCCGCCATTTGGGAGGCGCCGATGGCAACCGAGGTTGCCTCCAGAGAGTGACCGCACGCCTCATGGAAGATCACGCCGCCAAAGCCATTTTCAATGGCAACCGTCATCACACCCGCGGGGCAATAGTCCGCCCGCAGATTTACCGTTGCCTGACGCGCCGCCTCTCTGCCGATCTCACGGGGCGACTTGAGGTTGAATAGCTCCAGCCCCATTCCTGCTCCGGGGCTATCCGAGCCCGACTGATTCACGCCGTCACGGCTGGCAACCGCCTGGATCGCCATACGGGTGCGGATGTGACGGTCGGTGGTGTAAAGCCCCTCGGTGTTGGCAACCAGAATCGTGTGGTCAACCGAAAGAAGGGTTCCGCTCACCTGAGAGATGGTTTCGTCGTATTCCTTCGCGGCAAAGCAACCCTCCCGCAGAAGCTCGGCTCTCTCGGAGGCGTCAACGCCCGAGGGAACCACGGAAACGGGATGGATATTGGGAAAGATCCGCTCGTTGAGATTGACACGAAGCTCCTGCTTCACCTCCCCCATGGCGGCGGCAACCGATGCCGCGCACCGCAAAAGCCCCTCGCGGGAGAGATCGGAGGTGGAGGCGAACACCGTGGAGGTGCCGAGAAAGGCTCGAATTCCCACTCCGGATAACAAATTATCTCCCACGCGGTCGATCTTACCGTCCACCATGGAAACGGTGTTGTTTCGGGTGTTTTCCCCGTAGAGCTCGGCAAAGTCCGCGCCTGTGGAAATCGCGCAGGACAATACCTCCTCAACCAATGCTTTTGAAATCATGCTATTTTCTCCTTTACGGTAATTTTACTGTAACAGCCCTTGAACGTCTCCTTCGTTCAAGGCATCCACCAAGGGCGTCACCTCCGCAAGACTGCGGCATTGACGCCACGCAAGCTCTCGGATTTCGGGGGTTGGCTCTTGAATATCGGGAATCAGAATCACCCGCATTCCCGCCGCGGCACCCGCGCGAACACCGTTGTTGGAATCCTCCACCACAAGGCACTCCTCGGGCGCGCATCCCAATTCCTCCGCCGCCAGCAAAAAGCAATCGGGCGCGGGCTTGCCGTTTGACACACGGTTTCCCGTAACATAGGTGGAAAAATACTCCCCAAAGCCTGTTCGGCGCATATAGTCCGCCACCGACGGGGCGCTTGTGGAGGTAACCAACGCCATATGAATTCCCCTCTCGCGCAATTCCTCAAAAATCTGCGGGACGTGGGGCTTTAGAGGAACGCCGTGGAGATCCAGCTCCTTTTGCACCAGCTCCGCCCGCTGCCGAAAAATTTCCTCCACGGGAAAGTCGGCGCCGTAGTGGGCTCTGAGGTCGGCAGAAATGGCGGAGCGGATCTTTCCCACCATGGAGGGGAGCAGCCCCATAAAGTCGGCGGGGAGACTGCCCGCATCAACCATTTTTTGCCAAACGCGACAAAGCACGACTTCGGTGTCAAAGAGCGTGCCGTCCATATCAAACAATACTGCGCGGATCATAAAATCCTCCCATGAGGTAGTCTTAAGGGTATCATCAGTATTGTACCATAAAATTTTGCTTTTTGCAATGCTTTTTTCGCGATTTTCAAAAATAAGCGTGTCCGCGCCGCAGCGAAAGACCAAACGAACGGTTTCCGTCAGTTTGATCGTTCACATGGATCCTTTTACGGTGAAATGATACTATTCCACACGAAAACCTACAGAAGGCATTCTTTCGGAATTGACGTCTCTTAAAGTTTTTCCACACGAAAAGTTACATCGCCACAGTCACGCACCGTATTGACAAAATCTGCGAAATGTGATATAATTTTCGTAATTCGACCGAACAAAGGAGAACGAAACATGAAGGCGCTGAACTGCTTAACGGGAGCCGAGATCCTGCTCCCCGATTTCAACCAAATCAACGGCACGCTTTGGAGCACCGTTGCCTGCGATCAGTACACCAGCGAGCCCCACTACTGGCAACAGGTGGAAGCTCTTGTTGGAGAGGCCCCCTCCACCCTGCGTCTCACGCTTCCCGAGATTTATTTGGAGGAGAGCGCACGTCGGATCCCCGCCATTCACAAGGCAATGGAGGAAGCCCTGCGCAGTGTTCTCCAAGCGCATCCCAACGCCATGATCTATCTGGAGCGCACCCAGAGCGACGGAAAGGTTCGCCGCGGCTTGATCGGCGCGGTGGATTTGGAGCAATACGACTATCAAAAGGGCTCCGTCTCCCTCATCCGCGCCACCGAGGGAACGGTGTTGGAGCGGATTCCGCCGCGGGTTGCCATTCGCAGAAGCGCCCCGTTGGAGCTTCCCCACGTGATGCTTCTCATCGACGATCCCGAAAAAACCGTGATTGAGGAATGCGCCGCCAAAGCCCACACCCTTTCCACCGTCTACGATTTTGACCTGATGCTGAACGGCGGCCACGTGACGGGTCGGCTGATCGACGAGGCTGAGCAAACACGCATTCGGGAGGCGCTTGCCGCCCTGGTTACTCCGCAGGCAATGGAGGCGCGCTACGGAAGCAGCGAGCTTGCTCCTCTGCTCTTCGCGGTTGGCGACGGCAACCACTCCCTTGCCACCGCCAAGGCATCCTTTGAGGAGATCAAGGCGCAGCTGGGCGCCGAGGCGGCGGCAAGCCATCCCGCTCGCTATGCGCTGGCGGAAATCGTGAACCTTCACGATCCCGCTTTGGAGTTCGAGCCCATCTACCGCGCCCTGTTCGGAGCCGACGCCAACACGCTCACCGAGGAGCTTACCCAATGGCTTTCCACGCTCCGCGGCGCCGCCACACCTCAAGCCATAACCCTTGTAACCTCGGAGGGCGACCGCGCGCTCACCGTTGAGACGCCCGAGCAGCAGTTGACGGTGGGCACTTTGCAGGTCTTTCTGGACGGTTACCTGCAACGACACCCCGAGGTGAAGATCGACTACATCCATGGAGAAGCCTCCCTGCGCCGACTGGTAGCGGAGCAGAACGCTTTGGGCTTCCTTTTCGACGGTATGACCAAGGATCAGCTTTTCCGCACCGTGATCTACGACGGCGCCCTTCCCCGCAAAACCTTTTCCATGGGGCATGCGGATGACAAGAGATTTTATCTGGAGTGTCGAAGAATCAAATAAGCGACAATTTTTTGGGCAAGGCTATGCAGCCTTGCCCAAAATTTTTATTCATCCAGATAACGGCAGGCAGCCAGCGCCGCAACGGCACCGTCCGAAACTGCGGTTGCCACCTGTCGGATCGCCTTCCCGCGGCAGTCCCCCGCCACGAACACGCCTGCCGTGTCCGTAAGGCAATCCTCTCCCGAGGCAAAATAGCCCCTTTCGTCCAGCTTGGCAAGGCTGCCAAAGGCTTGGTTTTCGGGCTCCAGACCGATGGCAATGAACATTCCGTCGGCGTCGATCCGACGCTCGGTGCCGTCTGCAACCCGCTCAACAGTGATGCCGCGGAATTCACTGTCCCCTTCGATCCGCTTCACAACGGTTCCCGTGAGAACCTCCACGTTCAGCCGCTTTGCCAAAAGCTCCTGCAATCGCTTCTCGCCCGTAAGGTAGTCTAAGTTCTGCACCACGATTACCTGCTTGCAGGCCTCGGACAGCAGAATCGCCTCCTGCAGAGCCGAGTTGCCGCCGCCGATCAGCGCAACGGTCTTGTTCTTGTAGAAGGCTCCGTCGCAGACCGCGCAGAAGGAGATGCCCTCGCCAATGAAGTCCTCCTCCCGATCCAGCCCCAGCCTACGGTGCTTGGCGCCGTTGGCAAGGATCACGGCTTTCGCCTCGTAGCAATTGCCATCCTCGGTGTCCACCAGCTTCACGCCGCCCTCGCCAAGGCGGATCCCGATCACGTTCTCCACCTCAACGTCGGCGCCCTGCGCCAATGCCTGGCTCACAAAGGTATCCGCCAATTCACTGCCGCCAATGCTCTCAAAGCCGGGGTAATTCTCCACCTTGGGAGAATATACGATCTGCCCGCCAAAGGCATTTTTTTCGAGAATCAGCACACTCTTGTTGGCACGTCTTCCGTAAATAGCGGCGCTCAAGCCTGCGGGGCCGCCGCCCACGATCACAATATCATACATACTCAAACCTCATTATCAGGCGTGCGCCTTAATGAACTCCTTCACGCTGGCAACGCCAACATACTTTTCAGCCTCACCGCCCGCAACGTGAACCAACGTGGGAGCTTGTCTGATCTTGAGCGCCTCGGTGAGCGCCGCGTTCTCCTCAGCCAGCACCTTGGTGTAGGCAATTTCCGCCTTGGAGAGCAGAGCCTCCGCGATCTTGCAGTTGGGGCAGGTGGCGGACGCAAACAGATAGGTACCGTCGGCAAGCGCCTGCGATCTCTGCTCCTCGGCGGCGGGAGCCTCGGTTTCCTTGGGGCCCTCATGCGTCAGCACCGAGTTGGCAATGTCGTAAACCTTTCTCTCGCGATATTCCTGCGCCTTACCGTCATTCCAGTTCTTCACGGGGCGGTAGTAGCCCGTGATACGGCTGTAAACCTCGGTCTCCTTGCCACACTTGGGGCAGGAATACTGCTCACCCGCAATGTAGCCATGCTCCCGACACACCGAATAGGTGGGAGACATGGTGTAGTAGGGCAAGCGGTAGTTCTCCGCGATCTTGCGAACGATGTTTGCCGCCGCACGCCAATCGGGCAGCTTTTCGCCGAGGAAGGCGTGGAACACGGTTCCCGACGTGTAGAGCGTTTGCAGCTCGTCCTGAATGTCCAGTGCCGAGAAGATATCGTCGGTGTAGCCAACGGGCAGGTGAGAGCTGTTGGTGTAATAGGGAGTATTCCCATCGGAGGCGCAAATAATGTCGGGATAACGCTTTCTGTCATGCTTTGCCAGGCGGAACGCCGTGGACTCCGCGGGCGTTGCCTCCAGATTGTAGAGGTCACCGTACTGCTCCTGATAGTCGGAGAGGCGTTCTCTCATGTGGTTGAGAACCTCCTTGGTGAACTCCTGCGTTTCCTTGTGGGTCATATCCTTCTTCAGCCACTTGGCGTTGAGACCCGCCTCGTTCATGCCCACCAGACCAATGGTGGAGAAATGGTTGTTAAAGGTTCCCAAATACCGCTTGGTGTAGGGATAAAGCCCCTCATCCAGCAAGCGAGTGATCACGGTACGCTTGATTTTCAGGGAGCGCGCCGCAACGTCCATCATGCGATCGAGACGCTTGAAGAAATCCGCCTTATCCTCGGCGAGATAAGCGATGCGGGGCATATTGATGGTAACAACGCCCACAGAGCCGGTGCTTTCTCCGCTTCCGAAGAAGCCGCCCGACTTCTTTCTCAGCTCACGAAGATCCAGACGCAAACGGCAGCACATACTGCGAACGTCCGAGGGCTCCATATCGCTGTTCACGTAGTTGGAGAAATAGGGCGTTCCGTACTTGGAGGTCATTTCAAAGAGCAGCTTATTGTTCTCGGTTTCCGACCAGTCGAAATCGCGCGTAATGGAATAGGTGGGAATGGGATACTGGAAGCCGCGTCCGTTGGCGTCGCCGTCGATCATGATTTCAATGAAGGCGCGGTTCACCATATCCATTTCCTTTTTACAGTCGCCGTACTTGAAGGAGGCGCGCTTGCCTCCGATGATGCAGTACTCATCCTCCAGATCGTGAGGAACCGTCCAGTCCAGGGTGATATTGCTGAAGGGAGCCTGCGTTCCCCAACGGC
>SVSC01000148.1 GCA_015064525.1 Oscillospiraceae bacterium
ATGCTTGGAGAAACGCTATCTGTTTTAGTGGATCTTCTCAACCCTCAGGCGATCATTCTGGGCGGCGTGTATATGCGCTCTCACCATCTTCTGGAGGAGGAGATGTATCGGGTGATGGAGGCTGAGGCGCTGTCTGTTTCCGCCAAGGTCTGCCAAATTCTTCCCTCCGCTCTCGGAGAGCAGATCGGTGACTTTGCCGCCTTGTCCCTGGCGGCTTATCACGCGGAGTGAGCTTTCAACAAGGCTCGGAATTTGCCGAAAACACAACAGAAAGAAAAACGAAATCAAACAAGCGCCGACTTTTCCTCAGCAGGGAAAAGTCGGCGCTTCTTTTTTTTATTTGCCTATTCAATTTTCTTCTTTTGCTTTTTCTGCCACTCAACGGGTGTGAAGCCGAATTTCTTTCGGAACATCGTTGAAAAGTAGGTTCTGCTGCTGAACCCGCAGGTGTTGGCGATCTCCTCAATGGTTTGCTCATTGTCAACGATCAGGGAATAGGCGTAATTCAGACGCATATTGTTGATATAGTCATTGAAGGATACGCCCAACCGCTTATAAAATTTCTTCCCGAAGTAGTTGCAGGTAAAGCCAAACCGTTTCGCTGTGTCCTCCACCGTGATCTTTCCCGTGAAATTGTGGTTTATATAGTACAAAATATCAAAAAAGAGCTTGTCGGTGTTCTTTTTCAGGATCGGATCAACGCCGCCGTCCAACAGCTTCCGAACAACGTATAGGATCAGGTATTTATCGGTTTCCGAAAGGGTGCTCTTTTGCGCGCATTCCTCTCGCAAGATCTGACAGATATAGATGATCCGCTCAAATTCCTTTGGATCCAGCGAACCGAACACCATTCCGCCCGAAAGTTCCAGCGCGTTTTTGATATCGTTATGACCGTTAAAGAAGCTTTCAAGCAATCGAATATTGATCAAAAGAGTATCTTCATTCATTTCCACGGCATGGCAAGCGCTGGGGGTCAGGATGGAAAAGGAGCCCTTGGTTTTTTGAATGGTTTTATCGTTGATGTATTCGGTGGCGTGCCCAGCCAGATAGATCTCGAACTCATAATAGGTGTGCCAATGAAGAGGAAATCTGTAGGGCATACCGATTTGCGAGCCCATCGGGTGAATGCTGATTTCAAACGGCATTTCCAAATTCAATTTTTTTGACCGTTCAACGTATGTGCTTTTGTCTTTCATTGTTTGTTCCCATTTCGTGTTTTTTTGAGCGGAAATTCTTCGTTACAACTGTGAAATGTAAAAGTACCGTACACCTATTATAAACCGATTTTTGCAAATTGTCAAGCTGAAAAACAAATAAAAAGTCAAAATTAGCTTAAAAAGGGAACTTTTTACAGTTTCTTCATTGACAAATCTAACAAGAGAAAGAATAAAAGATTAATGTTAAAAAATCGTTGTTGTTTTTTGAAAAAATATAACAAAAACAGAGCAAGAGTATTGACTTTTCAAAAAAATGTGTTACAGTATGATTAAGAGGCGAGAGTTTGACGGAAAGGAGAAGTAGTATGGAATTGAAACACAATTGGAATCTGACCGTTGTTTCGCCGAAGGAGCTTGCGGAATGCGGGAATATTCTTGAGGCTGTGGGGATGATCAAGGTTCCCGCCACCGTTCCGGGATGTGTAGAGCTGGATCTCTTTGCGGCGGGAATGCTGGGAGATCCCTACGTTGGGCAAAATCCTTACGATTACCGCTTCCTGGAGGATAAGCATCTGCTCTATACCACTTCGTTTGAAGCGGAGGAGGGCGACGATCTCCTGCACTTTGGCGGAATTGATACCGTTGCGGATATTTACCTCAACGGTGAAAAAATAGGACACACGGAAAATTTTTTCTTGGAATATGATTTTCCCATTCGTCCCAAAGCCGAGCAAAACCTTCTGGCGGTACATATCTATCCCCCGGTGCTGATCGCGCGGAATTACGAGCTGCCCGCCTTTTGCTCCGCGCAAAGCTTCAACTATGAAACCCTTTATATCCGCAAGGTTGCCTCTATGTACGGTTGGGATATCATGCCGCGATTTGTTTCCGGAGGGCTGTACCGATCGGTTACGGTTGGTAAGCAACGGAAAACCAAGCTGGGAGATATCGGGCTGTTCACCGTTGACGTTTCCCGCGCGGGCGACCGCGCCGCCATGCAAATGAGCTGGCGCTTTGAAACCGAGGATACCCTGCTTTGCGACTATGAGATCCGCGTGGAGGGTGTTTGCGGAGACAGTCGCTTTTCCCTGCGGGAGCCTGCCCGATTTACCTGCGGTGTATTCCGCTTCACCGTGGAGCAGCCGAAGCTCTGGTATCCGAGAAACTACGGTGAGCAACCGCTTTACCGTGTTGCGGTCTCCCTGATCAAAAAGGGTGAGGTGCTGGACACTCGGGAGTTCAACTTTGGCATCAGAACGGTGGAGCTGTTGAGAACCTCCACCACGGATGCGGAGGGCAACGGGGAGTTTTGCTTCAAGGTCAACGGCAAGAAAATCTTTTTGCTTGGCACCAACTGGGTGCCAACCGATGCGTTCCCTTGCCGATACGAGGAGCGGCTGCCCAAGGCGCTGGAGGAGCTTCGCGATATTGGCTGCAACGCGGTTCGCGTTTGGGGCGGAGGCTCTTATCAAAGCCACGAATTTTACGATTTTTGCGATCGGGAAGGGATTTTGGTTTGGCAGGATTTCTGCATGGGGTGCGGAGCCTATCCCAACGATCAAGCATTTCTGGATGCCATGCGTCGGGAAGCAACCTACATTGTTAAGAAGCTGCGCAATCATCCGTCCATTGCTTTGTGGGCGGGAGACAATGAGTGCGATGAATTGGGAGGCGGCGGAAATAAGCGCTTCAATCCCAATGACAACGTGATCACCCGCAGGGTTCTGGCAGAGGTGGTTCGCACCGAGGATCTCACAAGACCCT
>SVSC01000027.1 GCA_015064525.1 Oscillospiraceae bacterium
GCGCCATGGTTCCGGTTGCGGGAACGCCGTAGGCTTGGTCGGTAATGGTGCAGGCGGTGTCATTGCATCCGCCGATGTATGCCGCGCGGGCGCCCAGAATTGCCGCGTCGGCGCCCTGCGCGCGACGGGAGCCGAACTCACTGATTGATCTTCCCTTTGCGGCGCGCGTAAGGCGTGACGCCTTGGTGGCAATCAGCGACTGATGATTGATCATCATCAGCACGTAGGTTTCGATAAATTGCGCCTCGATCGCGCGTCCGCGAACGATCATAAGGGGTTCGCCGGGGAACACAACCGTTCCCTCCGGAATCGCCCAGATGTCACCCTGAAATCGGAAATTCAGCAGAAACTCCAGGAATTCCTCGGAAAAACATTTTTTGGAGCGGAGATAGTCGATATCCTCCTGCGTAAAATGCAGACCGTTGATATATTCCACAATCTGCTCCAAGCCCGCTACGACCGCATAGCCTCCGTTGTCGGGATTCTGACGGTAGAAAACGTCGAAATAAACGATCTTGTCCTGCATTCCCTTCGCGAAATAACCGTTGCTCATAGTCAACTCGTAGAAATCGCAAAGCATGGTCAAATTTCTGGATAAATCCTTCATGGCATCGATCCTCTTTTCTTTTTTATTGGTGTTAGTATATCACATTTTGAATTCAATTGCAAGTTCTTTAAAAAAATAATCGTACTTTTTGGAATTTTTACGAAAAAAGACTTGTATTTTTATCGCGGAAAAGTTATAATATATGGGATAAACAGCATAATATCGCCCCTTTGAAAGGAGTTTTTTATCATGAAAAACGGCTTTTTCAAGCTTGCCGCGGCGCTCCCGCGCGTTCGCGTTGCCGACCCTCGCCACAACACCGACGAGATGCTCCGACTGACTCATGAGGCATCCGAAGCAGGCGCCGCGTTGATTCTTTTCCCTCAGCTCTCCATCACGGGCTACACCTGTGGGGATCTCTTTCACAGCACCGCCCTGCTGCGCGCCGCTCTCAAGGAGCTTGAGCGGTATTTGAGCGCCACAAGCTCGCTTTCGATTCTTTCTCTTGTGGGGCTTCCCATGATTTTGGAGGGACGCACGCGCATTTGCACCGCCGTTTGCCATCAAGGACGGTTGTTGGGCATCGTTGCCAAAAGCCGCTCGGATGGAGGCGAGGAGCGTCAGTTTTCATTCGGAGCGCTTGAGGGCGTGATGACGCTTAACGGTCAAGCCGTTCCCTATGGAACCGATCTTTTGTTTCGCGCGGAAAACCTTCCCTCGTTTTCCTTTGCCGTGGAAATGGGCGAAACGCTCACCGATCCCCTCTCCTCGGCTTCCCGCTACGCCACAGAGGGCGCCACACTCCTTTGCAATCCTGCGGCTTCCCCCGAAACCGTTGCCTCTGCGGATGTTCGTCGCATGATGGCAAAGGCGCTTTCTCTCCGTCTTTCCACCGGCTATCTTCTCGCTTCGGCAGGCATGGGAGAATCCACCACCGACCTTGTGATGAGCGGTCACGGTCTGCTGGCTGAAAACGGCGTTCTGTTGGCGGAAGCAACACCGCTTTCCGAAGAAGAGCTTGTGATTTCCGAGATCGACACCGAGCTTCTTTCTCACAGACAAGCGCGGCAAGACAGGTCTGTTTCCCGAGCGCTTTCCGTAATCCCCTTTGTTATGGACGAAAAAGAGACGGCGCTTACCCGCCGTTTCGCAGCCAATCCCTTTATTCCAAACGATCCCACCATCCTGACCGAGCGTTGCGAAACCATTTTGCAAATTCAAGCGCGTGGACTTGCCCAACGTATGGAACGCGCCTATGCGAAAAAAGCGGTTCTCGGCATTTCGGGCGGTCTTGATTCCACTTTGGCAGTTTTGGTTGCCGCTCGCGCGATGGATTTGATGAAGCGTCCTCGCACCGACATTGTTGCCGTTACGATGCCCTGCTTCGGCACCACCTCCCGTACCAAAAACAACGCCACGGTGCTTTGCCAAGAGCTGGGGGTGGACTTCCGCTGTGTGAGCATTGCACGCTCGGTGGAGCTTCATTTCGAGGATATCGGGCATGATCCCTCGATCCATGACGTTACCTATGAAAACTGTCAGGCAAGAGAGCGCACGCAGGTGCTGATGGATATTGCCAACGGGTGCGGCGGTATGGTGATCGGTACGGGCGACCTTTCCGAGCTTGCTCTGGGTTGGGCAACCTACAACGGCGACCATATGTCGATGTACGGCGTCAACGGAGGCGTTCCCAAAACGTTGATCCGCCACGTGGTTGCTCATTGCGCCGCAATTGCCGAGGAGGATGGAAACGCCAAGCTTGCGGAGGCTCTGCGAGACGTGCTGGATACGCCCGTTTCCCCCGAGCTTCTGCCTGCCGACAAAAACGGAAAAATCGCTCAAAAAACAGAGGATCTTGTTGGCCCCTACGAAATTCACGATTTCTATATCTACCATCTTCTCAGGAACGGCTTTTCTCCCGATAAGCTCTATCGTATCGCGAAAAACGCCCTTGGCGATCGCTATGACGATGCCACTCTTCTGAAATGGCTGGAAATTCTTCTCCGCAGATTCTTCGCGCAGCAGTTCAAGCGCTCCTGCCTGCCCGACGGCCCCGCCATCGGCTCGGTAACGCTCTCCCCCAGAGGCGGCTGGGCAATGCCCTCCGATGCCTCCTCCGCCCTTTGGTTGGCAGAATTGGAAGATCTGAAAAAGCAATAATCCCCGATCTGTTTTCGGGCTCGGAGCTTACCCTCGGGTTTAAGCTCCGAGCCCTTTCCATTTTTTGACCTGAATAAAGCCAAATCTCATACGGCAATACTTTCCTTGAAAACAGAAACGGGGTCAAGGATATGCATTATAACAAAGTGGAAATCTGCGGGCTGAACACCGCGCAATTGAAGGTTTTGAATGACGAGGAAAAACGCGAGCTGCTTGCCAAAAGTCAGGCAGGAGACGAGCAGGCGAGAAAGGAGCTGATCTACGGAAATCTCCGTTTGGTGCTATCCATTGTTCAACGTTTTTCGGGACGCCGTGAAAACTTGGACGATCTCTTTCAGGTTGGCTGTATTGGACTGGTGAAGGCTGTGGATCACTTTAATCTGGAATTGGACGTAAAATTCTCCACCTATGCAGTTCCGATGATCATCGGCGAAATCCGACGGTATCTGCGAGACAATAACGCCATTCGCATCAGCCGCTCGGTGCGGGATCTGGCGTATCGGGCGCTGCAGGTGCGGGAGGAGCTGATGGGCGTGATGGAGCGTGAACCCGACGTGGAGGAAAACGCACGCCGATTGGGAGAAAAAAAGGAGGCAGTGCTGCACGCGATGGATGCAATTGTGGAACCGATCTCCCTTTATGAGCCCGTTTACAACGACAACGGTGACGCCCTGTTTTTGATGGATCAGCTTGCCGACACCTCAGACGGAGATGCGGGCTGGCTGGAAAATATTCTTCTGCGCGAGGCGCTGGAAAGCCTTTCGGAGCGGGAGCAACGGATCATTCGTCTTCGCTTTTTCAGAAACAAGACCCAAATGGAGATCGCGGGTGAAATCGGAATTTCGCAAGCACAGGTCTCCCGATTGGAAAAAGCGGCGCTGGAAAAGATGCGAAAGCAGATGTAACCGATCCTTTTGGATGGTTGAGAACACTTTTATTTGAAAAAATTGTGAATTTTTTCAAATTCCTCTTCCATTTTCTTTGCCATTATGTTATAATGATGGAGAATTCATTGTAGGAGACGTGCGAGTGGACAATATCCCCTCGCGCGCTTACGATGCTCGAAAAAAAGCACGAATAATTTTCGGAGGATAACATCATGGCAATTAAAATGAGAGTTCTTTATGCTTCCGGCAAAAAGAAAATGGTTGAATTTTCCAATGCAATCAAGGCGCAATACGATCTTGCATTCAATGCAGTTGACGCGATTCCCCCCGCATACCCCTGCGACAAGGAGCGCATTGTGATTCTGGCAGTTTCCGCAAAGGGTGATCTTCCCGATTCCCTGTCTCTTTTCTGCAAGGAGCTGACCAAGGCACGCGCGCAGAACGTTGCGTTGATGATCGACGGCGATACCACGGTTGCAGACAAGCTGAAGGCTCTGCTCACCGAGGCGGGAACCAACGTGATCGAGGAGGTTCTTTACGTGAAGGGCGGCTTCCCCATTCCCTTCATCGGCGGCACACCGAAGCCCGAGGAAAAGGCAGAGGTATTCGCGTGGGTTGATCGCGTAATGGCAAATCTCCAGTAATTGAACACAAAAAAGTACGCTTAACTCAGCGGTTAAGCGTACTTTTTTTGTATCTTTGAGAGTTAGAATTTGATGGTAAGCTGGTCGGTTTCGTCCACATCCTCCAAAGCACCGTTTTCCCGCAGGATCTCGATCACAGCGCGAGAAAGCTTGGCGCGGATCTGCAGATCCTCCACCGAGAAAAATTCCTCCTCATTCCGCGCGCGGATAATACTTTCCGCCGCCGTTTCTCCCAAGCCCGGAAGGGACGAAAACGGCATACGGATGGCTCCGTTTTCGGGTTGGAAGATAAAGGAGTGGGACTTTTTCAGATCCACGGGCAAGAAGCGGATGCCTCTTGCCATCGCCTCGTTGATCAGCTGCATGGTGGGAATGCTTGCCTGCTCCTTGGGAGAAGCCTCCTTCCCTCGCTTCTGAATGTCTCTCATCACCGCAACCACGTGGTTTTTTCCACCTCGTACAACGCTGGCGTCGAAGCCGTTGGGAGCAACCGTGAACATGGTGCAATAGAAGGCGACGGGTTGATGAACCTTATACCACGCCAATCGGATCGCCGACATAACGTAGGCGGCGGCATGGGCTTTGGGGAAAAGATATTTGATCTTTTTGCAGGAAAGGATATACCATTCGGGAACGTTATGCTCCACCATTGCCGCCTCCCATTCGGGAGTGAGCCCCTTTCCCTTTCGCACCGCCTCCATGATCTTGAAGGACATGGCGTTATCCAAGCCATAGCGGATCATATCCAGCATAATACCGTCACGGGTACCGATCACACGGGAAATATCACAGATTCCCTCCTTGATCAGATCTTGCGCGTTTCCAAGCCACACGTTGGTTCCGTGGGTCAGTCCCGAAATCTGCAGCAAGTCGGCAAAGTTGCGGGGCTTCGCGTCCAGAAGCACCTGTTGGATGAAGGGGGTTCCCAATTCGGGAAGCCCATAGGTTCCAATGGTGCAGCCCTCGATATCCTCGGGCTCAATCCCCAAGGGGCGGGTGGACTCGAACAGCTCGTAAACCGAGCGGTCGTTCATGGCAACGTCGTTCACCGACGTGTTCGTGAAGGTTTCCAACCACTTATATTTGGTGGGAATATCGTGCCCCAGCTCGTCCAGCTTCAGAATGGTATCGTGGAGATACGAAAAGGCGAAGTGGGTGGTAATGATATCGGAATTGGGATCGTCGGCGGGATGCTGAACGGGCGTGAAATCGTAGACCTCGTATTTCTGCGGCACAACGATGATGCCACCGGGGTGCTGCCCCGTCAGCTTTTTTACGCCGGTGCAGCCCGATACCAAGCGATTGATCTCGGCTCTCGGCAGGCTGATTCCCTTTTGCTCCACGTATTTGGCAACGTAGCCAAAGGCGGTTTTATCCGCCAGTGTTCCCAGCGTTCCCGCGCGGAACACGTGCCCCTCACCGAACAGCTCCTCGGTGTACTTATGCACGCGTCCCTGCACGTCGCCCGAGAAGTTCAGATCAATATCGGGAGATTTGTCGCCATAGAACCCAAGAAACGTTTCAAACATGATGTCATGGCCGTCTGCCTTATATTTTGTTCCGCACTTGGGGCAGACCTTGTCGGGCAAATCAAAGCCCGAGCCAACCTCACCGTTGGTGAAAAATTCGTTATGCTTGCAGGCGGGATTGGGACAATAGTAGTGGGGCGGCAACGGATTCACCTCCGAAATGCCTGCCATGGTTGCAACAAAGGAGGATCCCACAGAGCCGCGGGAGCCAACCAAATAGCCCTGCTCCTCGCTGTAATGCACCAGTCTTTGCGCAATGAGATACAGTACCGCAAAGCCGTTTTTGATGATGGAGGTCAGCTCACGCTCTAAGCGCGCGGACACCAATTCGGGCAAGGGGTCTCCGTACATACTCTTTGCGCGCGCCCAGCACATATCCTGCAGCTCCTGCTCCGCCCCCTCCATTTCGGGGGTGTAGGAGCCCTTGGGAATCGGGCGAATCTGCTCGATCATATCGGCAATTTTATTGGTATTGAGAACAACCACCTCAAAAGCCTTTTCCTCTCCCAGGTAGGAGAATTCCTCCAGCATTTCCTCGGTGGTGCGAAGATAGATGCCAACGTCCTTATCATAGTCCTTAAACTTCATACCCGCCAGGAGAATTTTGCGGAACAGCTCGTCCTCGGGATTGAGAAAATGGGCATCACAGGTGGCGCAAACGGGCTTATTGTACCGTTCTCCCAATGCCACCACGCGGCGGTTCAGATCCCGCAAGCCCTCGTCATCGGCAATTTTTCCCTCCGCAATAAGAAATCTGTTATTGCAGATAGGCTGGATTTCCAGATAATCGTAGAAATTCACGATCTCCTCGATTTCGGAATCCGGACGGTTCTCCAGCAGAGCGCGGATCAGCTCACCCGACTCGCAGGCAGAGCCTACGATCAAGCCCTCTCGGTGCTTTTCCAACACGGTTTTGGGAATTCTGGGATTGCGTCGGAAATAATTCAGATAGCTGTAGGAGATCAACTTATAAAGATTTTTCAGTCCCGTTTGATTTTTTACCAAAAGGATCTGATGATAGGTTGGGAGCTTGAGGGGATCCGCCTGCTCGGTCATTTCTTTTTTCAGGGAGTTGAAGTCCCGCAGCTCGGATTTTTGCATCTGGTCGATCATTTGGAAATAGATCATTGCCAGCATTTCGGCATCGTCGCAGGCTCTGTGGTGATTGAACTCACCCAGCTTATAGTGCTTGGCAAGCACGTCCAGCTTGTGGGATTTCAATTCACGATTCAGGTGCTTGGAGAGAGCAACAGTGTCCAAATAGGGGTTTGCAAAGGGCAAGCCCTCCTGCGCCGCGAAATAGCGGATAAAGCCAACGTCGAAGTTGGCATTGTGGGCGATGAGCAACGGGAACGGCTTTCCCTCCTCCACCCGATCGTTGCCGATAAAGCTGAAAAAGCTCCTCAGCGCGTCGCCCACAAGAGGGGCATCGGCAACCATTTCGTTGGTGATCCCCGTCAGCTTCACAATCTCCTCGGGAATCGGCACCTGCGGATTAACAAAGGTGTTGAATCGCTCCAGAACCTCACCGTTGCAGATCTTTACCGCGCCGATCTCGGTGATCTTGCAGTTTTGCACCGAAAGACCCGTGGTTTCAATATCAAAAACCACACATTCGGTGTTGAAATCGGGATCGCAAGCCCCCGAAACGGCACCCGCGGTATCGTTAACAAAATAGCTCTCAATACCGTAGATCAGCTTGAGCGGCTTTTCCTCCGAGGCATTCTTTTCCAGCGCCAGCATGGCGTCGGGAAAGCCCTGCACGTTACCGTGGTCGGTAATCGCTATGGCGGGATGTCCCCATTTCAAAGCGGTTTTAACCACCTGATCCGGAGGGATCAGCGCATCCATGGTGGACATGGTGGTATGTAGGTGCAGTTCCACGCGCTTTTGGGGCGCGCGATCCTTCCGCGTGATCTTGGAGATCCTGGCAATATCTGTATAGTAGAAGGTGAAATCGGTGTCGGTTTTTCCCTTTCTGGTGTTCTGCTTGGCACGCCCACGCATGGCGTAAACTCCGCCCACCTGAACGATGGAAGCAAGCTCTCGAGCTTCCTCTACCTCCATGCCGAAGGTGCGATGCTCAATGGAAGCGTTTCCGTCGTAAATGTCAAAGGTAACGTCGATCTTATCACCCGTTCGGTTTTCCTCCGCGGTATAGCCCGTAACCTCTCCGAAAATCACGATGTTGTTCATGGGGTGATTGATGGACGCAATGGGAATGGGACGAAGCTCAAAGCTTGAGCCGTAGACCACCTCGGGAGAAGAAACGTCGAACAGCAGATTGCCGATGCGGCAGGTACCGTCCTCAAGGAACTGCGGCGTGGGATCGACATCACCGTAGATGCTGGGAACACGGGGGAGCATTTCTTTTTCCGCCTCCTCCGCGCCTCCCTTGCCGTTGAACTGCGATTGCAGCTGCTGCGCCTGCTCATATTCCCTTGCGGCTCTCGCCGCCTCCTGACGCATCTCCCGCAGCTGCCCTTCCATTCTTCCCGCCTGAAAAGAGGGATCATAGTCCTTCTCCTGCACGATGTTGATCTGCAAGGATATGCCAAATTCCCGCCGCAATATCTCTGCCATCAATTCGGGGGTTTTCGCGTCGCAAACCAGCTTCACTCCACTTTTGGGAAACGGAATTTCAACGTCGATCCGATCCCCTATCAAACGGTAATGGCAGTTGTTGAAAAAACCGTTGGCAACGATGCCCATACGGTTGGTTTCAAAAAGCAGCTCGGGGATATACGCCTCGGAAAAGAGAGCGGCGTCATACTGCGGGCAGAAATGAACAAAATTCAATTCATACGCCTGACGGATTCCCTCCTCCACTCCGGTGAGAACCGGTCGGCGGATGATATGCGGAAAAGAAGCGAAGATTTCGATCCGCTTCTGTTCGCTGTCATATTGAAGCCTGATACTGTCCGCAGGCGCGAGGCTGAGCCACGCCCGATCCTCCTCCGACGGACGGTATTTTGAAAACAATTCAATCAGATTTTTCTTCATTGCTTTTTTCTGTCTTTTGCAATTCCCCGAAGCTCCGCCAGCAACCGCTCGATTACGGCGCTCTCGGGAATCTTTTCAATGATCTCTCCGCGACGGAACAGCACAGCCTCTCCGATTCCACCCGCAATGCCAACGTCCGCCTCTCGCGCCTCTCCCGGGCCGTTGACAACGCATCCCATGAGCGCTACCTTAACGGGAAGCTCCAGAAGCCCCTCCGCCCGCGCCGCTTCCTCGAAGCGCTTCACCAAGGGAATCAGGTCGATCTTGGTGCGGGAGCAGGTGGGGCAGCTGACGATATCCAGCCCGCTCTGCCCCTCCACGCCGATCGCCTGCAGAATCTGCTTGGCAGCGTCGATTTCCTCGGTAGGATCGTCGGTGAGGGAAACGCGAATGGTGTCGCCGATTCCGTCGCAAAGAAGCGCTCCGATCCCAATGGCGCTCTTGATTTGTCCACGGCTTCCGCCTCCTGCCTCGGTAACTCCCAAATGGAGAGGATAAGGACAAGCCTGCGCCAATAATCGGTTTGCGCTGATCATATCCGCAACCGTGGACGCCTTGATGGACACCACAATTTTATGAAAGTCGAATTTTTCCAGCAGGGCAATGTGATAGAGCGCGCTTTCGCACAGCGCTTGCGGTGTGGGAGCGCCGAACTTGGCGAGAATATGCTTTTCAAGGGAACCGCTGTTCACACCGATACGGATCGGAATATTTTTCGCGTTGCACGCGCGACAAACCGCCCGCACCCGCTCCTCGTCACCAATGTTCCCCGGATTGATACGAATCTTATCAAAGCCCACCTCCGCGCAACGCAGAGCGATTTTATAGTCAAAATGAATGTCCGCAACCACGGGAAGCCTGATCCCCGCAGCACGGATTGCCAACATGGTGTTCGCCGCCTCAAGGGTGGGAACCGAGATCCGAACCACGTCACAGCCTCTTTCCTCCAAAGCGCGAATCTGCGCCACGGTGGCGGCAACATCCAAGGTGTCGGTGTTGGTCATGGATTGGATCACGATGGGGGCGCTTCCGCCGATGCGAACGCCACCAACGGTAACCGCTTCGGTTTTTCTGCGAATGTTATTGTATATCATAGCGCGATCACGTCCTTTACTGTAATTGCGATCATCAGCCCCAGCATCAGGACCAGACCAACCAGATTGATAATCCCCTCCACCTCGGGCTTTAAGCGCTTTCTGCGCACCACCTCAATTGCGTAGATCAGAAGATGCCCTCCGTCCAGCGCGGGAATGGGAAGCAGATTCATTACGCCAAGGTTAATCGAGATCAGAATGAACATATGAAACAGCGTGAGCCAATCGTTTTGCTTTGCCACCTCGGAAATCATGCCCGTAATCCCAACGGGACCCGAAACCGACTCCATGGCATAGCGCTTGGTAAACAGCCCCGTAATGCTGTCGAACACCATTCTCACGCAGGAAACCGAACGCCAGAAGGCATGCTTGATCAGCGTAAAGACTCCGAGATTTTGTTCTCGCAAAACATAGAAATCCCGCATTCCGAAGGGAGTCCCCTGCTCCACCGTTACGGGAAAAGCGACGTCCTCCAGAACGATTTTTTCTCCGTTGCGACGAACGGTCAGATCCACGGGACGGTAGCCCTTGTCGGAGATCTCATAAGAAAGCTCGTAAAGGCTATGCACCGAGGTACCGTCCACCTTTAATATTTCGTCTCCCACCTGCAGCTTCTCAATGCTGGTGGCTCCCTGCTCGGGAAAGCTGTGAACCACGGTGGTTCCAAGGGAATCCTTGGTAATACACACCAAAACGATCATTAAAACAAAGCCCAGAATCAGATTCATGGCAGGCCCCGCAACCGAAATGAGGATTCGCTTCCACACGCTCTGATTACAGTAGGCTTGCTTTTCCTCCTCGGGCGTCAGCGCAACAGTGGTGGGTTCCCGAGAAACCTCATCATTGGGATCCGGCAGCATCGTGAAAAATTTCCGATCGTCGGTTTCCTCCTCCGCTTCCTCGGGCATTCCGTTGGAGCCCTGCACCGCCTCCATGCCATTCTCTCCCAGCATATTCACGTAACCGCCCAAGGGTAGCAGACGAACGGAATACACCGTTCCGCTCTTCTTGGAGGCGATGGAAATCAGCTTGGGGCCCATCCCGATGGAAAACTCCAGCACGCGCACGCCGCAGAGACGCGCCACAACAAAATGTCCCAGCTCATGAATGAATATCAGAGCGCCGAAAATCAAAATCGCAAGTAAAATACTCAAATGATAGCCTCTCTTTCCAAAGGGCTCTTACCGCCCTCTTGACAACAATGCATTGGCGTATTCGCGGGCGGCACCGTCAAGCTCGAAGATTTCCTCAATGGCAGTTGCCGCTCTTGCCTGCTCCCGCAATGCCGAAACGGTTTCCTCCACCGTTTCAAAGATGCCGCAAAAATGCAGGCGTCGATCTAAAAACGCAGCCACAGCCACCTCGTTTGCCGCATTCAGAACAGCGGGCACCGCGCCGCCGCATTGCGCTGACTCCACCGCCAGCCGCAGCAGCGGAAAGGTTTCGGTGTCGGGCTTTTGGAAGGTCATGGCTCCCACACGGGTGAGATCCAGCTGCGGGATCACCGCCTCAGCGCGTGACGGGTGCGTGAGGGCATACTGCACGCACAGACGCATATCGGGAACCGACATCTGCGCGATCACGCTGTTATCACTATATTCCACCGCGGAGTGCATTATGCTTTCCCGATGCACCAGCACCTCCACGCGATCGGCATCAATTTGGAACAGGTGCGCAGCCTCGATCACCTCAAAGCCCTTGTTCATCAGGGTGGCGCTGTCAATCGTGATTTTTGCGCCCATGCTCCAGGTGGGATGCGCCAGCGCGCGCTCCACGGTAATGTCCTGCAATTGCTCACGGGTATAGCCGAAAAAGGGACCTCCCGAAGCGGTGAGCAGAATGCGGCGAAGCTCCCGCGGGCTGCCCGAACGCAGGCATTGAAAAATAGCGCAATGCTCGCTATCCACGGGCAGGATCTCAATCCCCTTCTCCCGCGCCAGCGACATAACGATCTCACCCGCACAAACCAGCGATTCCTTATTTGCCAACGCCAGCTGCTTGCCTGCTTGCAGGGTGGCAAGGGTGGGACGAAGCCCCGCCTCGCCAATAACCGAATTGAGAACCACCTCTCGCTCGTCATACTGCTCCGCGATCATTTCGCAAACACCGTCCATGCCCGCGTATACGCGAACGGAGGTATCCTTTAAGCGCTCCCGCAGATCCTTGGCGGCGCCCTCATCCGACATCGCGCAAGCGCGTACGCCGAATTCTCTTGCCTGCTCCTCTACGCGCGCCACGTTTCGATTGGCGCAAAGGGCGTTCACCCGCGCGCCTGTTTGTCTGGCAACGTCGATTGCCTGCTCTCCAACCGAACCGGTAGACCCCAGAACGGTAATGGAGGGATAACGGTATTGCTCCATAAAATTCCTCTCAGCTCAATTGAAAAAAGTTGAAAAAGCTCGTGAAAACGGTCAGCACCACGGAAACGGCAATCACCGAATCAAAACGGTCCAGCATTCCTCCGTGTCCGGGAAAGAGCTTGCCGTAGTCCTTGATTCCGAAGGTACGCTTGATTACCGACATGGCGAGATCTCCGATCTGCGCGACCACGGCAATGAAAAGTCCCGCAACGGCAAAAATCAGATAATTCGCCTGCATGGAGCCATCCGCGCGCTCTACGAGAAATCCGAACAGAAGCATTGCCAAAATACAGAACACGGTACCGCCAACGGCGCCCTCTACCGTCTTTTTGGGACTGACGTCGGGAATCAGCTTATGCTTCCCACCTCTGCCCAGCAGCAGCCCGCAGAAATAAGCAAAGCTATCGGTTACCCATGCGCCGAGAAACGCGATCAGATAGAGGTAGCTGCCGCCATCCACCCAATCATGCACCACCAAAAGCCCGTTGAAGCCGATCAGGATGTAGAGAATACTGAAAAAAGCACCACCGATCTGATCAATGCGATATTTTCCGTGGGAAAAGATCAGCACACCGAAAAGATACAGCAGGGTGACTGCAATGGCGGCAAATGCCAACGCTTGCACCGTTGCGCGATCCTTCACGTAGCGAATCAAAAACGGAAACGCCCCTGCCGCCAGATAGAATGGTACTGAAACGGCGATCTCCTTCTTCAGCCCCATGCAGGCGAGCATTTCAAATACAGAAAGTGCGGCGCAAAGAGCCACGGCAATGGGCAGAATCACGGTGTTAGCGAAAATCAGCACCGGAATCAGAACGCAGATCGCCACAATGGCGGTGATAATCCGTTGTTTCATAGTCTTACCCTTTCTTGTCACACTCCGCCGAATCGGCGTTTTCTTTTGTAAAATTCCGCGATCGCCTCATCCACGTCATTGGTGGAGTAATCGGGCCAGAGTACCTTGGTGAAATAGTATTCCGCGTAGGCGGACTGCCACAGCAGAAAATTGGAGGAGCGAAGATCTCCTCCCGTTCGCACAATCAGATCGGGATCGGGGCAGCCGACGGTGTAAAGCTTTTCCGAGATATCAGCCTCGGTAATTTCCGTCCTTCCCTCACGGATCAGCTCGTTGCAGGCGTGCGTGATTTCCTCCCTGCCGCCATAGTTCACGGCAACGTTCAGGATAAAGGGCTTGTCGGCGCTCTCGCGCTCGACTTTCTCCATTTTTTCACGCAGCGAGGTTGGAAAAATCGAAAGATTGCCCACAAAGCGAAAGTGAACCTGTTCCTCCTTATCGGCAAGACATTCATCCAGATACTGATCCAAAATCTCCATAATTGCATCCACCTCTTTTTGCGGACGCTTCCAATTTTCGGTGGAAAAGGCATAGACCGTCATATACTTCAGCCCAACCTTCTCACAGTAGCGAGCGATTTTTTTGAAGGTTGCTCCACCTTGAGAATGCCCGAATTCCCGCGGCATTCCGCGCCTTTGCGCCCATCTGCCGTTACCGTCCATAATGAAAGCGATATGCTGCAGACGCTCGTCCACCGTTACCGCTTGCTTGGGTTGCTTTTTTTTGCCAAACATTTTTTTCTCCACATACCGAGCCATTCCCCATGGCTCTGAAATGGATGGGGGTGCCGCCGAAAAACGACACCCCCATCGGGGTTCTCCCCTTGAGGCAGGTGATCCGAGGATCACAGCTGCATGATTTCTTTTTCCTTCTTCGCGGAAATCTCGTCGATCTGCTTGATGTACTTATCCGTCAGATCCTGAACCGACTTTTCGCTGATCTTCTGCTCGTCCTCGGTCATCTCACCGTCCTTCTTCTGCTTCTTGATGTCATCATTGGCATCTCTGCGGATATTGCGGATGGCAACACGGGCGTCCTCCGCCATCTTTACGATTTGCTTGGCGAGAGACTTACGATGCTCCTCGGTGAGCTGGGGGAAGATGAGGCGGATCACGCTTCCATCGTCGGCGGGAGTAATGCCGATATCGGATGCCAGAATTGCCTTTACCATTGCCTTCAGCGTGGAACGGTCGTAGGGAGTGATGGTGAGGGTTTTGGGGTCGGTAACCGCTACGGAAGCCATATCCACCAAGCGGGTGGGGGCTCCGTAGTATTCAAAGGTTACCTTGGAAACCACCGCGCTGTTTGCCTGACTTGCGCGGATGGTGGAAAGGTTGCTCTCATAGGCGGCAACGCTCTTTTGCATTTTTTCTTCGCAGGGCTTGGTATTGAATTTCATAGTATTCCTGTCCTTTCTGTTTGTTTGGCGGTCATTGCCGCGAATGGTTAATTATGGATCTCCGTGCCAACGGACTCGCCCATCACAACACGGTAGATATTTTCGGGATCTGCGAGACCAAAGGCGTAGCCGCTGATATTGTTGTCCATGCAGAAGATGGCGGAGGTCATGTCCAGCGCGCGCAGATCCTCGTCGATGATCTGGCGGTAGGTAACCTCGGAATAGCGGGTGGCATTGGGATCCTTTTTGGGATCGGCGCTATAGATGGCGTCGATATTCTTTGCCATCAGCACGCAATCCGCCTTAATCTCCGCCGCGCGAAGAACCGCTGCGGTGTCGGTGGAGAAAAACGGAACACCCGATCCTCCGCCCAGCACAACCACCTTCCCCTCCTCCAGCGCGCGGATCGCGCCTCTGGCTGTGTAGGGATCCGCAAAGGAATTCACGTCCACCGAGGTCATCACCACGGCATCCATTCCCTCACGGATAAACACGTCCTGCAGAGCGAGGGCATTGATCACGGTTGCGAGCATTCCCATGTAGTCGGCTCTGCAATGATCCATTCCCGTTCCCTGACGGCCTCTCCAGATGTTTCCCGCTCCCACGATCACCGCAACCTGAACGCCTGCATCCACGCAACGGCGAACCTGACGCGCAACGCGTGGCAGGAAATCGAAGTCCAAAATTCCTCCGTTAGCAGGCGCCATCGCCTCACCGGAGAGCTTCAGAAGTACTCGTTGATACTTTGGTTGACTCATACCCTTCTTCTCCTCATCCTGTAATGTCATATTCCCCTATATTTTACTACAAAACCTTGGTTTTGTAAACAGTTTTTTTGTAAATAAATCAAATTTCTTCAAAAATATTTATAAAAAAACGCGTTGCTTTCAAAAATACCGATCTCAAAGCCAGAAAAACACTCCCGCAGCTCCGTTGCAAGCAGCTTGATCGGAAACGGATCACGGGTTCTCCCAAAAGAAGCGCCTCGGAAAATCCAAACTGCAAAAAGAAGCCTCCCCGCGCAGGGGAGGCGATTACCATATTTTTCAGACCCAAAGCCAAGAACGGTTAACAGCCCGCCAACCGTTGCAATTCGCTCATAGCTCTCTGCGCTTGCGCGTGCTGTTGCTCCCTCGGAATGCGGTAGAGCCTCCCATTCTTTCGCAAAAGCGCTCCCGTTTGGTGATAGGAAAACCGCACGCGATGCCGCAAGCAAGCGTTATACATTTCTTGTACCCACGCAAAATCGCAGACCCTCGCGCCGTCCCCCGACTCACCGCCAACCGAAACCTCCGCAATGCCTCCGTTTGCCAGATATTTTTCCAAATCAATGAACTCCAGTATCGGCTCGCAGATCACCCATCTCTCGGCAATGGGCAGGGAGAGAAAAACAGGAAGTCTCTCGTCGGCGCGCTTCTGTGTTTCGCAGGTGCATCCGATCACCACATTGGGGTAGCCCTCTCCCCAATCCTTTGGGAGACAATCCGCCAGTCGCTCAATCCGCTTGGTGAAGAAAACAAAGCGCAAATCCTGCCGCAGACGCATCATGCGCCAGGCATCGGGGCGCCATTGATCGGCATCCTCCAATAAAAAATCGGACGAAAAGCAGGTGTAAACCGTTTCGCCCGAAGGGATCCGCATTTGCCCCTTGCTTTCGCGCAGAGGCAGAAGAAAATCCGAATTGATCCGAATTTCTCCGCCGTTTTTGCCGAACGCCTCGTCCATGCGGTAAACATAGCAATGTAAACATCCCTCGCTCACCCGCTTGCAGCCATGCCAGGGATTCCACGAAGCACTCACGTCAGTTCGTCTCGCCGTTTTCGGTGCGATCCTTCAGCACGTTCAGCTCCGCCAAGAAGGTGTCGATATCCTTAAATTCACGGTAAACCGACGCAAAACGAACGTACGCCACCTCGTCTCGCTCCTTGAGCTTTTTCATTGCCAGCTCGCCAAGCTCGGTGGAGGTAATCTCCTGGCGCAAGGTGTTTTGCAGCTCCGCCTCGATCTCATTCACCAGGGAAACCGCATCCACAGGGCGCTTCTCGGTTGCCTTCAGCACACCCGCAAGCAGCTTTTGCTTATCAAAAAGCTCCTTGCTTCCGCTCTTTTTCACAACGATGATCTGAACGGTTTCCACCGTTTCAAAGGTGTTGAAGCGCTTCTGACACGCCAGACATTCCCTGCGTCGACGAATACTGTAGCCCTCCGACACGGGGCGGGAATCAATCACCTTACTTTCGGGAAAACCACAACCGGGACATTTCATGAGCAAACCCTTTATCCTTTCCAATGGGACTTCCGAGAGACTTGTACGAAAGTCTCAAACCTTTTTTATTATATCACACTATTCCCGGTTTGTAAAGTACTTTTCGTGATTTTTCCGCGTTTTTCGATCATCCGCAAAGATCCTCCAGAACCTCCCGCAGACAGCAAGGCGTAACGGTTCCCCGCACCAATAAACGGTATCTCTCCAGCGCCGACGCCAGCTGATCTCCAATTCCGTATTCCGCCGCCTCACTTCCCAAGGCTACACGCACGCGAAAACGATCTCCTCCGTCATTCGCCAGCAGAAGCCGATATTCCAAAAGCATTCCTCCAAACGCCACCGTTTCCTGCTCCAAAATTCTTCTGCATCCCACGCAATTCATGGTCTCTTTCATTGCCATTCCTCCTTGTCGGTCCATTTTGTTTGATTATACCACAGGAGAAGATTGCCTTTTATCACAAAAAAACAGGTCTTTTTGTAAAAATCGCACAACGTGCCGAGGGGATGCCGATGAAAAAGGCAAGTCCCCCGCCCCATATATGCATTTTTCTTGCATATTTATCGGCGTTTTTGTTGTTTTTTCTTCTCCGACGGAGCTTCAGAACTTTTTTGTCGATTTTTCTCTCAAAAAAAATGCCGATTTTTACGGTATTATCTGTATAAACGAGAATAAAGTTCTGTGACATTCATATTCGGAGAAACGAAAAAATATTCGTCTAAAAATGAAAAAAGTCCCCGCCGATTTCTCGGCGGGGCAACTGAAGATCCTTGATCCTCAAATCAGAGAAGCGAACGGTAGAGGGCAATGATATCCTCCAGCGTGGGATCCTTGGGATTTCCGGGACGGCAAGCGTCTGCCATGGCAGATTCCGCCAGGAACAGAACGTCCTCCTCCTTTGCGATCTCCTTCAGATCCTGCGGAATTCCAACGTCCTTGGAAAGCTGACGAACAGCCTCCACAGCCGCGCGGCGGTATTCCTCCTGCGTCATGCTGTCGGTTCCCTGAACGCCCATTGCGCGAGCGATATCACGGTACTTCTCACCCGTTTCGGATGCGTTGTACTCCATTACCGTGGGAAGCAGAATGGCATTCGCAACACCGTGGGGCGTGTCGTAAACCGCGCCCAGAGAGTGCGCCATAGAGTGAACGATGCCAAGTCCAACGTTGGAGAAGCCCATGCCCGCAATATATTGTCCCAGCGCCATGCCCTCTCTGCCTTCCTTAGTGTTCTCAACGGCTCCTCTCAAGCTGGAGGCAATCAGCTCGATTGCCTTTAGGTGGAACATATCGGTCATTTCCCAAGCGCCCTTGGTGATATAGCCCTCAATGGCGTGGGTCAGCGCATCCATACCCGTTGCGGCGGTTAATCCGCGAGGCATGGTGTTCATCATTTCGGGGTCGATAATGGCAACCACGGGAATATCGTGAACGTCCACACAAACAAACTTTCTTTTCTTTTCCACGTCGGTGATCACGTAGTTGATGGTGACCTCGGCGGCAGTACCCGCAGTGGTGGGAACCGCAATCATCGGAACCGACGGATTCTTGGTGGGCGCAACCCCCTCAAGGCTTCTCACGTCCTCAAACTCGGGGTTTGCGATGATGATGCCGATTGCCTTGCAGGTGTCCATAGAGGAGCCGCCTCCGATGGCGATCAGATAGTCTGCGCCACTCTTTTTATAGGCGGCAACACCGCTTTGCACGTTTTCAATGGTGGGATTGGGCTTAATGTCGGAATAAAGCTCGTAGCCAAGTCCTGCCTCATCCAGTACATCCAGCACCTTTTGGGCAACGCCGAATTTCACCAGATCGGGATCCGAGCAAACCAGAGCCTTATGGAGCCCTCTGCCCTTTACCTCTCCAACAATTTCCTTAATCGAGCCTGCGCCGTGGTAGGAGGTTTCATTGAGAATAATTCTTGCCATAATCTGTTATCCTTCCTATTGTTTTCTTTAAAGATCATCTTGCGGACTTTTGTGAAAAGTTTCACAAGACTATGCCTCATTATACCACATTTTTTCTGAAAAATCAATAGCTTTTTTCAAAAAACAGCAACCGCGCGTCAAGGTCTGTCCTCTGCCGTGCAGTCACCGTTCCCGCTCAAGGATACGGGAGGAGATACGACCTCGGGCAACGGCTGAACCAAGCCATAGTAAACGTCCTTGCAGCGCGCCAGAACCTCCCGAAGATTATAGATGGGCTGCTTTCGGTAGGCTTGAAGATCGGCGGAAACGCCGTACGCCTCGATGCCCAGCTTTTCTGCCAGATAGAGCGCGCGATGCAGGTGGTAGCCTTGGGTGACGATCACGATCCGCTTAGCACCGAATACCGATCGGATCCGCGCGAGACTATCGTAGGTGGAGTAGCCGTCATGATCCTGAAAAATGATCTCGGATGCCACACCGCGCTCCACGGCGAAGCGCTTCATGGCCCCCACCTCGTTATAGGTGTCCCTTCTATGATCACCGCTAACCACCATGCGGTTGGAAACGCCCCGCTCCATCAACGAAACCGCTGTAATCATACGGTCGGCAAGCATGGGACTTGGTTCCCCGTTGGGATAAACGCTGCATCCAAGCACCAGAACGCAATCGAACGGCTCAACCGACACAAGCGCGTCTGCCGATCGGATCCGATCCCGCGTTTTGTGCTTCACCGCGCCGCTGATGCACAGCGCCATGCCGAACAGCAAAAAGGAAAGAGACAGCGCCAAGCAAACCGTGATGCGCAACCAACGATTCAGCCGCGGACGAGGTTGAATCAGCCATCGGAAGGCTTTTTTCAGCGCAAGCGCAGAAATTTGAAGCAGCTTCTTGAGCGCAGTCCAAAGCGCGCGAACGCCGTACGCAAGCCTTGAAAGCATTTTTTTTGCCCATGGGAGCCCTCTCATTTCCTCACCTCCGTTTTTTCTTACAGTATATCAAAACGAGGAAGCGATGTCAAGTGCTACGCCAATTCTTTTCTCAAAAACTCCAAAATTTTCTTTTCCTCTCTGGAGATCTTTACTTGCGTGAGTCCCAGGAGGGCTGCTACCTGCTGTTGGGTCATATTCCGATAATATCGAAGAATCACGATCTGGCGCCATACGGGAGGCATACGGTTGATGCTTTGAGAGATCGCCACACGATCGCAGATTCTCTCGCTCTCCCGCTCGCTTTCCTCATCCGAAAGCACGCCCTCCACCGTAACGGTGTCCTCACCGTAAACATAGTCGGAAAGGGACACCACCGGAGAAAGCGCATCCAGCGAAACGGCTGCCTCCTCTACGCTCATGCCGCAACGCTCCGCAAGCTCCGCGATACCCGCTTCCCTGCCCTCGTCGGCAAAAATTCGGTTCTTTTCATGCATCAGAGAAACGCCTCGTCTCTTATAGATCCGACTCACCTTCACGGGGCCGCTGTCCCGCAGATGACGGCGGATTTCACCGATGATCAAGGGAACTGCGTAGGTGGAAAAAACGGTTCCTCGCCGGGGCTCAAAGGATCGGATTGCCTTGAGCATTCCAACCGTTCCGATCTGCACCAAATCCTCATATTCAGCCCCCCGATCGAGAAAACGTCCCGCAATTTGCCGCACCAGTCCAAAATTTTCCACCAGCATCGTTTCCTCTGCGCGGGTGTCTCCTTGACGAATTCTCTCCAAAAGCACTCGGTTCCGTTCATGCACATCATTCTGATCCATTTGCTCGTTCCCTTCCTTTTGCGGGAGACTCATTTCCGTAACCGTTTTACAAGAATCACGGTGGTCCCCTTTCCAACCTTGCTATGTACGCGAACCGAATCGCAAAAGCTTTCCATTACGGTAAAGCCCATACCGCTTCGCTCATTGGCGGCGTCGGTTGTAAACAGCGGCTCACGAGCTTGACGAACGTCCTCAATTCCGCATCCCTTGTCGCGAATCTCCACCTGAATCAATCTTCCCTCGCAGAGCTTCACGGAAATGCGGATCTCCCCGGGCTCATCGCGATAGGCATGAACAATGCAGTTGGTCACCGCCTCCGAAACAGCGCACTTCAAATCGGCAAGCTCCACCGCCGTTGGGTTGAGTTGGGCGCAAAATGCCGCCACGGCAGCTCGCGCGATCCCCTCATTCACGGAGTAGGACGGAAGCTGTATGGTGAATTGATTTTCCACCGCCGCAAAAAAATCCACAGTTGTTTTCATAGTCATCATCCTTTCTTTTTACCGGTTCTGATGGGAACCATTTTATCCATTCCCGCCAAGCGTATAATTCTGATTACGGCAGGGCTGGGATCCAGCACCGCCATAGCACCGCCATACCGCTTGACCAGCGCATAACGCCCCATGATCAGCCCTAAGCCTGAGCTATCCATAAAGCTGACCCCCGAAAGCTCCAAATAAACCCTTGGCGGTCGTCTTGTTGCCAGCACGCGGTCGATCCCCGATCGCACCGCCACCGCTCCGTGATGGTCGATTTCACCTCCGATCCGCACCACCATCGCATCACCGCGCTCCTCATAGGTTACGTAACCGTCGCCGTTCATCATTTTTTGATCCTTCCTTTTTCCTTCTTTTTGCAATATTTTACCACAAAAGCAACGCAAAAGCTGTCAAAGTCTGTCGCGCGGTCAAAAAAAGCGAACGACAAAAAATCCCCCGCTTCGACGGGGGATCCAAAAAGTGACAAACGGTAGTGAAACATTCCTCCACGCAGGCACTCATGCATACAAATTGCATCAAAAAACGCCCCGCCAAGGAACCGTTTGGGGTTTCCTCGACGGAGCGTTTGTTCTATTCGGATCGCTTACAGCCGATGCAAGCGATCAGGGCTTCCAATACTCGGCAATGGTTTGTTTTGCCAGCTCAACGTAGCGTCTGCCCCGCTCGTAGTCACCGTAAATGGTGCCAACCTCGCGCTGTGCAACCTCCAAAAGACATCCGCTGGATGCCTCCGCGATATCCCTGAAGCATCTGCGAACCGCATCTTCATCAAGGGGACCTACGTTGGTAACGATCTCCGCGCGGGGCTTGCTGTAGTAAACGATGCGAGAGCCGCGGAGGTATTCACCGATCTGAGGCTCCACATTCCAAGGAGAAACCGACAGCTTGCGCAAATTATCCCACTTGGAAACATAGTCCTCCCAAAGCGTGTCCACGCGCTCGCAGCAGCCGTAGGACAAAAGACCGAAGCGCTTTGCCAAGCGGCTGAGGTACGGGTACACGAACTCTCCGAACATTTCGGGAGAAAT
>SVSC01000028.1 GCA_015064525.1 Oscillospiraceae bacterium
GAAATGACCGCCATTCGCGATAAATATGCCGATGCCCGCCGCACCGAGATCGTTCAGGCGGAGCATGAGATCGTTCTGGAGGATCTGATCGAGCGCCACAGCTGCGTGATCACCCTCACCCACGCGGGCTATATCAAGCGTCAGCCCGCCGACACCTATTCCGCCCAGAACCGAGGCGGTAAGGGCATTATCGGTATGTCCACCAAGGAGGAGGACTTTATCGAGCAGGTGATTGCCGTGAACAGCCATTCCTACCTGATGCTCTTTACCAACACGGGTAAGGTGCAGTGCAAGAAGGCGTACCTGATTCCCGAGGCGGGAAGAACCGCAAAGGGACAGAACCTTGTGAATATTCTGGAGCTTCAGCCCGAGGAAAAGGTGACCTCCTGCATCAGCGTGCAGGACTTTGAGGAGGGCAAGTATCTGACTATGGTTACCCGTCGCGGCGTGATCAAGCGTACTCCCCTCTCCGATTTCGAGTATCAGAGAAAGGGCGGTAAGATCGCCATCAATCTGGATGAAGGCGACGAATTGCTCTTTGTTCGCTGCACCGACGGCAACAGCGAGCTTCTCATCACCACCTCCAACGGTATGGCTGTCCGCTTTATCGAGTCCGAGGCTCGCGTAATGGGCAGAACCGCCCGCGGCGTGCGCGGTATCTCCCTCCGCGATGGAGACGAGGTGGTTGGCGTTGCCGTGGTTGAGGACGGTAAGGATCTGATCTGCGTGACCGAAAATGGCTTCGGTAAGCGTTGTCCCTTCGATGAGTTCCGCGTGATGAAGCATCGCGGCGGCTACGGAGTAACCTGCTATAACATCACAGAAAAGAGCGGTAAGCTCACCGGTGTTGCCTCTGTAAACGACAGCGACGACCTGATGCTGATCACCGACTCGGGAACCTTGATCCGTACTCCCGTTTCGGGGATTCCCTCTCGCTCCAGAAGTGCCGGCGGCGTGATCGTGATGCGCCTCTCCGAGGGTCAGATGCTTGTGAACTTTACGAAGGTTGCCCGCGAGGACGAGGTTGAAAAAATCGAAGATTCCACCCCCAACGTGGAAGCCATTGATGTGACTGAAACTGAGGAGTAAGTTAGTTTAGGAAGGAAGGGTTGGCTTGCGGAACCTTCTTGTAAGAAGGTTCCACACCTCCAAGAACTTTCTCGTAGGGGTTGTTTTAGAGTTAGTAGTACACAGCGGCTCTGTCTGGAGTTTTGTAAATTTGTTCGTGCTGTACGCTGAACGAGCAATAGCTGTCGCAAGCGGCTGGGTACTAACGACTTGTCGTTTTCCACCCCATCCGCTCCACAATGTTAACTTATTCGAACTATTTGGAAACAGATATTATCCCATCATCGGGGACGGCACGATCAAATTTTATCCAAATAAAAGGCGACTTTTGAAAGCGGGCTTGCCCGCCCCTCAAAAATAATTTAATTGAGAAGAAAAAAATGAAGAAAATTATTAGTGTTTTTCTGCTTGCTTCGATGCTGTTTTCCACGGCGGCGCTCACCTCCTGTGCATCGCGCCGCGCGCCCGACTTGGAGAAGATTTATGACCGCGTGGTTGAGCTGATTGAGGCATCCTATGAGATCAATTCCATTTTTTATGGAGAGGGACTTCCCTACTGTGATCGCGAGCTTCCCATCTACAAGGAGCTATACAGCGACTATACCAAGCTGGGATACACCAAAAACTACAATATTGTCAGCAGTCAATCCAAGTACAAAACCATTGGAGCCATCAAGCTGGCGGCGGAGGCGGTTTACAGCACCGAGCTTCTTGAAAAGTCGGTTTATCCCTCTGCCTTTGAGGGCGTGATTGTTCCCGACGTTCACACGGGCGTTCATTCCTCCGATGCTCGCTATCTGGAGAGCAACGATGATCTCTATATTCTGATTCCTTCGGAGAAGGATCATCACCCTACCCCGCTGATCTACGATTATTCCACTATGAAAATCGTTCGCCCCAGCAATTCCACCCGCGTGTTGATTTCGATTACCGCGTGGGAGGTGGACCGTCCCGAGCTTCCCATTCAAACCAGACTTTCTCTGATTTTACAGAACGGCGTTTGGATGTTGGATTCTCTCACAGTTTAATAAGATAAAATTTTTTGAGCCCTCGGATGAAATGACGGTCATCCGAGGGCTTTTTGGATACGGTAAAAAAAAGGATGCTTGAAAAGATCTTAACAACCAAAAAACATCCCCCTCAATTTTGAGGGGGATGAAAAATTTGTTTTTTAATTATGCCTCAGGCTTGGTCTCCTCGGTGGTTTCTTCCTCAACGGGAGCAACCTCCTCGGCAGCAGCTTCCTCGGTAGTAGCTTCCTCGGCAACAGCTTCCTCGGCAGTAGCTTCTTCAGCAACAACTTCCTCAGCAACAACTTCCTCAGTAGCAGCTTCTTCAGCAACAACTTCCTCGGTAGCAGCTTCCTCAGCAGCAACTTCCTCGGTAGCAGCTTCTTCAGCAGCAGCTTCCTCAGCAGCAACTTCCTCGGTAGCAGCTTCTTCAGCAACAACTTTCTCGGTAGCAGCTTCCTCAGCAACAGCCTCCTCAACGGGAGCAACCTCTTCGTTTACAACCGTTTCGGTTTTTGCCTCGTCGGTCAGCGGAATGTAACCTGCGTTCTGCTTGAGAATGCCTGCCGCAACCATTTCCTCAATGGTCATGCGCGGGATTCTGTAGTCAACCTTTTCGGTGTCCATCTTGGGCAGAGTCATCTGCTCACCGCACATCACGGCGATCAACTCCAACGCATACTTGAACTTACGCTCACCCTTAATCTTCAACAGCGTGGGGGTGGTTGCGTACTTTCTCTTGTGGGAAACGTTGGTGATGCCGTACTTGGTGCCTTCATACGCTGCGGGATCCAGAGCCAGATAGAGGTAGAGGGACTTCGCCTTCGCATCCATCTTTGCAACGTGGGTTCTTCCCTTATTGAACGCCTCATAGTTCCAGCTCATGCGGCTCTTCACGCCCTTAAAGGAGAGAAGCGCGTTCTTGATTTCAGAGTAGTAATCCTGAACGTTACCCTGAGACTGTGCCAGCTTGGACTGGAAGCTCTTCTTGAAACGGGAAACGATTTTGATCTCGCCTCTCTTTTCTCTTTCCAGCATTTCCTGGTAAGCCTCGGGATTTTCCTTTACGTCGATGAAGGTTGCGGGATCTGCCACAGGTCCGCCGAAGGAGTAGGGATTCTCCTCAACCGTTGCGGATGCCTCAACAGCATCATCGTCTCCATCATCATCGTCGTTGTCATCATCGTTGTCATCATCGGACTCATCGGTGGATTCTTCCGTAGACTCTTCGGTAGCTTCCTCGGCAGTCTCCTCGGTAACTTCCTCAGCAGTCTCCTCGGTAACTTCCTCAGCAGTCTCCTCGGTAGTCTCCTCGGTAGCTTCCTCAGTAGCCTCCTCGGTAGCTTCCTCAGCAGCTTCCTCAGCAGCTTCCTCGGTAGCTTCCTCGGCAACTTCCTCAGCAACTTCTTCGGCAGCTTCCTCGGCAACTTCCTCAGCAACTTCTTCGGCAGCTTCCTCAGTAGCCTCCTCGGTAGCTTCCTCAGCAACTTCTTCGGTAATTTCCTCAGCAGTCTCCTCAGCGGCTTCCTCGGCAACTTCCTCGGTAGCCTCCTCAAGCTCAACTGCCTCCTCTGTGTCGGCAGATTCATTCAGCGCAAGAGCTTCATCCATTGCATCGGCAACGGCTTCCTCAAGTTCAGCCTCATCTGCTTGAACAGCATCCTCGGCGGTAACGGTTTCCTCCAGCTCCTCGGCAATGGTGTCAACCATTTCTTCGGTAATTTCATCCAGCTTCGTGTCAAGCTCAATCAAGGAAACCTCGTCCTTCAGCTCTTCAACGGATTCATCAACAGACTTCTGAATTTCTTCCTCGGTAGCCTCAACGGTTTCCGCGTAGAGATCGGGATCAATGTCGTTGTTAACGTCCTCAACCATCTGATTGAGCGCAGCCTCCTCGTCAACCTCGGGTCTGGGCTCTACCTCAATGGGAGCGTGGCTTTCCAGAACACCAACGGTGTCGATCACGATAGGCTCGTCTTCCTTGGTCTGCATCTGACGGCGGAGCAGAAGTCCGCGGTAGAAGATTGCCAGCAGCAGAGCAACTGCCAGAAGAATGAACAGCAGAATTGCCCAAATGGTGTGGATGAAGGGAGTGTCATAATCGGGGGAGATCACAAAGATGGTTTCTCCAACCGAGCCAAAGCCATCCACCTGATAGAAGCCCTCGCCAAGCACCACGCTGTAGCCCTTGCCTGCGGCATTGGCGGCGGTCAGGCTTCCGGTAGCCTCCTCGTAAACGCACAGGGTTTCAGCGGTGAGAGGATGAGATCCGGGAGCAACAACGGCATTGGTGAAGGGGATAAACAGAGTGAAGGTTGCACCCTCCTCCGCGCCGCTCACGGAAATTTTGTAAACCTGATTGTATCGGTTGTTTTTTACAATGTTGGGATAACCCGCAATTGCGGTAATGGTTGCGTTCACGCTGTCGGAGAAGCCGTTGGGATTGGAAAGAATCACGGTTCCAACAATTTCGTTTGCCTCGTTCTTCACGGGGAAGCTCTTTTCCTGACGAAGCACCGTTACGGTTGCGCTCAGCTCGGTGATGCCGGTTGCTCCCGTGGTGTTGAACACGTAGTTACCGTTTTGGGGAAGCTGCGCCACCACAACCGAAGAGCCGTAGTTGACCATTCCCTCAAAGGGGCTGCCGTTTTCCAGCTTGTAAACGATCTGACTCAGAACCTCGGCGGGAAGCTTTGCGCCGTCCTTACCAACAACGCTGACGGTAAAGGCGGTTTTCTCGTCACCGAGAACCGTGATGCTGTTCATCACAACGTCCAGGGACTTGGGATTGATGGTGAAGCCAAAGCTCTTTACCACCGCGTCGGTGGTGGTGAAGTTGGGGGACTGGCTGATCCACTCCAAGGTGAGAAGATAGTTTCCAACGTTGCCCTTTGCGAAATCCTCGGGCTTATCGCAAACCAGCTTGAACACGTTATACTCGGTGCTGCCTGCGTAGGCGGTGAAGCCAACGTTCACGGCGTCGCCGTAGGTGAATTCGTTTTTGTCGGTTCCCGTCCAGGTGATCTTATCAATCACGATGGGCTTCACGGTTACCTTTACGGGAAGCTCGGGAGCGGCGTAGTTGGAATCGTTCACGGTGAATACCAGCTTGGAGGTTGCAACCTCGTTGCCCGCGTCAACCGCGCTGATGGGGGAAATGCCAACCTTCGTGTAGTTGGTGAACTCCACGGTGCCGTTCATCAGCTTGGGAGCAGCTGCCAGATCGGAAAGAGCAATTTCGAACTGGGAAGCGTTGGGAACGTATGTAATGGTGGCAGACGCATAAGCCTCGCTCCAGGTAAGCTGCTTGGGAGTGATCTTGGCGGGAACGCTGATCTGGGTGTTGGAGGTATATCTCCAAGCATCATCGCCCTCCAGCTTATACTCGATCAAAATGTGCGTTGCTTCCGACACGTTGGGGCTGTTGTATGCCGCGGAAACAAATACGAGCTTCACAGTATTCTTGTGAGCGGCATCTACTCCTGCCAGAGGAGTGTTTCCGTTTACTGCAACAGACACGCCTGTGCTTTCGTCGTACACCTTGGTGTAAGCTCCGTTGCTGTCCTTCTCCAAAGAGATTGTAAAGTTCTCCTCGGTAACGGTGATGACCGTTTGCGCGCTTTCAGCCGCCGCGGAAACCGCGAACAGAGAAATCAGCAACACGAGCATCACTGCAACAACGGCAAACGAGCGAAATGTCGGGCGTTGTGCGGAGTTTGTGCGATGATCTTTCATACCACATCATCCTTTCTTCTATGGTTAAATTTCACTTCATACCTTTAGATATTGATATCCTATAATATTATATCATATCAAAAAAGCAATGTCAACACCATTTCGGATTTTTCTCCTGCTTTTTCGCATAAAAACATGTTTTTTTTCGGTGAATTTTACACCCGTTGCTCACAAATCGGTAAGGTGAACGGCGGTTTGCTCCACCGTTGCGCGGCGGCGTTCCCGCTTTCGTTCCTCAAGGGTCTTTCCCGTTTGCACCACAGTCGTGCGTCCCCCGCTGCCGCAAAGAACAAGCAAGCGACGCATCCGCCGCTTCATGTACTCGTTTTCCACCTCCACGCGGGTCTTTTCCTTGGAAAAGCCAAGACCGAAGGCGCCAAAGCCCAGTCTTGTTACGCTGTGGGGAATGGCAATGGATTTGAGCATGGGTGCGGAGGCGAACGCCATGGCGCCGATCCGCTTGACACCGAGGGAAAGCTCCACACGGTTGAGCAACGCGCATCCCCGAAACGCCGAGGCGTCCACCGATTTTACCGATGACGGCAGGCGAATCTGCTCCAAGGAGGCGCAGTCGCGGAAAATCCCCCGCGGCATGTTTTCGATTCCTTCGGGAATTTCGATCTCCCTCAAGGACGAGCAGCCTCGAAAAAGCTCCGCCGAAAGCTGCTCTCTTCCCTCCTCCACCGTTACCTGCTTCAGCGACGCGCAATTTCGGAGAGCGCCGCTTCCCAAGCTCTGCAAGCGGTTGGAAATGCTGATTTTTTGCAATTGCTCACACCCCGAAAAGGCGTTTTCTCCGATCCCGCGAAGGCTTTTTCCAAGGAAAATCTCGGTAAGAGACACGCAATCGGCAAAGGCGTTTTTTCCAATGTAGGTGATTTGTTGGCTGTTTTCCACGTGGGTTAAGGCGGAGCATCCCGCAAAGGCATCGGTGGAGAGCCCCACGTTGCCCTCGGTTGGTAAAACAACGGTCTTTAGATGATGGCATTTGGAAAACGCGCCGCTTTTCACGGTGCACAGGGTAGACGGCAACAGAAGCTCCGCGAGAATTTTATTGCCGCGCAGAAGATTTTTCTCAACCGAAAGGGCTTTTTCGTTGGTGAGATCCAGCTTTTCCTCCCTCAAGCGTACCCGCGTGACGCGGAATTTCCGCACCTTGATTTTCGTTTTCATACCGTTTCTCCCGCCGGATACTCCCGTTTCAGATCGGTGAGAGGACGGGTGATCAGCTTTGCCTCCAGGCAAACGGTTCCCTCCTCGTCCACGGTGCGGAATAAAAATTCATCCCCGCTTTGCGCCCGATAGACCGACAGCTTTTTGCCGTGTGCCGCCTCTTGGAGATAGGAAAGAGAGAACCCCGCCACGCATCGGCTCAGTATATTCGGCGTGAAATCGCAGAGCATATCGGGATAATGGGTGTTGTTCATGTGGCAGTTGTAGTCCAAATCCGAATAAACGATCGTTCTCTCTCCCACCGGCTCCATTTCCGAAAGGGCGGGGAGACGGAAGCGAACGGGCAGAGACAGGCTGATGGGATCGTCTCCGCCGAAGGGATACTGAAAATTCTCCTGCCGCACCAGCCGTTTGCCGAAAAGATCCATTAAGCCCCAGGTGGAAAACGCCTCGGCAACGATCTCCTCTCCCCGAAGCACACGGAAGCAACGGTTGAAGCTGAGCCCCTTCCCCTCCACAATCCAGGTTTGCACCTCAATTTCGTCGTAGGCGTAGAGCCGATGGTAAACGCAAACCGAAATACGGCTGAGCAGAAAACCAAGTCCGCGCTCGTCACGCAAGCGATCCAGATCCATATCCGATGCGCGAAGCTGATGATTTGCCGTTTCTTGCATATACATCAGCAGAGCGGAGGGACGAAGGATCCGATTGGCGTCGGTATCGTGCCAGCGAACGGTATATTTGGTTGAAAACTTCATTTTCGAAACTCCTTTTTGATGGATTTTTTTGCTTTGAAAAGAGTTTTCCACAACAAAATTCGATTTTATTCGGGGTTTTCCACAGGCGCGGCAATTTATGAAAAAGCGGCTGTTTTGTCTCAAATTGCAGTACGTATATGCTTTTTTGGCGTTTTTTTCATGCCGTTGCGCCTGTTATGAATGGGAAAAACAATCTTTTTCTTACTCTTTTCAACAAGTTATCCACATTTTCCACAACTCGATTGTGGAAAACCTAACCGAAGATAACATCATGGGGAAAACTTTTTTCAAAGTTTTCCCCATGATAGACTCATTCCATCCCACTCACGCTGTGAGTGGGATGAGTTTTCAGATGATTGGTTGATCAGTCCTCGTCGGGATTTTCCAGACCAAAGGCTTCAAAGTTGATGTCCTCGCGCTTGGTTGTGCCTTGAGCAATCTTGAGAACCAAACCCGAAACTGCCAGACATACGTAGAAGAACATCTGAACGATCCAGGTGATGAAGCGCAGGAAGAAGTTGGGCTTGAAGCGACCGCCAATGTAGAGACGGTAGAGAACGGTGATCAGAACGATCAGAGCGATCAGCGCCAGCGTGATCCACAGCCACAGCAGATTTGCGGGCTCATCAATTTGGTTGAAGATCGCAAACTGATACTCGGTATTGTTGAGCTTTGCGCTTTCGGGAGCGGCAAAGCCTGCGAATACCAGACCCTCAATGGAGGCTGCGGGAGCCTGCTCGGTGGTAACCAAAGCGTTGGAAAGGGTGATCACGGTGGGCAGCTTGGGAGCAGTCTTGTAGCTGATCTTGGTGCCGTCCTTGATCTCAACGGTTACGTTGAGGGCATAGGTGAGGGTCTTGCTTCCATCGCTGTTCACAACGAAGGTAACCAGCTTACCGAGCGCGGGCGCGGATTCCAGAATCTCGCCTGCGGGAATCGTTACGGTAAAGGTGATGGTTTTGCCATACTGGGTGGTCACGTTCTGACCCGCGATCTCGATGGTCACGTCGGATGCCTTCTGCTCCAGCTCCACGCGAACGTTGGAGGCGGGCATGGTGAAGGTGTACTTACCGTCGGCATTCTTTGTAATCTCGCCGTTTGCGGAATCACCGAACCACTTGAGGGACACCAGCTCATAGCCCTCCTTCAAGGTGATTACCACCTCAACGGTAGCATCCTTATGGAAGGAATTCGCGATGTTTTCGGGAAGAGTTACGCCCTCGGGAAGCTGAACGGTGTAGGAAACAGCGGTCTTCTTTTCGGTTACGGCAACCGAGGTTTTGTTCGCATCCAGCATTGCCTTCAGCAGATCCTCTGCCTTGGTGTTGGAGGAGAGGATCAGATTCAGATCCTTGCACTCCCACTCAACGGTGTAGCCTGCGGACTCGGTGATGCCGGGGATATAGAAGCTGTTGTAGGTTTCCACGGTGAACTCCACAACCACGTTGCCGGGGAAGGTGAGCGTTACCTGAATTGCCTCGGTCTTGGGAACGTAATAGATCACGCCGTTTGCCTGAGATTCACCCACCCAAGCGTTGGCAAGACGGTATCCGAAGGGTACCTTGATCTTTGCGGCGTTGTCGGCAAGGAACTTGTTTGCCTCAGCCTCGGTATCGAACAGCGCTTCCTTGGCGGTGCCGTTCTCCTCGTAAACCACGCGGTACTTTGCGGTTGCGGGGATATCCTCTGCCTTGAACTCAACGGTCAAAGCGAAGGCGGGCATTGCGTCGATGCCGTCACCGATCTTGGCGATGGTATTCCACAGGCTGTTGTCGGCGGTTTTGAGCAAATTGATGGTGCTGATCACCTTGCCTGCGTTGTTGGTGATGGTGGGAATGATGTTATGAACCTCTGCGTTTTCGGGGATCATCACGCCGCCATCAAATGCGGTGGATCCGTTGACACCGTTGAAGGTGACGTTCAGCAGATATTCGTTTACAATGAAGAACTCGGAGAAGTGAGGCGCCTTGAAGGTCAGACCCACACCCTCGGTTACGGTTGCGGCGATCTCCTGAACCTTGCCGTTCTCCAAAAGCAGATACAGCATGGTCTTTTGCGTTTGGTCGTCGGTTTTCAGAGCGCCCGCGAAGGGAATGGTGATTTCAACGTCGCCGTTGAAGGTCAGTCCATCCTGCGCGAAGAAATCGTTGTTGTCAACGGTCAGGTGGAATACGTAGGAATTGGTGGGGTTGTAGGTAAACAGCTCATGCTTGTAGGAGCCGCTTGCGGCTGCCTGCTTGTAGCTCAGCTTGATCACGCTGTTCTCATTGGAGCCATCGGCGATCTGCTTGAGCACGTTCTCGTCCAGAGAGATCACCACGCCGTCCTTGGTGGTAACGGTGATGGTGTTGATGTCGGCAATATCGCCCTTGGTACGGTCGATCACAAGCTCAACCTGATCCTCGGGGAAGGTAACGGTCCAGTTATCGTTCTCGTCCTTCTCCACCTCTGCGTCCTCGCCGTTCACGAACTCGGAGCCCTCCACAAAGCTGTAAACGTAGGTGAAGGTCAGATCCTTGAGAACCTGGGTGGACAGAATCTGCTCCGGGGTCATTTCGGTTTCGCCCAGCATCCAAACGTACACGTAGGTGCCGTTGTAGTAGCCAAGCTCCTCGGCAGTGGGAGGTGTGGGAACGGTGATGTCCGCCAGCGTCATGCCGTTCTTCACGGTGAAGCTGCCAAGCACGCCGCCCTCACCGGTGAAGGTGACGGTGTACTCCTCGCGGGAGTAGAAGGGTTCCAGAGTGACGTCGCCGTTAATGGCGGTAATAGCATCGTTGGAGGTGCCGTTGGCGTCTACCCAGAATTCAAACTCCTCAAATTCCACAACGGGAGCGTCCTGATATTCGTTGGGGTTCACGCCGTTGGGCAGGAAGGTTGTGAAAAGCTCGTTGCCGTCTCTGTCCACGTAGGTTACGCGGGAGAGGTTCTTGAAGTTCACGGTCAGGTGCAAACCGAAGTTCACGGTTGCGTTGGGCAGGAGCGCGCGGATCAGATTTTCGGTCTGCTCGCTCACGTCGATATACTTCAAGGCGAAGTTCAGAATGGTTTCCGACCATGCGCCCAGATCCACGTCAATGTTGTCATCCTCAAAGGTGAAGGAGCCGTTGCCGGTGTAGACATTCAGCAGAGAGGAATTGAGGAAGGCGTTCAGCGCGCCGTCGGGAATGAGTGTTTGCGCCAGCTTCTCGGGAATGGTGGTTGCAACGAAATTGGGATCCAGCGCGTGGAGAATGAAATTCTTTACCTTATTGTAGTAATGCTCGTAATCCTTTGCCTTCTCCAGAGCCAATTGGTAAAGCTCGTTTGCATCGTAGTTCTGAAGCAGGTACTGAATATTCACGTCAACCTTGCGGGCGATAAAATCGGATACCGCCTTCACAGGCTCAACGTCCTTATACTTTTCAAGGATCTCGGAGAAGCTCTTATCGTCGATGTACTTACCGATATAAGGAACCTCTGCCAGCTTATCCAGATAGGACTGGATGGTTTGGTTTCTGTCGGCATAGGAGGCCGCGGTGGAAAGGATTGCCATCACGTCCATACCAATGCGGCGGGAGATGGCGTTGCAAACCGCCTCGAAGGTGGGAACACCGTTGGCAATTGCGTCCAGCACAGCGTTCAGGTCCTGCAGCTTGGAAATGTCGATATCCAGATCCAGCACGTCGCAGATCTTTTCCAGAGCCGCCTCGATCTGGCTCAGCTGCATAATGCGGGAATAAAGCTCCTCAACGTTGATCTTGGAGAGCAGCTCGATCACCTGATCCAGCGAGAGATTCTTCAGAGCCTCTGCCAGCTCGGCGCCGGTTTTGCCTGCCAGACCGAGAACGCTGTCGCGAATGGAAGCGCCCTCCTCGGACTCCAGGAACTTTGCGTATGCCTCGGTGATGATGGCGGGGAGCGTCAGCTCAACGTAGAGCTGATTGCCAACCTTTTTAATAGAGATGTACTCAGCCAGCTTGCCTGCCAGCTTACGGAGAGGAGCAAGATTGCCCTCAAACACGAATTCGATGTTGATATCCTTGGTTGCCTGTCTGAGCGCCTTGCAAGCCTCACAGCTCTCATCCTCACAGTCTTCGCTGCAACGGTCGTAGTTTACCTTTTCGTATTCCACAAAGAGGTTGAAGGAAAGGAGCTTACCGTCCTCGCAATCGGCGATTTCGGTGAGAGTGGGCATAAGCTTGGCAACTGCCTGCGCCAGACCGCGGTAGTTCGGGGTGAGCAGACCTGCAAGCTCGCTGTTGTCACCTGCAACGCCTGCGATCTGATAGCCGTCGATCTCAATGTTCTTTACGTTCTGAACCAGAACCGACAGCATCTGGGTTACGAGAGTTTTGAGCTGCTCCTTGGTGAGCTTGGATACGATGAAGTTGGTGTCATCGGAAAGTTCCTCCGCCAGAACGTTCATGTCCATCATGGCGAAGATGGTGGAGTAATCCTCCTCGGTGAGACCAGCGAAGAAAACACTCAGTCGAACAACCTCGCCCAGCGCGCACTCGCCTGCACGCACCTTGGCAAGAATGGCGTCCACGTCTGCCGAGAGAATTGTGAAGCTGCCCATTGCATCGCTTTCCACCAAAGCCGCGAGGCTTGCGATGAAGTCTGCCTTCAGGTAGGTGGCACTGTCATGGTTGGCGGAAAGGATTGCCGACTTGGCATCCGCGATGAGCATGGATTTCAGGGTTTCACCGCACTCTTGCTCAAACTTTACCTCGTTGAGGTTTGCCTCCGCATAGCGGTAGACCTCGGAATTTTCGTTCTCAAGGAGCGCGTTGAGGATGGCGGTTTTCTTTTCGGTCTTCACATCGGCAGCCACCAACTGCTCCACGGTTTTTTCACCGTTGATCAGCGCCGTCACGGCGCTGTCCACGAGAATGGACTGGAGATACTCCAGCTTCTCCGCGGGGGTCTTGCTCTCCAAATTGGCGTTGTTGATCTCCGCGATCAGGGTGTTCACGATTTCGGAAACAAGGGCTTGGTTTGCCATAATTTCCGCCTCGGAGGGGAAATAGTCGCTGAGATTCTTTCCTGCGGCGTTGATGGCGTCAAGAACCGCATCCTTATACTTGCCGTCCTTGAAGTTGTCCTTGCCGAAGGTCAGCTCACCGCTCTCGAATTTTGCCGAAATGGCGGTGATAGCGGCATTCTCCAGTGCCTCCACCTTTTCGGGAAGAAGCTCTGCCACCTTATCGATGACGAAGATCTCGGAGAGATTTTCCAAGGAATTCAGGAAATCGGCTAATTGCTCTTGATTGGCGGTGAGAATGAGGCGTTCCTCGTCTACAAGATCAAGCAGAGCTTGTATTCCACCAAATTGCTTTACGAGATTGGACGCGTTCTCGTTGTTTTCACCCAAAAGGGCTGTGAGGATGGCTTTGAAGGGAACCATTTCCATCAGGTCGTTCATATTCACAACCTCGGTGTTGGAGCGATCGATGCACTCCTTCAGCAGCGCGATCAGCGCCTCCGCGGTTTTTTCACCCTTCAGAGCGGCAAGCACCTCGGAGGGATCCAGCGTGAAGGTGATGGTGCCGTCGGCTCCCGTACCCTTTTGCGCGGGATCGGTCAGCGTGACCGTTAAGCCGTTCTGTTGGGAGCCGTTCTGCTGAGAGTTCCCCACGGGAGCGGATGCGTCCGCGAATACCGACAGGGGCACCACGGAGAGCAGCATGACCAGTGAGAGAATCACGGCAAGAATTTTGTTGTAAATCTTCATAACCAAACCTCGCTTTTTGTCAGATTTGTCTTTTTTTCAGACTTTTTATCGGAATTTCGGTATGATCGGTGTCCGTCCGACCACCGAACCATCAAGAGCGTTTTCCCGAATTTGGGCATAATACACCCATTTATAATATATAATACCATTCTTTCATCGTTTTGTCAAGGGTTTTTTGATTTTTTTACATAATATATGACAAAAAAATTTCTCACCACCCCTTCTCGCTTGTCAAAATGTAATATTCTAAAATTAGAATTAGTCTAATACCATAAATTTCCAATATCGTAGACGGTTTAACCGATCGGCGCTGTAGTAAAAAGGCTCCCTCTTTCGTGAGGGAGCCTCCAATATTTACGAATATACCATTCTTACGGCGCCAGAACCGTCATCAACCAATCGGCAAAGGTGAGAAGGATCGGCAGAACTCTGCAAAGGAGATAGGCTCCAAGGATCGAAACAACCACCGTGAGAAGCATCGGCAGCTTTCCGAAGCCCTTGTTCTCAAAGCGAAGCTCGGCTCTGTATTTCAGATCCTCGGGGATGTAAAATCTGTCGGTAGAGAGATTGGGTTGATAATTTTTTCTTTCCGTCTCCTCCAATGCTTCCTGCTCGGCGCATCGGGTCAGCTTTGCCAGTGCGCCTCCCCTGCGAAGCTGGTCTCTCACCGCGGGGCAGGCAAACACGCCGCACTCCTTTAAGGTCATCGCCTTTTCGGGAGAAAGGGCGTCCTGCTTCAGCAGCTCTCGGATGAAGCGCCCGTGAACGTTGCGGGTATAGAAGGAGAGAATGGCGCTGATGATCATGCCGAACAGAAGTCCGATGATCACGTTTCGCACCGTTCCGTTGGCGCTTCCCGATACCGTAAAGTTATCGTAAACGCCGAATTCCAAATTGAATACGTTGTTGTTCAGGTGATCCAACAGCTCACGGATCACCGAGTTTTGATACCAATGGAGTAGTTTTTCCCAAAGATTTCCGCTTGCAGAAGCAAAAAACTTCAAAATCGGATGCATCAGGGCATCACACCTCCTTTCAAATCCTTTTGTTGGATGGGGATCACTTTTTGATCACGTCGAGACCGATATACTTGCGAAGCACCTCGGGAACAGTCACGCTGCCGTCGGCATTCTGATTCTGCTCAACCAGCGCGGGGAAGATGCGGCTGGTGGCAAGTCCGGAGCCGTTGAGCGTGTGGAGATACTCCATCTTTCCGTTGGCGCGCTTCACGCGCATCATGCCGCGGCGAGCCTGATAGTCGCGGGCGTTGGATACCGAGGAAACCTCCTTGTAACCGTTCATGGAGGGAATGTTAATCTCAATATCGTAGGTTCTCGCCATGGATGCCGAGCAGTCCTCTGCCGCCAGCTTCACGGTGCGGAAGTGGAAGCCCAGACCCTTTACCAGTCCCTCTGCGTTGGCAACCAGCTCCTCAAAGGCCTCGTCACTCTTTTCGGGCAGAGTGTATTGCACCATTTCCACCTTATTGAACTGGTGACCTCTCACCATGCCTCGCTCGTCGGCGCGGTAGGAGCCTGCCTCGCGGCGGAAGCAGGGGGTATAGCTGATATATTTCTTGGGCAGGTCGGCTTCGGTAAGAATTTCGTCTCTGTGGAGGGACACCAGGGCGGTTTCGGCGGTGGGAAGCATGAAGCGACGGCGCTCGTCCTCGGCGGTCTCCATCCAATACACCTCATCCTGGAACTTGGGGAACTGGCCCGCTGTCAGACCGCATTCGTAGCCCAGCATATGAGGAACCAGCATCAGCTGATAGTTGTTGCCCAGGTGATAGTCGATAAAGTAGTTGAGAATTGCCCACTCCAGGCGCGCGCCCAGACCCGAATAGATCCAAAAGCCGTTTCCGGAGAGCTTTGCGCCTCTCTTGTAGTCGATCAAGCCCAGATCGGTGCAGAGATCCACGTGGTTTTTGGGCTCAAAATCGAAGGTGCGAGGCTCACCAAAGTAGCGGAGAGGCTGGTTGTTCTCCTTGCCGCCCGCAAGCAGATCTACGTCGGGCAGGTTGGGCAGACCCAAAAGGAAGGACTGCAGCTGCGTTTCTACCTCGCGAAGCTTATCGTCATTTTCTTTTACCTTCGCGCCAAGCGCTTTCATTTCAGCAAAGATGGGGGCAACGTCCTTTCCCTCCTTCTTGTACTGGGGAATCAGCTTGTTGGTCTTGTTTTGCTCTGCCTTCAGCGTTTCGGTTTCACCGATCAGCTCGCGGCGCTCGGTGTCCAGACGCAGGATGGCTTCAATGTCCTCCTTGGCATCCTTTCCTTTTTTTGCAAGCCTTGCAACAACCTCGTCGGGCTTTTCCTTGATATATTTGATATCGATCATGATTGATCTTCCTTTCTTGTTCTCTTTGAATGTTTTTAGTAATTGTTTACAACTGTTTTGGGAGAATGTGGGGGGGATCGGTTGGCTAATTCTTGTAAATTTCGCACAATATCCCGAAAATCGCGGGTTGTTCCCATGCGCTTGTGGCTTCCGTTACTCCTCCGCGAAAAAGTCCTCTCCGCAAATAGAGGTGAGAAGCGCCTCCAGATCCTCGTCGTCGGTATAGGCGAGCTCAACCACCTTTTTCTTCGGGGTTTTTAAAATGCGAACTTTTCTGCCGAGATAGGTGACGGCGCGATGCTCAAGATCCTTCATGTACACCTTTCTCATGGTGACCTCTCGCGAAGCTTCCTCCTCACCCTCCTCGGGCTCATAGTTCCAGAGGCGAATGGTTTTCTCAACGTCTCGCACCGACAAATCTTTTTCAATGATGTTTTTTGCCAGGACGGGCATCTTTTCGGGATCCTTTAAGCCCAAAATAGCCCTTGCGTGACCTGCGGAAAGCTTGCCGTCGCGCACCATTTCCAGAACCTCCTCGGGAAGATCCAGTAAACGGAGCAGATTCGCAACGGCGGAACGGCTCTTACCAACCTGCTTCGCCACCTGATCCTGCGTGAGGTCAAAATGCTCAATCAGGGTGGAATATGCCAGCGCTTCTTCGATGGGGTTCAAATCCTCTCTTTGAACGTTCTCAATTACGGCAACCTGCGCCGCCTTCAGATCGTCTCCCTCCAGAATTACGGCGGGAATTTCGTTTAAGCCTGCCATTTTTGCGGCTCTCCAACGGCGTTCTCCTGCTAAAATCTCATAGGTTCCGGGCAAGAGCGCGCTTTCTCTCACCACAATAGGCTGTAATACGCCGAACTGCCCGATAGAATCAGCCAGACTTTCCAACGGCTCACGCTCAAAGGTTTTTCTGGGCTGATCGCTTCTCGGTTCGATGTCCGAAATTCGGATCGAGGACGCTGCGTTAGTCTTATCACTTGCTAAGACGTTATCATCCAGCAAAGAATAGAAGTCGCGCCCCAATCCGCTTCTTGATTTTGCCATAATGGGTATCCTTTCTATCTATAATCTTGACTGTTTGTGTTGTTTTTAAGCTTGTTTTGCCTGAAAAATCGCCTTCAAACGTCAAATACGCTCAACAAGCTCCTTTGCAACGTTCATATACTCCACAGAACCCTTAGAGCGTCTTTCGTGGTAGTAAACGGGAGCTCCAAAACCGGGGGCCTCGGAGACCTTTACGTTTCTGGAAATCGTGGTTTCGAACAAGCGGTCTGCGTAGTGCTTTCTCAATTCTCCAATTACCTGCAAGGACAGCAGCAAACGGCTGTTGTGCATGGTGATCAGAATTCCGGTTACGTTCAAGGACTTGTTATAGTGCTGCTTGATGCGACTGATGGTAAACATCAGTTGAGAGAGTCCCTCCAGCGCGAAAAACTCGCATTGCATGGGGATGATTACGCCGTCGCTCGCTGTCATCGCGTTTACGGTGAGCATTCCCAAGGAAGGAGGACAGTCGATGATGATGTAATCGTAGTCGTTTCTGATTTCCTCCAGCTTGTTTTTCATCACATACTCGCCGTTCTCGGTGTCGCCCAGTTCATATTCTGCACGAGCAAGCGTTGTGTGGGTGGGAAGGATGGAAAGATTGTCATAATTTGTCTTCAAAACCACGTCTTTTGCGGCTGTATCGGTGGTAAGCATCTCAAAAACGGTTGCCTTCAGATTTTTTTTCATAATACCAACGCCGCTGGTTGCGTTTCCTTGGGGATCCAAGTCAATCAGAAGCACTTTATAACCCAAAACTCCCAAGGATGCGGCGATATTCACAGCCGAGGTTGTTTTACCAACGCCACCTTTCTGGTTTGCAAACGAAATAATTTTTCCCATAAAAAGATCCTTTCTGTTATATTTATCGTCAAAATCTATTCAAACTCACATCTAATGATATTATACCATATTTATCAGCAAATTGCAAGTGTCTTGGACTGATTTTTTAGAAAAACATCGCGAAGAGTTGTTTCACGTGAAACAACCGGATACCGTTTTCATATCTTAATAAGAAGTGGTTGTTACATATAACTGTTTCACGTGAAACAGTTAAACTACACGTTTTTGTGTTTCACGTGAAACAGTTTTATAAGGATAAAGAAAAAAGTTTCACGTGAAACAACTTCTCTGCCTGAAACGAGAAAGGTTTCACGTGAAACATGGTTATAGTGGTTTTTTAAGAATCGTTGCGTAAACGCGGGGATATTGCTTTGGTGAAGCAGCTTCTTTCTTTACGGTTAAGATGTGTCTCGCTTCTTCTGCGGTTTCGGTGTATAAAACGGTGGATTTGTTTTGAACGAGTGTGCCGCCTAATTTTGAAATGGCATTTTTGGCTTCTTGGGCTTCGATGTCGCCTTGCGCCCCTTTTAACGCAATCAAGCTGCCTCCGATAGCGACAAAAGGAAGCGCAAGTTCGGTTAAAACGTTCATTCTTGCCATAGCGCGGCTGGTGGCAATTTGAAAGTTTTCTCGCAAATTTGCAATGGAAGGATCCTCTGCGCGGGCGCAAATGGGGGTAATATTGGTTAAATGCATTTGTTTTGCTGTTTTTTCAACGAAGTTGATCTTTTTTTGTGTGCTATCTAAAGCTGTGATTTGAAGATCGGGACGGATGATGGCGAGGGGAAAGGTAGGAAATCCTCCGCCACAGCCAATATCAATCACGGATGCGTTTTGCGGAAAGCAATCGACTGCAAGAAGAGAATCGGCGTAATGCTTTGCGATTACGTCAGGGATCTGACGGATTGCGGTGAGGTTGGTATGACTGTTTTCCTCTAAAAGGAGACTTGTGAATGCTTCGAATTTTTCGATTATATCCTTTGAGCAATACCGATCCAGTCCGTTTTTTGAAAAAATCTGCAAAAACAGAGTTGAAAAGTTGTTTATCAAGGTGAAAATCCTTTCCTATTATATGAAGGTGTTACCGAATGCCGAGGTAGATTAGAAGAACTGAAATATCTGCGGGATTCACGCCGCTGATGCGAGAGGCTTGACCCAACGTGAGGGGGCGAAGCTGATCTAATTTTTGCGCGGCTTCAATGCGTAAGCCCTTGATTGAACGGTAATCAATATCTGCGGGAAGTCTTCGCTCCTCTAATTTTCTCCTTCGCTCCACGTCGGCGAGCTGTCTGTTGGCATATCCGGCATATTTGATGTCGTATTCCACATTCATTCGCTGTTCGGGGGTGAGAGAGGGGCGGTTTGTGTCTATTTCGGCTAATTTATCGTAGGTGACAGAGGGGCGACGCAGAAGATCTGCGATGGAAGCACCCGATTTCAGCTCTGTCTCGCCCATACTCTTTAAAAACGGATTTACAATCAGTGGAGAAAGTACTGTTTCCTCTAACCGATTTTTTTCTGCCTCTTGCTCGGCAATTTTGGTAAGAAAACGCTGATACCGTTCTTCGCTGATCAAGCCGACACGGTATCCGATGGGAGTGAGACGTCTGTCGGCGTTATCCTGACGAAGTAAAAGGCGATATTCTGAGCGCGACGTCATCATGCGGTAGGGCTCGTTGGTTCCTTTGGTGACCAGATCGTCGATCAGTGTGCCGATATATCCGGATGCTCTGGATAGCACCACCGGCTCCTCGCCCTTCAGCTTCAGTGCCGCGTTGATGCCTGCCACCAGTCCTTGCGCCGCCGCCTCCTCGTAGCCCGAGGTGCCGTTGAACTGTCCCGCGCCGAACAAGCCTGAAATTTTTTTGAATTCCAAGGTTGCGTTCATTTGCGTGGGGTCGGCGCAGTCATATTCAATTGCGTAGGCATAGCGCATGATCTCCGCGTTTTCAAAGCCGTCCAGCGAAGCCAGCATTTGGTGCTGAACGTCGATGGGCAGAGAGGTGGAAAATCCCTGAATATACATTTCCTCGGTGTCCTCTCCCATGGGTTCCACAAAGAGCTGGTGCCGTTCTTTGTCGGCAAAGCGAACCAATTTATCCTCAATGGAGGGGCAGTAGCGAGGTCCTGTGCCGTGAATCTTGCCCGAATACATCGCGCTGCGGTGAATGTTTTCCCGAATAATTCGATGGGTTTCAGCATTAGTGTAGACAATATGGCAGGGGATTTGCTTCAATTCTTCCAGTTTTTTCCTGTCGGAGAGAACGCTGTAGGGGAGAATCGGAGCTTCACCGGGTTGTTCCTCCAATCGAGAAAAATCAATTCCCGAGCGCTTTACACGGGCAGGCGTGCCGGTTTTAAAGCGGAGGAGCTTCACACCGATCTTCTGCAGAGATGCGGAAAGCCCCTTGGCGGGCAGCATACCGTCGGGGCCTGCTTCATAGCTGACGTTTCCGACAAATATTGCGCTCTCCAAATAGGTTCCCGTGGCAATGATCGCGCAATCGCATTGCCACTTTTCTCCTAATCTCGACGTAACGGAAGCCACCCTGCTTTTGCTGTTTTCGTCGGTTTCAACGCCAATCTCAACGATTTCGGACTGAACCAAACGAAGGTGATCGGCTTGCTCCAGGGTGTGCTTAATGATGGATTGATATTTTTTGCGGTCGGCTTGAACCCGTTTGCTTTGCACCGCGGCGCCCTTTCCGAGGTTCAACGTGCGGGATTGCAGGGTGACAAGATCGGCTGCGCGACCCATTTCTCCCCCAAGCGCGTCGATTTCAAAGACCAAATGCCCCTTGGCGGTTCCGCCGATGGAGGGGTTGCAGGGAAGGTTGGCGATGGCGTCCAGCGACATGGTGAACAGAACGGTGTCGATTCCCATTCTTGCGGCGGCAAGCGCAGCCTCCACTCCCGCGTGTCCTGCTCCGATCACGGCAACGGAGGTCTTGCCCGCTTTTCTGATATCAGACATAAAAGCTCCTATAGTAGACAAATATTGCTATTAAGTTACTCAACCTGCTCCAGGTAAGCTGCCTGCTCGGGGGTGAGGTGGTCGATGCGCATCTGCATGGCGGCGAGCTTGATTTCTGCCACGGCGCGGTCGGTTTCCGCGGGAACAGCGTAAACGCGATTTTCCAGCTTGCCCGCGTGGTTGACCAGATATTCCAGACTCTTTGCTTGGATACC
>SVSC01000029.1 GCA_015064525.1 Oscillospiraceae bacterium
CTTTCCAATGCTGTGGAAAACGGGCTCCCGCAGATCCTCCTCGGCGGAAAGACCTGCCAGCTTGGCGTAGTCGTCGCCCAATTCATCCCCCACCAGCTCGGTGATGGAGGCGGAGGTCAGCACGCCCTTTAATTTATTGTCGGCATCCAAAACGGGGATGGATTCCTCCGAATAGCGGCGGAGGCGCTCAATGCAATCCTCGATCAGCTCATTTGCGTACACGTAGGGAAAGGAGGTGACCGTTACCGCGGAAAGCTCTGTGCCATCCCGCGCGATGATCAGATCCTTCAGATCAATGGCGCCCACCAGCGTGTCGGTTTCGTCCACAACGAAAATGGTGGAGATGTTGTCGTTTTCAGCAGCCTGCGCCACAAGCTCCTTCATGGCTTGCCGAACGCTCAGTCCCTTTTGAACCGCAATATAGTTGGCGCTCATGCGGCTTCCGATCTCGTCCTCGTCGAAGGAGCTGATCAAAAGGATCTCGCGGCGGGCTTCTTGATCCATCAATTCCAGAAGCGTGTTTCGCTCGGGCTTTTCCAAGCGTCGGAGACAGTCGGCGGCAACGTCGGTTTCAAGTTGGGAGAGCAGCTCCGCGCGGCGGCGGAGGGAAACCTCGGGCAGATAGAGATAGGGGGTTCCGGAATGGTCTAAAACGTCGGCAAGGGATGAGGTGTCAAGCAGATGGTAGAGCTTTCCCCGCTCCTCACGGCTGAGCAGCTCCAGCGACTCGGCAAGATCGCTTTCGTGGTAGGATTGCAAGCGTTCTCGCATGATGGCGGGGGTAAGATTGCTGCGGATCAGATCGGTGATCTCGACGCTGTAATTGGGTTGCGGTGGCTGCATTGTCGGCTCTCGCGTGGGCTTATCGAAACGGTTCAACACGGCTCATCTCCTTTCCTTGAAAATAACTGATTTCATTATACCATGCGTGATAGGGGTTGTCAACCCTTGAAGACGGTTCCAACTTATGTTTTTTTTAAAAATACAATTGCATTTTTCAAGAAAATGTGATAAAATAGAACAAAAGCACGTTGCGTTCATCAAACGGCGCCGCGCCGTCGTTCAAAAAAGGAGAATCCGAAATGAAGCATATTTTCGTAGTGAATCCCGCGGCGGGAAAAACGAATGCCTTTCAAGTCCTTCAAAACGAGCTGGAATCCAACTATAAAGGGGTTCTGGATTATGAGATTTACCAGACCCGCGCACCGAGGGATGCCACCGTGTATATTCGCGATTACTGCCACACGCACACCGAGCCCGTCCGATTTTATGCCTGCGGGGGCGACGGCACTCTGAACGAGGTTGCCAACGGTATCGTGGGCTTTTCCCACGCCTCCATGAGCTGTTATCCATGCGGATCGGGCAATGACTACGTGAAATACTACGGCGGTAAAAAGGCATTTCTCAACGTGCGGGCGCTGATTGAGGGAGAAGAGACGCGAATTGACCTGATGCGGGTGGGGGACAGATACGCCATTAACGCCACGCATTTCGGCTTTGATTCCAGCGTTGCTTCGATTATGCAGAGCGTGCGCCGAAAAAAGGTGATCGGAGGCAAGAATGCCTACACCACGGGTATTGTGGTGAGCTTGTTCAAGGCGATGAAAAACAAGTGCCGTGTGTATGCCGACGGGAAGCTGTTGAATCCCAAGGGCGTGATCCTGCTATGCACCGTTGCCAACGGGCAATACGTTGGCGGCTCCTTCCGTTGTGCGCCCCGCTCGGTGAACAACGATGGAAAGCTGGAGGTTTGCCTTGTGCATCCCGTTTCCTATTTTAAGTTTATGAATTTGATCAAATACTATACGGAGGGATTGCATCTTTCCGATCCGAAATTTGAAAAGGTGCTGGAATATTGCCGCGCCGAGCGGGTGGAGATCGAGGCGCCCGACGGATTTTTGTATTCCTTCGATGGTGAGCTGATCCAAGACAGCCATTTCACGGTGGAGGTGGTTCCGAGAGCGATCCGCTTTGCGCTCCCCAAGGGAGCCAAGCCCATTGTGGATCCGCAGTACGTGACCGAAGAAGAAACGACGGTAGAGGTATAACAAAATAGCCCGCCTTCGCAAATCGCGAGGGCGGGCGGGTTGTATTCTGTGAAGCGGATCAGAGCGACTGCAAAAAGTAGCCCAGGCGGTCGGCAATGCGAGCGGCGCCCGCAATATTGGGGTGGAGGCCGTCGGGAGCGAACGCCTTCTTTTGCTCCTCCAGCTGAGGCTGGATGCCTCCGTTGGCGTAGAGATCCATCACGGGAAGCCCATAGAACTCAGCTACCTCACGGATGATGGCAACGTAGTCCCTCAGGGGTGCCTTGCCCTCCTGCTGCTCCATGGCGCGGTGCAGGGGTGTCATGAATACGATCACAGCGGTGGGAAAGCGGCGGATCAGAGAGGTCATCAGCGTGTGGCAGGCACCGTAGAAGCTGACGGGGGTGCGGTCGTTGAAATTGCCGATGGGAGCGTCGCCGTGACCGAAATCGTTGGTGCCGCCGAATACCACAACCACATCCGCATCGGGATCCATCTCCTCCACGCGAGAGCAAAAATCACGGTCGAAGGAGAGATTTCTCACCGTGGGCTCCTTTTGGCGGGCAAAACGGGTGCCCGAAATGCCGTAGCCGCGCGCCTCGGCAAGTCCGAATTTTTCTTTCAGAACGTTCCAATAGGTGTATTCTACTGAGGGAACTCCAACGCCCTCGGTGATGCTGTCTCCCAAAAAATTCGCTTTTATGCCCTTCAAATTCATTTTTTGTCTCCATTTCAAAAAGTTTTTGCTTTGGTGTTGAATTTTTTAAAAAATCTACTATAATAGCAAATATCAAAGTGATTGGTCGGTCGATCGCTTTTCGTCGAACAAAAAGCCAACCTGCCCTGTGAGCAACGCGAGGATTCCGCGGTAGATCACCTCCGGACGCTCCCGAAAATGCCGCTTCATCTGGGTGGCATGGTATTCGGAATCGGCATTCACGGTGGTTTTCAGAATCACCTTGTCCTTTTCCTTCAGGGTGACCGTAACGTCAAAGGTCTGATCCGCCATCCGCTGAGATTGGCACTCCACCGTCACGCCTCGCCGACGAAAATCCAGATATTGCAAAGCGCAGGCAAGGCTTTGATCCAGAATTGAGGGGAGAAGATCACACTTCAGCTGCTCCGCCACAAGACACCCCTCCCGTGTAACCGAGTACAAGGGATCGCCATGATCGTTGGTACCGTCCCGACGGATCAGCCCGCCCTCCAGCATTTGGTGGAAGGCATCGGCAAAGTCCAAATACATCACGTAGTCGGTTTGCATCACTACGTCGTTCACAGTAACGTAGTCCATTGGATAGTTGATATTCTTCATCAAATACAGAACGAAGATCTTCACGTTGTTCATACTGCCGATCTGTGAGCCCATCAAAGCACCTCCTGCCACATAATAAAAACAGTATATCACATTTTTTTCTGTTTTTCAAGAGTTTTTGTTTGCATTTTCGGAGAATTTGTGGTATGATATATACAGAGGTCAAAAAAAGACACACAAACAACGAAAAAAGAAGGAAAAAAACATGATTCAGATTGCCATTCTCGGATTCGGCGTTGTTGGAAGCGGCACCGCCGAGGTTCTCTCGGAGAACTGTAAGCTCATTGAAAAGCACTGCGGCGAGGAGATCAACGTGAAGTACATCCTCGACTTGCGGGACTTTCCCGACCATCCTCTCGGAGATCGGGTGGTGCATGACGTTAACGTGATCCTTGGAGATCCCGAGGTTCGCATCGTTGCCGAAATGATGGGCGGCTCTCACCCCGCCTATGAATTCACCCGCGACGCCCTGCGGGCAGGAAAGAGCGTGGTTACCTCCAATAAGGAGGTGGTTGCCACCTACGGCGCCGAGCTGTTGGCGCTGGCGCGGGAGAAGGATGTTTCCTATCTGTTTGAGGCAAGCGTTGGCGGCGGGATCCCCATTATTCGTCCTCTGCAAACCGATCTTGCCTCTAACGAGATTCTTTCGGTGAGCGGTATTCTGAACGGAACTACCAATTTTATTCTGACAAAAATGAGGAACGAGGGAAGCGATTTTGCATCTGTTCTCAAGGAAGCGCAGGCAAAGGGCTATGCGGAGGCAAACCCCGCCGCCGACGTGGAAGGGCTGGATGCCGCCCGTAAGATTGTCATTTTGGCGGCATTGGCATTCGGAACCCTCCTGTCTCCCTCCGAGATCTCCGTGAAGGGGATTACTGACATTACCGCAGAGGACGTGGAGATCGCGGCTAATCTGGGGTGCGCTGTGAAGCTGATCGGACACACCGAGCGGATCAACGGCAAAATACTGGCAACCGTGGCACCGCATATGGTTCCCGTGGAAAACCCCGTGAGCCACGTGGAGGGCGTGTTCAATGGGATTCTTGTGGATGCCAATATGCTGGGGCGGGCGCTGTTCTATGGCGCGGGCGCAGGCAAGCTGCCCACGGCGAGCGCTGTGGTGGCGGATATTGTGAGCATTGCATCCGGAGCGGCGAGCGCCACTGCTCCCCAATGGCGCGTTGCAACCCGAGAGGATTATGCCGATCCCGCCGAGAGAGCCTGCCGCCGTTGCTTTGTGCTGGAGGGATGCTCCAAGTGCGCCGAGAAGAATCGCGCGCGGTTTGGCTATGAGAGCTACGTTGTGAAGGAGAACGGCTGCTTTGCCTTTCTCGGCAAGCCTATGACCGATGAGGAAGCGCTGGCGGCGGTGCGGGAAAGCGGACTCAACCTTCGCAAAATGATGCCTGTGCTGGATTAACGCGAAAACAAGCTGATGGGCTGTCGATGTAAAAATCGACAGCCCATCAGCTTGTAGTGAAACCATTGCTCAATAGATTGGCTGCATTGTTTTGGGGGCGCTTTGAGAACCGTCCACGGGTTTATCCAAACAATAGCTCCAGGAGCTTGAAGCGCACCTTATAAACGGGTTTTTCGGTTTCGGTGATGATTTTATATTGAGAGGGGGTCAGTCCCACCGCAATAAAGGAGTCCTTCGCCTCCTCCTCGGTCACCGTTGCGGCTCCCACGCATAAAGGGGGGAAAAGACAGCACCACCAGTTCTGTCCCTCTGCCTCACCGATGCGAATCTGCAGGGAGAGATAGTTCCCCGAGGGGAAGCAGAAGCTATCATAGGAGCGGGTGGGGTAGCTCTCCTCGGTCAGGATCACGGTCACGGCATCGGTGGTGTTGCCTGCCTTTCGCAGGGCGGATTCCGCCGTTTCCTTTAACAGGAATTCGTGTTTTTCCAGAATTTGTTGCGCTTCCTCGCGAGAAACGCAATCTCGCAGCAGAGGCTCTGTCACCTCTAAAATTGCGTCCCGAACGCGCAGCTTCAGCGCCTGATCCTCCTCGGAATCGGAATTTGCAAGCACGTGCAGGCGGATTACCGCGTTGTAGATTTCCTCCTCCCCGCGAATGGGTAACGCGCCTAAAAACAGCATTACGGAAGCCAGCACCAACAGCGCGATAAGTAGTCTTCTTTCTTTCATACAAAAAACCTCCCAATTGGATTTGATGCTCATAGCATCACCCGATCGGGAGGCTTTTATTCAGTTGAACAAAGAAAAATCAATGGCGGCTATCAGCTTTTCCATAGCAGCCTCGCCATCGGCGGCGTGGAGTGTGCAGGATGCTGCGCGGCTGTTTCCGCCGCCGCCAAAGCATTCGCACAGAGAGGCTATATTGAAACTGCCGTTGGATCGCGCCGTCACGCGGAACAGCGCCTCTGTGGAGGGCTGACGGATCACGATGGAGAGCTGAGCGTCCTCGGGGGCGCGCGCCACCTCCATGAGCCCGTCGAGGTCTCCGTTTTCCAGCCCCAGCGCCGCTTTAATGGCATAGGGAAAGAGGACGACCGCCACACGCCCCTCCGCGAAAAGATGCAGATTGGAAATTCCTGCCGCAATGGCGCGCAGCTGCTCCATGGAGCGGGAGTGGTGCAAACGGTGGTTGATCGCGGCGCAGTTGATTCCAAAGGAGACCAGCTCCGCTGTTCGCAGATGGGTGTCGGCGGTAACCGATCCGTTGCAAAAGCCTGCGGTTGCCCAGCTGATGGCGGCGTACAGCTGATCGCAAAGCGCTTCTGTGATCCGAACGGTGTGCTGCTCAGCAAAGTATTTCACAACGTCGAAAAGGATTTCTCCCGTTGCGGCAACCCCGTTGGGGCGGTAGGTGTTTGCGAAAAGCTCGTCGCCCTGCTTACAGATCGAAAAATCCACCTCCCCCTCATAGACCTCTCCCAATTCGCCCAAGCGGGAAAGTGAGGGAGCGTCCACGGCGATCACTCGTTGGGGAAGAAAGCCCTCGGGCAGGGATTCGGGCAGCAAGCTCTCTTGCAGATCCCGATAGAGAAAGGAAAAGCGACTGTCGGGCTCCTCGGAGCAAAGGCACCAGGCCTCCGACCCCAGATCCTCCAGTACCCGCCGCAGAGCGAACGCCGAGCCAACTGTGTCGGCATCGGGGGCGCATCGAAGCAGGATCAGGGTGGGGCAGGGGAGAGCAAGTCCCTCGCAAAGCTCGTCAAAGGTGAAAAAGCGGTAGGATGACATCAGAAGCCGCCGTCCGTTTCTTCGATCTCCTCTTCCTCCTCGGGCTCGGAGATCTCCAGATTGTTCAGGATTGAGGCGATATGGGCGCCATAGGTGATGGAGGAGTCCTGCAGGAAGGAAAGCTCGGGGGTGATGCGGAGATTCAGGGAGTGGGCAAGCTCACGGCGGATAAAGCCGCTTGCCGCCTTCAAGCCCTTGGCGATCTCGCGGGGATCACCGTTCAGCGCGGAATAATAGATTTTCGCGTATTTCAGGTCGGCGGTGCAATCCACGGCGGTTACGCTGAGAAAGGCATCCTGCACGCGGGGATCCTTCACGCGGCGGAGAATGCCCATCAATTCCTTTTGCATTTCCTCGTTGATGCGGTTTTGTCTGTATTTTGCCATAACGGCTCCTTTCAAATTCCGATTGTTTTTTTGAGAAATAAAATTCGGAAGCAAAACGCAACGGCATTTTGCTTCCGTTCATAAGGCACACCCAAAGGGGCGCGGAGATATTCCGAGCGTGCTTATTCAGCTTCCTCCTCGGAAACCTCAATCACTTCCTCGGCAGATGCCTCAAAAGCAGAGTCCGATGCTTCCTCGGCAAGCGCCTCGGTGGGAAGCTCGTCTGCCATGGGAATATCCAAGGGAGCCTTCTTTTTCTTAAAGAACTTTGCGTAGATTTTGTACGCCGCGTAGGTAACAACGGCGATCACGATCAGCGCCTTGATAATGCTCCACCAGGTGCTTTTTTTCTTTACAACGTAGTTTGTTTCGTTGGTCATTCTTTTATCCTCCTGCTTTGAACGGTCGATCCCATCCGACCGTAAGCAAACTAACTTACAGTAATTATACCATATTTTTCGGAAATTGCAATACTTTTTTTCGATTTTTTTGATTTTTTTTGAAAAACTATTTCATTTTTGTCTCTTTTATGCTAAAATATAGAGGATTTCGGTCATTCTTCAGAAATTATGAAAGGAACGGCGGGCATTTTTGAAAGCGCCCGATGGAAATGACTTACAAGGAACTGTGTGAAGCCCTGCGCGCGGTGGGGATCGAGAGCGCCGAGTGGGATGCCGCTTTGCTGGCGGAGCGATTTTGCGGCGTGACGCAGGGAGAGCTACTGTCCGATCCCGAGCGTGAGCTGGAGGGAGCGGCGCTTGTCGACGCTTTGCGTTGCCGTTGCGAGAGAGAGCCCCTGCAATATCTTTTGGGTGAATGGGAATTCTACCGCCAAAGCTACGAGGTCACTCCCGATTGCCTCATTCCCCGATCCGACACCGAGGTGTTGGTGGAGCAGGCGATCGAACGCTTACCCCGTGATGCGCATTTTGTTGATTTTTGTACGGGGAGCGGCTGTATTGCCATCTCGGTGCTGGCGGAGCGTCCCGATCTCACGGGGGTGGCGGTGGAGCTTTCCAACGGCGCCCTGGAGGTGGCTGCCCGCAATGCGCGGCGAAACGGTGTTTCCAATCGCTTGATTCTTCGGAAGCAGGACGTGCTGTCTCTCACCCCGGAGCTTGAGCGCTACGATGCCATTCTCTCCAATCCGCCCTACATTCCCACCAACGTGGTCGACACTCTTGCGCCCGAGGTTCAGCGCGAGCCGCGAATGGCGCTGGACGGCGGTGCGGACGGATTGATTTTTTACCGCGCGTTGATGAAAATTGCGAGCGTTTCCTTGAAAAAGGACGGATTTTGCCTCTTTGAAATCGGATTTGATCAAGGTGACGCGCTTCGTTCCCTTGCCGAGGAAAACGGTTTTTTGTGCGAGATCAAAAAGGATTACGGCGGATGCGACCGTGTGGCGCTTTTGCATCGAAAACGCATAGAATGATAAGAGATACAACGAAGGGAGGACTGAGAATCGGTGAAGATCGTGGTTTTGGCAGGGGGACTTTCCCCCGAACGGGAGGTTTCCCTTTGCTCGGGAGGTCTCATTGCGAACGCTCTGACGGAGCGGGGACACCGTGTACTTTTGCTGGACGTTTATGAGGGAATGGCGGAGCTGCCTGCCGATCCCGAAGCGCTTTTCCCGAAGAACGGAAGATATTCTCATCCCATTTCGGAGGAGGTTCCCGACCCGGAGGAGCTGAAGAAAAGGGTTGAAAACGGGAACGCGCTGATCGGCCCCAACGTGGAAACACTTTGCCGCATGGCAGACCGCGTGCTGTTGGCGCTTCACGGTTCTATGGGGGAAAACGGACAATTGCAGGCGTATCTGGACGTTTGCGGCATTCGCTACACGGGCTCGGGCTATGACGGCTGCTGCTACGCCATGGATAAGGACGTTGCCAAGCGGTTGCTTGCGAGCGTTGGGGTTCCCACGCCTGCCTGGGTTTGTGTGGATCCCACCTCGCCGCAGGCGATGGAAGCGGCGCGGAGGGCTGTTGGCTTTCCCTGCGTGGTAAAGCCCTGCGACGGCGGCTCCAGCGTTGGGGTCTCCATGGCGAATACCGAGGCGGAATTGCGGGAGGCTCTGGAGCTTGCCGGTCAATGGTGTCGGCGGGTTTTGGTGGAGAAAAGGATTGTGGGCAGAGAATTCACGGTGGGAATCCTTGGAGACAAGGTGCTACCGCCCGTGGAGATTCTTCCCGACGAGGGTTTTTACGACTATCGGAACAAATATCGAGGCACTACAAAAGAAATTTGTCCCGCGCGGCTGCCGCAGGAGACCGTGGACCGGTTGTCGGATCTCACCAAGCTGGGCTTCGACGTGCTTCGCTTGAAGCATTATGCCAGATTTGATTATCTGATGGATGAGCGGAACGAGCTTTGGTGCCTGGAGGCAAACGCGCTTCCGGGAATGACACCTGCCAGTCTTTTGCCGCTGGAGGCGGCGGCGGTGGGCATTTCCTATGGCGAGCTGTGCGAGCGGATCCTTCAATTGAGCTATGAGGAGTAGCCCGCGCCGTCAAGGCTGATGCGCTTCTTGAACGGAATCTTGAACGAGGTGAAAACACGCCCTTTCCGAGGCGATTTCGCCTCGTTTTTTTGTACAAAAAACAACACTGCCTTTTGGTTATTCTCACGACTTTGGCATTGTGAAATTTCCGTCGAATATTTCAAATCACCATAGGATAAAAGGTTAAGTGAAATTTTATTGATTTTAGATGTTATGCACAAATTGAATGCTTTGCTTTTGATTGTTTCGTACAATTGTTTTCTTTTTGTAAAGCCCTCGCGAGATATTGTGCGACAAAATGCTATGCTTGTGTGATCTTATGCTATTGACAAATCGCCATTTTTTCTATAAAATAATGGTACTAACTCTTTTTCGCGTCAGCGAAAAGGAGAGAAACAAGAAAAGAGGTAAAGGCAGTTATGAAAAAAGGTTTTTGTTTGATTTTGGCGCTTCTGATGCTGGCGGGATGCTTGTCCGCTTGCGGAGGCAAGACCAATGATCCTGTGGAAACCAATCCCCCCGCAACCACCGCAGGCGGTTCCATCATCCGCCCCGGCAATAAGCCCGGAAACGTTTCCACCAATTATTATGAGGATTACGAGAAGGACGATCTTCCCGATACTCTTGATTACGGTGATTATGAGTTCAACATTCTCTGCGATATGGGACAGTATCCCAAGTCCTTTGCGGATACCTACACGGGCGACGTGATCAACTCCGCTCTTTACACGCGGAAGGAGGTTGTGCAGAACCGTCTTGGCGTTGTGCTGAACGTGGACCGTCAAACGGGCGCCTACAACGGTATGGCAGATTTCACCCAGAAGCTGAGCATGGCGGGCGCTGACTACGATCTGGTGCTGGCGTACAACCTCACTCCCGCCACCATGGCGATTCAGGGTCTGCTCTATGAGCTGAACGAAACGCAGTATCTCAACTTTGAGAAGCCTTGGTGGAGCCGCACCCTGCTGGATAACGTAACCGTTGGCGAGCGTGTTTACTTCACTGCGGATAATTCCTCCTGGAACAACATCCGCAATATGCTGGGCGTGTTTGTGGATAAGGAGCTGTTCCTTGCCAACCATCCCGATATGACCATCGACGATCTCTACGATTTGGTGGAGAACAAGCAGTGGACCATGGAAAAGATGTTTGAGCTGGTGGAGGGAACTTACCGCGATACCGCTACCGTTGGCGAGATTACTCCCGACGATGTATTCGGTCTCAGCGCCGGAAACAACGTTTGGAACGAGGCTTGGTATTTCTCCGCAGGCTTCATCACCCTCAGCAAGGATCAGGATGGCGTTTGGGACTTCCAGATCGGAACCGAGAAGTCGCTGAACTTTGTGGACTGGTTTGTTTCCAAGCTGGACAGCAACGACAACGTTTATCGCTTTGATCCCACCCAGTATCTCATGTTCAAGGAAAAGAGAGTGCAGTTCTATCTCTCCGCGCTTTCCATGGTGGAGCAGCAGCTGGAGCAGCCCTTCGCAGTGCTTCCCACTCCCATGTACAACGTTGAGGAGCAGCAGAGCTACATCACCCACTTCTCCAACACCTACGATATGTACGGAATTCCCTACATGAGCAAGGATCCTCACCGCTCCTCCGCGGTTCTCGAATGTCTGGCATCCGAGGCGTTCCGCCGCATCGGCCCCGCCTACTTTGAGGTGTACCTGAAGTCCAGAAACGTATCCGACGCCCGTCTGGCGGATATGTACGATATCATTCGCGCGGGAATCGTGTTCGATATGGGCGTTCTCTTCGGTGAGCTTTTCGTGCAGGGCAATAACCCCATCTACTATGTGAGACGCGCGCTGAACGGCTATATTGACAGCCTTGGCGCCAACTGGACAGAGGACGTGAAGAATCAATATCTGGATCTGTGGGCGACGAACATTGATAAGCTCACCAATATGCACAAGTCCGAGGCGTGATCCCTTTGCCAAAGGGCAAGAAAGGAGCTGAAATCAACTCATGAGAAAATTGCTGAGCATTTTGCTGTTGCTTGCGCTGATGCTGACTGCGCTGGCGAGCTGTGGGGGGGGCACGAAGGATCCCACCGAAACGGAGCCTCCCGTCATTCCGCCCGCGCCCATCACGCTGTTTGCCGAGGGCGCAACCGGCTATACCATTGTGCGCGCCGAAAATGCCTCTAACACCATTGTGCAGGCGGGAGTCACCCTTCGTTCCGCGTTTCTTTCCGCGGTGAACGTGGAATTCCCCTTGTGCGATGAATATATGTATGAGCTTTCCGGCGGAACCGTTGCCATTGTGATCGGTGAAACCACCGATCCCGTTACCACCCGCCTCAAGAGCACCATGCAGTACGACGATTTCGTTCTCCACGTGGAAAACGGAAACCTTTATCTGATCGGCGGCTCGGACAGAGCAACCGAGGAGGCAGTGAAATACTTCATTGAAGCCTATGTGGAAACCTCCACCGAAAATTTGGTGCTGAACGGTGATATGGACATGAGGTATATTCACGAATACGCGCTCAAGGGTCTTTCCATTAACGGAACGCCCATTGCCTCCTATAGAATTGTGTACGACAACGCTCGCTATTATTCCAAGGCGCTTGCTCGCGATATCCGCGATCTGATCGTGCAGACCGCAGGGGTGATGCTGGAAATGGTGCCCGACACCACCGATGCGGTGGAGCATGAGATCATTGTTGGCGCGGGGCTTCGCCCCGAAAGCCTTGCGGTGGAGGCAACCTATGAAAAGCCTCACCTGAACTACACCGTGAAGGTGCAGGGCAGCAAGCTGGTGGTGGTGAATCAGGGCGTGCGCACCGGCGAGGAGGCATTTGATCAGCTGGAAAAAATGTTTGAAGGTCTCACCGCCGAAAGCTGTGACGTGAACGCCTCCAATCTCAATCTGAATGGTGACATCCTGAAAAAGGTGAACGACAAGGCGTTGGCAAGAGCCGATGGAACCAACCTTCGTTTCCTGCACTCCAACGTGCTGCTGGCAACCACCGCGGATAACGATAACGGCTACACCGATCAACAGAGAGCCGAATTGCTGGTGGACACCTATCTGGTCTACAGCCCCGACGTGATTACCTTTAACGAGATGATCGAGGGACGTCCCATGACAGGCTACGTTCGCAATATGCTCTCCGAGTACTATACCTTCATCAAGGCGGATTATCTGGCGCTCTTCGGCGATGCCGACGAGGGCGACGCCAACGCGAAGGCGAGAAACTACGCAACGCCTATTGCCTACCGCAAGGATTGTGGACTTACCCCCGTGAAATCCGGCTTCAACTATCTTTCGGATATGATTTCCTACCACGGCGCCTCCTGGACGGTGTTTGACACCCCCAACGGCAATCGCTTTGTGGTGCTGTCGGGTCACTTCTCCGAAAATAAGGATGCCGACGGCGCATGGATCTCCACCTTCTCCGCCGACACCATCAAGATGCTCAACGTGGCGAGACGGGAATTCGGCGATCTTCCCGTTGTGCTGAGCGGCGACTGGTTTGCATGGCAGGGAAGCGCGCCCTATCAGTATTTCACCGATCTCGGCTTTGTGGATGCCTCCGAAAAGGCGTTGAAGCAGCATTCGGTGGGAATTGGAACTTACCACACGGTTGGGCAGGGTGAAACGGGACGCGTGGAGGAGGACATCACCTTCTATAATCCCGAGTGGTTCAAGGCTCTGTCGCACAAGAATTTGGTGGACTTCTACACGGTAAACGGAAGCGACCACTATCCCGTTCTGGTGGATATGCAGTTTGTGAAATCCGCCACTCCCGACGACATTCCTCCCTACGACGATGGCACCGGTGACCTCAATATCAAGGATGAGGGCGCGGGCGGCAGCGGCGAGTGGGGAACCGACGTGGTTCAAAACGGTTAAAGAAAGGAGCGCAATATGAAAATGAATAAAACTCGGCTCCTGTCCCTGCTGATGGCAATGCTCTTCTGCTTTGTGGCGATCCCCCTTCCCGCGATTGCGGAGGAAGCCTCAACGCCTCCTGCGGAGACTCCCGCAACCATCACGCCCGAGGCGATTCCCAACGATCTGCTTTTGGACGTGGATCTTCGCGGCACCGCTGCCTATACGCCCGCGTCTCTGAAAAGCACAGGTGGTGAGGCAACCGTTTCCGCCGATGGCGATTCCGTGCTGCTGGTATGTAGAAAAACGGGCGGTAGCCGTACCAGTCATTTGCTTTACTGGGGAGGGCTAACCGCGGATCTGCCCTTAGGCGCGGAAAACAGCTACACCATCACCTTTGCCATCACCAATCCAGATAGCGCCCAGTTCGGCTTCTACGTGGACTACGACGGCGCCGATGCCGCCAAGTCTACCGGCTTTGTGGGCAATTCCGCCGCGATCGAGAGCGTTCCCGTGGGCAACGCCGACGATGCCAACGGCAAGCGGTACTATTGCTTGGAGATTGATGCCAAGGGCTCACTCCTGAATTTCTACGTTCTGTTTGGCGGGGAATACCAGCTGGTAACCTCCAAGCAGTATGAAGGTCTGCTTTCCGATCGGCTTGGAATTATCTTTTATCTGTTGGGAGGACGTAACGCCTCCGCGGAAGCGAATTCCGTGCTGGCAAGCATTACCGTGTCCGACGTGAACATCTACGGCGGTCTCTACAGAGGCGCCGCAAACTACGATCTCGCCCCCGAGGCGGACGGCTCCCTTCTTCTGGAGGTAAAGGATCTGCAAAAGGATGCCTTTAACGTCAAGTCCGGCGCGGGCTACCATCAGTCGGTGGCGCAGCTGAACACCGCTGCTTTCCCCGAGAGCTTCTATTCCTATGATGCCGAAAAGGGCGTGATGAACACCACGCTGCTCAACCAGAGCAAGGGCTACAGCATTGTTTACGGCGGCAGAACAAACCTGCTGCTCACCGAAACCTCCAAGTACACCGTTTCCTACTACCAAACCCTCACCAAAGCGGGCGGCGCGGGACTTCGCGTGAGTATTGGCGATTCCTATGCCGATTCGATCGGTGTGTATCTCCATCAGTCGGTGGGAACCGGTGGGTGCCTTGCCTGGGGCGCCAACACGGGTCCCGGCTATTCGGGCTATAAAAAATTCACCGCCCCCATGATGAATGGAAACACCGTGTATTGGCAGGAGGAGCAGTACGCTAAGGTAGATATCGAGATCAACGGTACCGTGGTTTCCGTTTATATCAACGATACGCTGCTGTTAACCGAGGATATCACCAACCCCTCCAACCCCTCCGCCAAGGAGGATATCACCAAGCGGTTCATGAGCGATACCCTTTGCCTGGTTTTCCATGAGTATGCCAACGCGGATCTCACCGCGGGCGCTCCATCCACCCAATTCAAGGATATTCGCGTGTACGCGGGTCTGCTTCATCAGGAGAGCTACGACGTGAAGACCTTGCAGCTGCAAACGGGCAGCGCGCAGGAGGGCAAGCTGAACCTTCGCTTTGTGGGCGGCGGCATGGAAGCAACCTGCAATCGCGTGGGCTTTGAAATTACCGCAACCTACGGCGGAAAGACCGACACCTACGACTACAACACCCCCGAGGGCTACCGCAAGCTCACCGCGCCCCGCAAGGATACCACTTTGGCAGAGCTTACTTCGGCAGACCTGGGCTACGAGTATCTGTATGGCTACACCCTCTACGGTGTGCCCGCGGATATCACCGTCACCTTCACCGTGAGAGCCTACACCATTGATATGGGCAATCGGCTCTATGCCGAGGCAGTCACCTTCACGGTGGAAAACGGCGTTCTGAAATAATGGGGAAAGCGGCGCCTGCCGCGCCCTCTTATCAAATACAAATTCTAAAGGAGGAATTCCACTTATGAAAAAGCGCACCTACTTTACACCCGAATGTATTTCGGAGCCCATTGTCAACGCTGACGTTCTCACGTTGAGCGATGGACAAAACAACGAGGTCGAGGTTGACTTCGGTGATCTGCTGGCTTAAGCAAGAAAGGAGAAAAAAGATATGAAACGCAACGCAAAAAGAGTATTGAGCCTGTTTATGACCCTTTGTATGCTTCTGGGAAGCATCGCGACCCTCACCACCGTCAGCTTCGCCGAGGAGCCGTTGATTCAGGATTACGATACCGCCAACGACGGCGATATCCTCTATACCGTTGACTTCCGTATGGAAGACGGCGTTTACACCAAGCACTACGTTGACGATAACGGAAAACAAACCTACACCTTCTCCGAGGATGGCCGCAAGCTGACCATCAGCGACAAGGCGGCAACAGGCGCGGCTTGCTATTCCGGCTATCTGAAGGATTTCCGCATCACCGGTCACGTATATACCATTTCCTACTACACCGAATGCACCGACCTTGCCAACGTTCGTGTTGCTGTGCATCACTACGTTGAGACCTATGCGGATCGCAAGAACAACAGTGGAACCACGGAGCTGTACAGACTGGGCTTGAACACCCAAAAGGGAAAAACCAATCTGATTAACTACATTGCAAACGGAACCAACAGAGAGAACACCGCGAATTCCGTTGACAGAAAGGTTGATGCGGATAACAACAACCGTCAGTATTTCAAGGTGGTTGTGGACGGTGTGAATTTGGTTACCAAGTACTACGCCATGGACAAAACCGGCGCGTACGCTCTTTTGGGCGAGGTTGCCATCGACAGTAATATTGGCTACAACTCCCTTGTAACAGGTCTGTTCACCTATGACACTCTGGTGGATGGCGACGTGATCTCTCTTGGTGACATGACCATTGCCAAGGGTGATGCGTTCAAGAGAACCGAAAAGACCGCTTATGAGCAGAAGTACGATGCGGCTGCCAACGGCGACGTGCTTTACGACGTCAACTTCAAGGCAGACAATGCCGCCGGTATTCAATGGGGTGATCTGGCATCCTCCGCTCTCCTGACCGATACCTCGATCAGTGAGGATGGCAAAACGCTTCTGATGAATTCTGCTACCGCAGGCGCTCAGAGAATTTCCGGCTTCCTTCCTGCCAGAGAGATGATTCGCTACGGTTCTTATACCTATGAGTTCTTTGTGGATTCCGGTAATCGTACAGGCTTGAACGTGCTTGGCTTTAAGACCGGAACCAGTGCATACGGTATGGGCTTCTGCTACTTTAATACCGATAGCGCGATTCAGTTTGTTGCGGGCGGTAACTTCTTGAAGTTAGGTCAGATGGATAAGCCGTTGGAGGATAGCTACGGTCGTTCTCAGGCGATCTCCTACGTGAAGAACGTAACCCCCGATACCTCCGATCCCACCAAGCCCAACGTGAAAATTGAGGTTGACACCAAGGCTTGCGTGATCACCAACTATTTGCTGATCGACGGTGCGTTTGTGAAAACCGCTGCCATCCGATACGGCGGCGCTTCCCACGTTGCGGTTGTATATCCCTACGCTTATAACGCAAATACCAACGCATCCTACTCCAACATGGTAATCAAGAAGGGTCTCTCCGTGTCCGGTGCAGAGGGTGTTCTCGTTGACATTTCCGTGAACGGTAAGTACACCACCTCGAACCCCACTCTGCTGGCGGATGCCACTCTCCCCGTTCCCGCTGAAAAGGCATACCACACCGTTGTTCTCACCACCATGGACGGCGCTCCCGTAACCTCTCTGGAGCAGTTCACCTTCCAGGCAGGCATGAACGTGCTGAAGCTGAAGGCGGTTTACACCCCCGTTGCCGTAAAGAATAACGTGGAGCTGAGAGGCATTCAAACCTCCCTCACTCCCAACACCGAGAACAACACCACCTCGGTTCGCTTCATCGGCGCTGTGGATTCTCTTGATTTCGATGCGGTTGGCTTCAACCTCTACGTGGTTTACAAGGATCAGAACGGCAACGTGATTGAGACTGCCAACGAGGACGGCGTGAACAAGGGTACCTCCTCTGTTTACGGTTCTGTACTGGCAGGCGTTGACGCGGCTGTTACCGCAACCGATCTGGGAACCAACTACCTCTATGCCGTTACCGTGAACAACGTTCCCAACGGTGAAGGTGTACAGGTTGACTTCTACGTGGTTCCTTACTACGTTGTGAACGGTGAAACCGTTCTAAGCTATGAAAACGAGGCTGTTTGCTCCATCGTGAACGGTGAGTACGTGAAGAACGCTCCCGCAATCGGCTGATTTTCAACGGCTTGTTAATATTGTAAAAAACTGTTGGCTGCCCCGTGTGCTGGTTAGAGGCACCGCGGGGCAGCCTTTTTAAAGGAGAAATATGAACGTGCAAAACGAAACGTGGATGTCCTTGCTCACGGAGGAGCAAAGAAAACAGCTTGCCGATTTTTCCGCCGCAAGAGAACGGCAAAACGAGCCCCTGCGCCCCACCTATCACTTTTCCGCTCCCGGCAGTAGGCTGAACGATCCCAACGGTCTTTGCTTCTGGAAGGGAAATTGGCATATGTTCTATCAGAGCAATCATGGCGAGGGCTTCCGCTGGGGACACGCCGTCAGTCCCGATCTGCTTCATTGGCGGGATCTGCCCGATGCCATTGTTCCCGTGGAGGAAAAGGAATGTTGGTCGGGTATGGTTCTGGTGGAGGAGGATCGCGCCATTGCCGCGTGGTACGGCTTGGGAAGCGGAATTTTTCTGGCGGTTTCCACCGACCCTATGCTGGTTCATTGGGAGCGTCTTAACGGCACCGATCCCGTAATTCCCAAGGCGAATCCCCAAAAGGATTCCTACGAGGCGTTTGACCCCTGCATCTGGAAAAACGGCGACCATTATTGCGTTATCAGCGGAAAATTCGTGATCAATCCCCACACGGGAACCCGCGTTCGCACGCCCTTTCTGTTCACCTCCAAGGATCTGCTTCATTGGGAGTATCAAGAGGCGTCTCTTTTGGAAAACGACATTTTCGCGGGGGAGGATGACGACAACGCCTGCCCCTATCTTGTCAGGTGCGGCAATCGCCACCTGATGTTCTGCTTCAGCCATCATTCGGGGCCGAAGCTTGTGGTGGGGGATTACGATACAGCCCGTGACCGCCTGACCGTTACCCGATCGCTTTCCCTCACCACCTCCTCCAGCTTTTTCGGAGGACTTCATGCTCCTGCCGCCTTTACGGACGCCGATGGGACGGTGAAGGCGATTTTCAACGTGAACCATTGTCAGAATCGAGGCGTTGACTATCAGGTTATGAGCCTGCCGTGGCGGGTTTGGCTGGGCGGCAAAGGCAACAACGAGGTGTATCTTGAGCCTGCCGAGCAGCTGGAGCGCTTGCGCGTGGACAGCACCCACACCGTGGAAGAAAATCGAATGCTCGCCGCCAATCAAGCCTACTATCCCGAGGCGTGCTTTGGAAACACCCGTGAGCTTTTGGCGGAGCTTGAGGGCAAGAACGTTCCCATGCTGGAGATCCGTGTGCTGATGTCCGAGGATGAGGAGGAGTACACGGCAATTCGCCTGTTCCATACCCGCGGAAACACCTATTTGCCGGCGTTTGCTCCGGGGGTGTCCTATCGAAAAGCCCACGAAACGGTGGTGCAATTGGACCCCACCAGGTCATCTCTGTTCGGAAACGTGCGCTTGCCCGACACCCAAGCCTTCTACCTTGCCCCCGAGGAACCCATCAAGGTTCGCGTCTTTTTGGATCGAACCATGGTGGAGGTCTTTGTCAACGGCAGGGTGGCGCTCACGGCAAGAGTCAGCCCGTCGGAAAACAGCCGAAGAGTCTGCTTCCTTGCGCGCGGCGGCGATCTGCTTTTGAAGCGTCTGGAATCTTATGAATTGCGCCTTTGACGCGCGGAAAGGAAGCATATGAAGATCAGATTGATGTCCCACAATGTGTGGGGAATGTACGCGCCCGATGTGGTTGGCGGTGTGTTTAATCGCAACGAGCTCATGCGGGATATTTACCTGGAGGAGCTGCCCGATGCCATTGGCACGCAGGAGTTTTCCGAGGATATTCGGATCCACGGTCTGCCCGAAATGATCGCTCCCGCCTACCGTGAGCTGGATCTTTCGGAGGTGGTGGCAGCATACGGCATGAAGAATTTGTTCACCCCGATTTTCTACCGTGTTGAGACTCTGGAGGTGCTGGACAGAGGCTTTGAGCTGTATGACAGAGCCTACAACAATCACGATTCCAAGGGCGCGGCATGGGCGGTTTTTCGTCATAAGGCGAGCGGGGAGGTCTTTACCCTTTGCAATACCCACTATTGGTGGAGGAGCGGCGAGGAGCATGACCGCGCGCGTGTTGGAAACTCCCGTGTGGTTCTTTCGCTGATGGAGCGCCTGCCCAAGCCCTTTTTCGTGATGGGGGACTTGAATTGCCGTGTGGATTCCGAGGCTTATCGGACTCTTTTGGCAGGAGGACTTGCAGACGTGCAGCGCTTGGCGGCGGACACCGTGGACAGCAACACCCACCATGCGTACCCCACGCTGGATCGCGAGCGAGGACTGTTTGGGGGAGCGCCGAAGCCCAACGGCGGCTATGATAAATCCATCGACCACATTCTGGTGGACGCCGATCACGGAAGCGGCGCGCGTGTGTTCCGTATTTTAACCCACGATAACGCCTGCAACACCTCCGACCATTGCCCCGTTTACGTGGATTGGGAAAGCTGAAGAAAGCCCGCGCAGGCAAATGCCTGCGCGGACTTCAGACCACTGACAAACCGTATTGCCAAAAAGACAGTTCGTTAAATAGTACTAATTTGTTAGCCACTTTTTCTTTGCAGAAAGAGGCGCAAAGAAAAAGTTATCAAAAAGAAACGCCGATTAGGGGAATTTCGCCCGTTGCGACGGGCGAGGAGGGCT
>SVSC01000030.1 GCA_015064525.1 Oscillospiraceae bacterium
GTTGGCGCCCTCAATGGTCACCTTACCCGTAACGGTGATCTTTTCGGTCAGCGTTTCCACGGCGCCCGCCTTCAGAACAACGGTTGCGCCCTCGGGAATCGCGTTTGCAGCCGCAATCGCGTCGTAGATACTGTCATACCCGGTTCCGTTCACGGTTGCAACGTCGGTGGAGGCAGCCGCGGGAAGCAGGGTTGCAACGGGAAGCATTGCCAGCACCAGAAGCGCCGCGAGCAAAAGTCTGACGGATTTCTTTACGGAAGTTTTCATGGTGATCTTCTCCTTTATTGATGAAAAATTGATAGCAAACGTTACAGCGGATTTCGCACGGAGGGCGCGTTCTCATCCAGCGCCTCCTGGGTCAACCGCTCCACGTAGGTGGTAAAGTTTTTCAAAATATCGCTTCCTGCCGCCAAATAGTTGACGGTAAGACTCTCCTCGATTGCCCGCTCCCGCTCCTCCGCGTCAACATTGTAGAGCCGCAGAAGCGAATCCAGCGTGAGAATGATCTTATCTCTCAGCGTGAATTTTTCCGAGCAGGGCGCCAGCAGGGCGGCGTACTCGATTCCCGAGGTAATATGCTCCAGGTTCGCGAAGCGCTGCTCGCTCCATTCGGGCAATCGGTGGGCAAACAGCTCCATATTCTTTTTTACCGTCCATTCCTTGATATAATCCAAGGTCATGGGATGACTGTAGGCGGAAACGTAGAAATCTTTTGCCTGCTCGTGTCCCTCGCAAAGAGCAATCTGAGAGGCAACCTCCCAGCAGTAGGCATGGATTTCGTCGAATCCCTGCTCTCGCCGCTCCCGAATACATTGCTGATGGAAATTCCCCATGAATTTCACCAGCTCTAACAGTAGATGCTCCTTGGTGGGAAAATGAAAGGTAAGATTTCCCGTGCTGATCCCCAAATTTTTGCTGAGTGCCAGCGCGGAGGTTTTGGAATACCCTTCTTCTATGATCATTTTGGTGCCAAGCTGAATGATCTCCAGCCTGGTTCTGCATACTCTACGCTTTCGTGCGATAGCCGTCACACCCCTTTCCGAAGCTTTTTGACGCGCATTACAAGACGCATCCTAATTAGGTTGTAACCTATTATAGCACAGTTCCTATGTTTTGTCAATAGGATTTTTGCTATTTTTTGATTTTTTTTAAAAGTCCCCGCCGATCGCGCGATCCTCTTAACGGAGGATCTCGCTGTCAGCGGGGACTCAGCATATTATAAAAGGAAGCAAGAACGGGCGCAAAGGAAAGAAAAAAGAAACCGTTTTCGTTTGTCACCCAAAAAAACAAAGAAAAAGAACTGCCCGTTCTTGCCGCGCTCCGTTCGGAGCGCCAAGCATGGGAATTGCCTCGACGTAGACAAATCCCGACTTGTTGAGGAAGCGCAAGTCTGCTTTCGGTTTATTCTACCATTTTTTGATAGTTTTGTCAAGTATTTTCTGAAAAAAAACACTTTTTTTCACGAAAAAGTCAACCTTTTAAGGTTGCTTCCATGAAGATCCCTCCGCCGAAACCGCATGGCTCTGCCCAAGGGCTCCGCGGCGCACAGTAGCCCCGCCGCCTCCAGCGCCCGCGCGGCGGAATAAGGATCTCTGCCCCGAAGCCCCGTTGCCTTGGAAAGCTCCTTTACGGTGAAGCACTCGGGCAGGGTTTCCGGCAGGAGCCGCGCCAGCGCCGAGGCATCTTCAAAGGTCTGATCGCTCAGCAACGCCAACGGAATCCGCTCAAAGCGAGGACTTTTTCCTCTCCGCCCCTTGTCGCTTTCCAAGCGAAAATCATGAACCTCCAGCGCCAGCACCCGAAAGTGCAAACGGGGGTGAGACAGCAGGCGACGAATGGGATAAAGCCTTGCCAGCAGATCGGCGGGCTTCCCGTGGCGGGGGGAGCGGCGACGGGGTGAGATCTCCGCCGTTTCGGGGTGGATGCGGCTCACCCAGCGGTTTTGCGCCACGGGGTAGACCACCGTTACCTCCAGCCCCAGGGTGTTCAGGCAGTAGTCCAGCTTTTCCGCCATGGGAGCGAAGTCCCCCGTTTGCACCTCATAGGCGTGATCTCCGATCCGAACGTCGGAAACAAATTTTCGCCCCTCCACGGGAATCTCGTGGTTTTGCGTATCCTCGGTGAGATAGCGCTTGACAATGCGGTGGAGCCATTTTTCCGAAAGGGTGCCGATTCCGTCCCTTCCCTGCTCCCGCCGCTCGGTCATGGCTCTTTCGCAAAGCTTGGAAAAAAGGACTCTTTTGCCGTTTTCGTCCAGCAAGTCGGGCAGCAGCATCACGTCACCTCCCCCGCAAACTGACTGTTGTAAAGCTTGGCATATTCGCCGTTCAGCGCCAACAGCTCCTCGTGCTTACCGCTTTCCGCCACGCGTCCGTCGCGGATAACCACGATCCGATCCGAATCGCGGATGGTGGAGAGACGGTGGGCGATGATGAGAGAGGTGCGATTCTCCATCAGCCTTTGCATTGCACGCTGAATCCGCATTTCGGTTCTGGTGTCCACGTTGGAGGTGGCTTCGTCCAGAATCAGGATTTTGGGATCGGCAAGCACCGCGCGGGCAATGGCAAGAAGCTGGCGCTGCCCCTGGGACAGGTTGGAGCCCGATTCCGCCAGCACCGTTTCATAGCCATCGGGCAGTCGCTCAATGAATTTTCGCGCGCCCGCAGCCTCCGCCGCCGCCACCACCTGCTCGTGGGTGGCATCGGGGTGACCGTAGCAAATATTGTTGCGAATGGTATCCGAAAAAAGAACGGTATCCTGCAAAACGATGGCAATGGCGCGACGCAGGGTGGATTTGGGCAGCTCTGTGACGTTGATGCCGTCCACCGTGATCTCACCGCCATCGACTTCGTAAAATCTCGTCAGCAAATTCACCACCGTGGTCTTACCCGAGCCCGTGGCGCCAACAATGGCGATCTTCTGCCCGGGAGCAACCGTTAGCTCCAGCCCCTGAAGCACGCGCTTTTCGGGAACGTAGCCAAACTGCAGGTTTTTGAATTCCACGTGCCCCCGCAGCTCCTCCACGTTGACCGTTCTTCTTCCCTCGTCGATCTCGGAGGGGCTGTCCATGATCTCAAAGATCCGCTCGGCTCCCGCAAGCGCCGTGAGAATGCTTGAATACTGATTCGCCACCTGATTGATGGGTCGGGTGAAATTTTTGGAATACTGAAGCATTGCTTGGATACTGCCCACGGTGATGCCGCCCACACGGGCGTAGACCATCCAGCCTCCCGTGGCGGCGATCAGCACGTACTGCAGGTTGCCGAGAAAATTCATGATCGGCCCCATCACCGAGCCCCAAACCTTTGCCTTTACGGCGCAATCGCGCAGCTGCTCCGAGGTTGCCCCGAAGCGGGCGACGGCGTCCGCCTCCTTGCCGTAGGAAACCACAGTGGGATAGGCGGTGACCGTTTCCTCCACCTGACCGTTCAGCGAGCCCAGCAGCTTCTGCTGCGCCACAAAATATTTTCGCATAAACCTTGCCAGCTTGGAGGTGACGGTGATAGAAAGCGGTATGGTGAGCAGAGCGATCAGGGTCATCTGCCAGCTGTAGTAGAGCATCATGGACAAAGCGCCCACAATGGTGAGCAGGCAGGAGCATAGGGTGGTAACCGACTGGGAAACGGCGTTGGAAACGTTCTCCACGTCGTTGGTCATGCGGGACATCAGGTCGCCGTGATTGTGGGTATCGGTGTACTGAATGGGTAGCTTTGAGATCTTACGGAACAGATCGTTTCGCATGGTGTAAACGGTTTGCTGAGAGAGCCTTGCCGCCAGCAGGGTCTGCACGAAGGACAGCACCGCCGCCAAGGCAAACATACACCCCATGGCGATCAGCGACCGCTTCAGCGAGGAAAGCTCCACGCGGAGCGCGCCGGTTGCCTCGTCGATGTAAAAGGCGTCAATTGCCTCCGCTTGGAAGTAGGGGCCCGTTAATTCCGCAACCGTGACCGTGACCATGATGCAGAGAAGCGCCGCCAAGAGCCACCTGCTTCTTCCAATGTAGGAAAGCAATCTCTTTACGGTGCGCGCCGCGTGCTTGGGCTTTTCCGCGTTCAAGCGGGCGCCCATGGGGCCGCCGGGGCCTCTGCGCTGTCCGCCCGGGCCAAAGCCGATGACGGGAGGATTGGAGCCTCCGCCTCCTTGAGATTGACGGTTCATACTGCGGCGCCTCCCTTCTCCTCTCCCGCCCGCAGCTGAGAATTGCAGATCTCAACGTAGGTGGGACAGGTCTTCATCAATTCCTCATGAGGCGCGCAGGCAATCACCGTTCCGTTTTCCATCACGGCAATGCGATCCGCCTCCTTCACGCTGGCAATCCGCTGGGCGATCAGAATCACGGTGGTTTCCCGCAGGGCTTCGCGGAGGGCGCGCCGCAGCTTAGACTCGGTTGCAAGATCCAACGCCGAGGTGGAGTCATCCAGAATCAGGATTTCGGGACGGCGAACCAGCGCGCGGGCAATGGAAAGCCTCTGCTTCTGTCCGCCCGAAAGAGATGCGCCCTTTTCGGCAACGTAGTTGTCATAGCCATCGGGCATACGGGAAATGAACTCGTGCGCCTGCGCCACCTCGGCGGCATGGCGAAGCTGCTCGCTGTTGGCATTGGGGTCGCCCCAGCGAAGATTATTCGCCACCGTATCCGAAAACAGGCGGCTCTTTTGCATCACGTAGCCGATCTTTTTCCGCAACGTCCCAAGATCGTAGTCACGGATATTCACACCGTCGATGAGGATACTCCCCTCGGTGGCATCGTAGAAGCGTGGGATCAGATTCACAAGGGTGGTTTTTCCGCAGCCCGTGGCGCCGATGATCGCCAATGTTTCTCCCTTTTTTACCTCCAGCGAAACGTCCCGCAGAATCGGATCGCCGTTGGTGCCGGGATAGCGGAAGCCAACGCCGCGCATGGAAATTGCCACGGGTGCCACGGGAGCGTTCTCCTTGCCTCCAAGGATCACGGGATGCGTTTCCAGCACCTCGGTTACCCGCTTGGCGGATGCCGCCGCGCGGGAGATCGACTGGAACATCATGGTTACCATCATAATTGAGGAGACCACCTGCGTTACGTAGGTCACCGCCGCCATCACGGTTCCCACCGTCATGCCGTCGATGCCGCTTGCCACGCGGTTGCCGCCAATGAGGATCACGGCGATCACCGAAAGATTCTGCACCACGGTCAGCACGGGAGGGATCACCGCCATCAGCCGCAGAACACGGTAGTTGACGTCTCGCAGCGCTCCGTTCGCCGCCTCAAACCGACCCGATTCGTAGTCCTCGCAAACGTACGCCTTCACCACGCGGGCGCCGGTCACGTTCTCCTGCACCACCGTGTTCACGCGATCCAATCGCTTCTGCACAACGGCGTACATGGGAATGGCGCGCCTCAGCACCAGCGCCAGAGAAAGCAGGAGGACGGGCAGCGAGCATAGCAGAACAACACCGAAGCGCACCTCCAAGAGCAGCAGCATCACGGTTCCGCCAACAAAGAACATGGGGGAACGCACGAACATCCGCAGCAGCATTTCGATAAAGTCCACGATCATGGCAATATCGTTGGTCATGCGAGTGACCAGCGAGCCCGTGGTAAAGCGGTCGGTTTGCTCAATGGAGAGGGACATCACGCGGGAGTAGGCATCCCGCCGCAGATCGTTGCCAAAGCCTTGGGCTGCCTTTGCGGCAGTGTAGGCGCAGAGGGTTCCGAAAACGCCTCCCACCAGCGTGATCAACAGCATCAGCACCCCAAAGGTGCCAACAATATGCAGTTGGGTGTAGCCCCCTCCCCAGATCAAGCGCATGAACCATTCTGCAAAGCCGCTTCCAGCAATGTCGGAAAGTCCGGTTTCCAGAATTCCGTAGTCCACGATATACGACATCAGGAAGGGCAAACAGAGATCCGCCGTTACCTCTCCGATCATCAGAAGGGGAGAGATCACGGCGTATCCGCTGTATGGCCTCAGGTACCGAAACAATTTTTTCATAGTCAGCCTCTTTTCATTTTTTGGAATACGAAGACAAAGCCATGTAAACCCTGTGCCTTTACATTTCTTCGCCGCAATGATAACCTAATATTTACACCGCATGACACCACAAAAAAAGCAAATTGCTTGCATTCCCCGCAAAACTGTGATACAATGAAGCAACGGGTGAATCGAATTCATTGTCCCGCGAATCAAGGTCGGTCACATTTTTCATTGTTTTTTTTCTTTTTTTGCCCAATGTAAACCCACGGTTTGCATAATTCTACTCTGCGGTTGGTAGCAAAATCGGCAAAAGGATGTTAGAATGATGGTATCAAAAACAACAAAGGAGAACAGCATGAAGTTAAATGCAAAAATTTTGTTTCTCAGAAAAAGAGAAGGCATGTCTCAGGAGGATCTGGCGGAGAAAATTGACGTCTCCCGTCAAACCGTTTACAAATGGGAATCCGGCGCGGCAACACCGGAGATCACAAAGATCAAGCAGCTTGCCAAGCTGTTCAACGTATCCTTCGATTATCTGATGGACGACGAAATTGAAAAAATTGAAAGCACCGAAAAGCTGCCTGCCCGAAAAAACAAGCACCGCTACGTCCATCATTCCAATATACCCATGAGAATCCTTGAGGCGGATCTGGACCACGGCTATACCGATCACAGAAAAAGAAAGATTCGGAACAGCGATGAGATCTTTCAGGAACGCAAGGAGAAAATGTACACTTTGTTGAGTACGATCGGCGCAAATAAAACGATCCTCTTGCAAGGGGATATGGCGGGGTGCTTCTTTGAAAACCCCCACGAAATGTTTTTTTGGATTTTATTACGGCGGCAACGTTCAGTTTCTTTGCCCCTACGAAAGCTTTATCAACGCGCAGATCGTTAACGACGTGCCGGAGCTGTCTTATGAAAAAAAGCTTGTCACCGGCTTTGGCTTCGGGCAAACCGGGCTGGAAACTGTTGGCGTCGGTTCGGTTTCGATGCCCCGCCTGAAAAAAGCAAGCGCCTACCGCTTGTTAATATCCTATTTTGATGAGGCAGGCAATATCTGCGAATTCAAGCTGGGCGTGAACTGCAAGCGTCTCTACACCCTTTATGAGTACGGCGACACCCGCAAAGCCGACGTTATGGAATCGGTTCAATCAGATTTTGCCCGTGAAAAGCTCGCCGAGATCCTCACTCGCCTGAATGCCTACCCCGCTCTCGCGCAAAGGATCGCTGAGGGCAAGCTCGCCGTTCGGGAGATCAACGGAGCGTGGCTGCAGAAGATCCTTGAAAAAGCCACCCGAGAGGAGATTGAATACGAAAATCAATTGGAGGAGGAAGCCGTTGCCAACAACAAGGCGCACGCTCGCTTCCGGCTGTTCATTCTCGGCGCGATTGCCGCCATCGGCGTTCTGATTTTGATGGGCAAGGGGCTTTCCCTGCTGGCGGACACCATTCACGTCAACCAAAAAAACAAGGCTGCCGCCGCCCCAATCGTTCATTTGATCGACTCGATCGGAGAGGTGACCTTGGATGACAAGGACACGATCGCCCGCGTGGAGGAGGCTTATGGCAACCTGACGGATGCCCAGCGGGAGTATGTGAAAAACTACGACACCTTCCGAGAGGCAAAGGCGCAGTTCACCCCCATGTACACGGAATATATGAACGAGCTGACAAAGGATGATCCAACGCGAGGCATTACGATCGACGATCTTTGGGGCACCTGGGTTTGCGGGGATCAGTACGTCCAAATCGGTAGCTATAATGACTACGTTGCGGTTGTGACGGGCACCAACATTCAGGAGCTGAGAAACGGGGCATCCAAGAGAAGCGTCATTCCCACCACCACGTTCAGCGGCGCCTACGATTGCCTCACGCAAACCAAGCGAGGAAGATTCACGCACGTGTTTTCCAATGGAGCCGACATCTATGTAAACCGTCATGACTTCAGCGTGTTCATCAACGAAAACGGCGTTCTGACCATGCAACTGGGGGGCTACACCTTCACAAGAAACGCGCGGTAGAACACGCGACCTGATATATTCATTTCATAACCTGCGGGAGGCATTCGCCTCCCGCTTTGTTTATGGTCTCACCGATAGTAAACGTAGTAGACGATGATCGTGCGGGTAACGCCGCCATGCTCCTTATCGGGAGCTGTGACCACCACACCGTCCTTGGAAAGCAGCTCCCACGCCTCCAGCTGATCCACGTCACAGCGGAGGATCACCTCGGAGGAAGCAAACACAATGAATTCGCCGTTGCGAACGTCCACGCTTCCCTTTCTGCCGATCACCTCGTCCACGTCGTTGATCCGCTCGGTAACGTAGCGAACCGAGTGACCCGCGATCTTTTGCGCCATTTCTCTGCGGTAGGCTACGCTGTTGGGGTTTCTTTTACCCCCGAACAGACGGGTGAAGAATTTCTTGCACATCGGATGTACCTCCTGTGAAAAATTCCCGAGCGGAGAGGTATTCCTCCAGCGCGCGGCGGGCGGCAGGCGAGTCGGGATCAAAGTCGGGACGGCGCAAGCCGCGAAGCATGATGTTTTTCGGAGTTTCGTCGGGATCAATCAGCTCCAAAGCCGACACGGCGTAGCCGCGGGACTCCAGAAATTTCAGACGCAGAGCGTCGGTAACCGCGTCGCACAGCTTCTGCCGCAGCATGGAGTGGTCGGTGACCAGCCGCAGAGGCGCGCAATTGATCTTATGGTTCAGCTCATGGTGACAGCAGGGAGTGGAGAGAATCACATCGGCGCCCCAACGCACCGCCCGCTCCAGCACCAGATCAGTGGCAATATCGCAAGCGTGGAGGGAGATCACCAAATGTACTCTTCCACCCGCGTCGTATTGGGAAACGTCGCCGCAGAGAAATTCCAAGCCTAAAAAACCAAGCTCCTTGGCAACGGTGTTGCAATGCTCCACCACGTCGGGCTTGAGATCCACGCCTGTCATACGCACCTCTCTGCCAAGCACGTTGACAAAATAATGGTAGGCGGCGAAGGAAAGGTAGCTCTTGCCGCAGCAAAGGTCGCAGATCCGAAGAACCCCCTCGGCGGGAAGCGACGGCAGGCAGTCGCGGATCATTTCCAGAAAACGGTTGATCTGACGGAACTTCGCCTGTTTTTTATCGTGGATCCTGCCGTTTTGATCACTTACGCCAAGATGCCTGAGAAACGGCTCGTTGCCCGAAAGAATCCGTTGCTTTCCGCGGTCGTTGCCCTCCACGGACAGCGCCTCCACGGCGTCGGCGCGCAACCGTCTTTCCAGCTTTTCGTCTCCCAGCAGGGTGAAGCGCTCGCCGTTTTTGGAGCGACGCAGCTCGCAATCCCCCGCGGTAGTCAACAAATTCACCTGCCCGTGGGAGGACGCCAAAAGCGCCAGCGCATCGGTTGCCTCCTCAACGGTAAGATTTTTGTGGATCGCCTTATTGTCGGCGGTGAAGCACTCTGCCTGCAGCACCTCCCGTCCGCCAACGGCGCGGAGCGTGACCACGGTTTTCAGCTGCTCCCTTTGGTCGGGCTTGGAGAAGATCGCCTTTTTCAGCGCCCTGCGGCGGGCGGCAAGCAGAATCAGCTCCGCCATACGGATCGGCTCGCGATTCACGACTGCTCCTCCTCGCCCGAGGGCTTCTCCACGGCGCGCTTATCGGTTTTGCGGAAGCTGATCTGCGACTCACGGCGCTCGTAGATCCGCTTGAGATTTTCCTTGTGCTTATATACCACAAAGCAGGCGGAAAGCACCGCCATGGCAACGCAAATGCCCGCATTGGGGCCCGACAGCGAATGCAACAGAACGGGATAGATCAGGGCGCAGATCACCGATGCCATGGAAACGTAGCGGGTGGCAACCACCACCATCACAAAGGCAAACAGCAAAAACAGAAAGGTGAAGGGAACGAAGGGAACGATCCAGTTGTTGGTGAAGATCGAGGTGATCAGCGCCACCACCGTGAGGCAGGCAACTCCCTTCCCTCCCTTGAATTTTTCAAAAATGGGATACATATGCCCGAACACCACAAAAAAGCCCGCAAGTCCCAGTCCGTTCATTTCCCAAACCAGCAAGCCGAAAAAGCAAGCCAGCGCCGCCTTGGCAAGATCTAAAAGAAAGGTTGCCAGCGCCGCCTTTTTGCCATAGGTGCGGAGCATATTGGTGGTTCCCGCGTTTCCGCTTCCGAAATTGCGGATGTCCTCATGGTATATGGTCTTGGAAATCAGGATGGCGGGATTGATGCTTCCCAATAAATAGGGAACGACAACGCAAGCCAGCGCGCCCACCAGATAAACAAGATACCACGCGGCGGAGCCGAGTGGCGCCTTCATGGAAAAATAATCCACCAGGTTATAAAGACGCACCACGGTGGGGGACGCATCCGAAAGCAATACGGTTACAAAATTCAGCATGATGTCTCCTTTCCTCAGAACAGCTCGATAAGCTCCTTGGGGCTCTTGGTGAAGTTGATAAAGCTACCGTCGGGGCGGATGGCGCCCATATCCTCAATGCGGCAACCGTACTTTCCCTCCAGATAGATTCCGGGCTCAAAGGTGACCACGTTTCCGCGCGCCAGCCGCTCGTCCTCTCCCGCTCTTTGGGAAAGTCTTGGGCTTTCGTGAATGAACAGACCAACGCCGTGTCCCAGCGAATGACCAAAGGTGCCGGCAAAGCCGTTTCCGTCGATGATATCGCGGGCGATTTTGTCAAGCCCCCTGCAAAAAGCCCCCTCACAAGCCGCCTCCAGCGCGGCGCGCTGAGCGGTCAGCACCGTGCTGTAGAGCTTTTTCATTTCGGCATCGGCCTGCCCCAGCACCACGGTTCTGGTCATATCCGAGCAGTAGCCATCCACGCGGGCGCCGAAATCCATGGTGAGAAAGCCCTTTTCCAATCGGGTACGGCGAGGAACGCCGTGGGGGAGAGCCGACGCGCTTCCCGACACCGCGATGGTGTTGAAGGCAAGCCCCTCGGCGCCGTTTCTCCGCATAAAGAATTCCAGCTCCAGGGCAACCTCGATCTCGGTCATATTGGGCTGAATGAACTTGACGATATGGGCAAACGCCGCATCGGTAACCGCTTGCGCCCGCGCCATGGCATCCAGCTCGGCATCGTCCTTGAAGCGACGAAGCTCCTCCAGAACGGCGGTGGCGCCGCCCTCCAATTTGCAATTGGGGAGCTTCTCGCAAAAGCGGCGGTAATCGCCAAGGGAAAGGCTTCCCTCCTCAACGGCAACGCGGGTCAGCTTTTCCTCCTCCAGAATTCCGCGAATGCAGGCAAGATGCCCCTGCTCGGGCGTTTGCACCTGCAATTCCGCAGAGCATTCCTTTTTTGCCGCCTCCAGATAGCGAAAATCGGTGAGCAGGTGCGCCGATTGGGCGGTAACCAGCACCAAACCGTCCTCAAAATCAAAGCCCGAAAGATAGCGCTGGTTAATGGAATCGGAAACGATGGCGGCATCAAAGCCCGCGCGGATCAGCGCCGCGCGAAAATTTGTTAAATGAGACATTCTTTTTTCTCCTTTTCTCGTCTTTGCTTGAACAACACTACATCCATTATATCATATCACATTTTTGCAAAAAAGTAAAGGACTACGAAAAAAAATTTTTTTCCTCACCTCCCCATTGCGACAAAATCAGCCCCTCCAACAGAGTATAATAATGCTGTAACGGGCAAATTCAGCGCTTTGGGAGGACGGAAATGGTACAGGAGGTTTACATTGATCTTTATTTCATTGTGAACGCGGGGATGGACTTTCTTTGCCTTGCTCTCACCTCTGCCCTGCTTCACCAAAAGCCCCGACGTCTGCGGTTGCTCCTGGGGGCGGGCATCGGCGGACTCTACGCCTGCCTCTCCTTGCTTTGGGGGCTCTCTCCCGCGCAGGCGCTGGCAACCGACCTTGCCGTGATCTCTCTTTGCTGTTGGCTGGTGTTTTGGCGGCGGGGCAACGGCGTTGGTCGATTTCTCCGCGTCCTTGGAGCCCAGCTTCTCATCTCGGCGTTTCTCGGCGGAACCATGACCCTGCTGTTCTCTTGGCTCAATCGCCTCAAGCTCCCCATGGAGTCGATGGGCGGCGAGGGACTAACGGTTTGGATCCTGGCGATCTTAGCCCCTCTGTCCGGCTTTTTCACCCTGCGCGGCGGAAGGCTGCTGGGCAGAGGGGGCAAGGCAAAGCAGCTTACGGTGGAGGCGGTTCTCCTCGGCAAGCCCATTACCCTCCGCGCCCTTGTGGATTCGGGCAATCTGCTCAGAGATCCCGTCAGCGGCAGAGGCGTGATCGTTGCCGACCGCGACCGCCTGAAGCAGCAGCTTCCGAACGCCCTGCTGGACGACGCCTATCCCACCGATCACGCCCTCGCCTGCCGTTTGCGTCTCATCCCCATCAAAACCGCCGCGGGAGACGGCGTTCTCCGCGCCGTTCTGCCCGATTCCCTCACCGTATCCGACGGCAAAACCTGCCAAGCCGCCGACTATCTCATCGCATTCACATCCCTGGGCGACCGCGTGGAGGGCTTCGACGCCCTTTGTCCCCCCGCCTGATCAAAGAAAGGAGCCATTATGCAAGGAACATCCCCCATCCTTCGTTTTTTTCAACGTCTTCTGCTTCGCTTCTCCAAAAGAGGCATCTTCTATATCAACGGCCCCGACGCGCTTCCTCCTCCCTTGGATCGGGAACAGGAGAGCTACTGGCTGGATCGGATTGATGAGCCCCGCGCCAAGGATATTCTCATTGAGCATAACCTGCGGCTGGTGGTCTACATTGCCAAGCGCTTTGAAAACACGGGAACCGGCATTGAGGATCTGATCTCCATCGGCACGCTGGGGCTGATCAAAGCGATTAACACCTTTCGGGCCGATAAAAGCATTAAGCTGGCAACCTACGCCTCGCGCTGTATCGAAAATGAAATCCTCATGTACGTTCGCAAGCGAAGCGGACACCGCTGCGAGGTTTCCTTGGATGAGCCCTTGAACGTGGATTGGGACGGCAACGAGCTACTCCTTTCGGACGTTTTGGGCAACGAGGAGGACACCGTTACCTATGCCCTGGAGCAACGAGAGGAACGGGATACCGTTCGCTCCGCCGTTGCCGCGCTGGAGCCGCGGGAGCGGGAGCTGATCGAGCTGCGCTACGGGCTCTGCGGCGGCGCGGAGCTGACGCAAAAGGAGGTGGCAGACCGCCTCGGCATTTCCCAATCCTACATCTCCAGACTGGAAAAGCGCATCCTCTCCGACCTTCGCCTCGCCATTGCGGGAAAGATTTGATGCTTTGAGCATAAGAAAGAATACCCCGAATGCGTTGCCGCATTCGGGGCGTTCTGTTTTTGATTAAAGCTTCATCCTCCACTTCACGTACACAATGGAGGGGACGTTATCGGAGCCAACGGGGGTGTAGAACACGGTGAGGAAGCTGCCATCCTCCAAAAGAACGGTGGCAGGATAGCCAACGTCGATCACCGAAACGTTCTTGGAGGGATCGTCGATGAAGGAGGAGGAAAGAGCGATATACTCTTTTTCCGTCCAGGTATAGCCGCCGTCGCTGCTTACGTGAATCGCAACGCCAACACCGGGACGGTTGCGGATACCGATGCTGCAAACCAAAAGACCTTCCTTGGTGAGCGTGAGGTACGGGGGCGCTCCCTCAAATCCCGACCAAACAGGATCGGACCAGGTTTTGCCTCCGTCGGTGGAGCGATAGAAAAACACGCTCAGGTCGCTTCCCCAAACGTTGGGATCTAAGCTCTGTCCGCGAGCGGCGCAAAGCAAAGTGCCATCGGGCATTTCAACGGTGTGCGCCTCCGCGATGTTACCGCTGACGAGACCTTCGGGAATCGACAAAATGCCGATTCTGCGCCAGGTTTCTCCGCTGTCGCGGCTGATATACGCCACCATGCTGGGAGAATCCGAGCTGTAGTGTCCCTTGCCCACCCAAATCAGATCCCCGTTCGCAAGCAACGCGGGGCCGTGGGGAGAGGTAATATTGATCTTCTTGGGCGCCGACCAGGTTGCTCCGTAGTCATTGCTGATCAAATAATAGGATCCGCCCTCGCGCTCCTCGTCGGTAAGGCTCGCGTAGCCCTCCAGAGCCTGCTGCACCTTGCGGTAATCCAGCTTATTGCGAACACCGTTGAGAATGCTATTGCGCTTGTCGGTTTCATAGTACTCCGCAGAGTGCGTGAAAAAGGTTGCCAGCATTCTGCCGTTGCCCAAATAGAGGATGCCGGAATCGCGGTCATCCAATTTGGTATCATTGATCACCACAGGTGCGGAGAACTTCAGATCCGTTAACGATGCGCGGCACAGAAGAGTGGCGCCAAAGGGATCAATATGCCCCGCCCGCTGACCGGAGAAGGTTACAATTGCCTCTCCCTGATCGGTGAGCGCCACGGTGGGCCATGCGCAGTACGCAAAGGATTGGGATGCCTCGCGGAAAACCACCCCCTGATCCAGCACCTCTACCTCCAAATTGGAAAGGTTGGTGTTGGGATAGGTGAAGGGCTGCTCTGTTTCGGTTGACGCTTGCGTTTGAGGTTCGGTATTCACGGTATTCTCTCCTTGTTGAGTGTCCTTTTCTCCGCATCCGGGAGCCGCTAAAAGGGCTCCCGTGAGCAGAAAGAGTATCCACTTATTTGCTTTTTTAGTCTTCATTCTTTTTTCCAACAATCCAAGCGGCTCCAACGCAGGACACAAGAATCAGCAGCACGCCGCTAACAGCCGCGCCGCAGCCCTTCTTTTCGGTTGTGGGTTCCTGTGTTGCGTTATTTGCGGTGGTTGCGCTCGGCGCCTTCTCGGTTGTGGCAGCTTGCGTGGGTGCCTTGGTTGCTTCCTGCGTGGGAGCGGGGGTTACTTCGGGAGTTACCTCGGGAGTCTGCTCGTCGGTTGCGGGAGGCTCGGTTGCGGGAGGTGCGGGCAGCATACTATCGGGGAGATAGATGAAATCATAGTCGGGGTTGGGCTGAGGCAGAACAGCAGCCTCTTTTGCGATAATGGAGTTGGTTCCGCCGGCGGGAGTGGAGGTTGCCACATCGGCACCGCCAATGAAGCGATCGGCAGCAAGTCCTTCCGCAACGAGCGAAGCGGTTGCGTGGCAGTTGTCAACGAAGGTGGAGGCAGCGCCCTGCTGACCCATAAAGGTTCCGGCATATCCGCCCTTATAAACAGTGGTCTTGACTTCACCAACGTTGTAGCATCCGATCACGTTGCTGCCCACCTTCAGGTAGCCTGCAAAGCCGCCAACCTCGGCGGATGCGCCCTCGGAAACCGCAACCACATCCACGTTGCCCAGATTCCAGCATCCGCTGAAGGAGGGACCCGAGCCTGTGGTGGTGTAGCCAACGAAGCCGCCAATGGCAGCGGTGGTGGCGGAAACGTAGGTAATGGTCACGTTCCCCGCGTTGTAGCAATCCAGGAAGTTGATGGTTCCGTCCGCCTGACCAACAAAGCCCGCAGCCGCGGACCAACCGGTGAGGGGATTCGCGGTGCTGTCCACCACAATGTTTGCCTTGCTGTAGCAGTTGTCAATGGTCATGGTGCCCTTGAGACGGCCTGCCATACCGCCCACGCGAGTGGAGCCGGTCACGGTGCCGCTTTCAATACCGAAGTTCGCAATTCCAACAACACCGGTCTTTCTCAAAATGTAGCCAAAGAAGCCAACGTGAACGTCCTTTTGCGCCTCGGGCTTCACGTTCAAATTGGAAACGGTGTGGAAGTTTCCATCGAAATGACCGCTGAAGAAGTTCAGAGGCTCGCCGTTGGTGGCATTTCCGCCGCCGATGGGAGTCCAGAGCTTGTTATCCAGGTCGATATCCACGGTGAGCTTGAAGGATATGCCCTCATAGTTGGTGCCAACATAGTTGCCATCCTTATCAAAGGCATTCACGTTTGCCGCCATTTGAGCCAGATCTGCGGCAGAGGACAAGAGATAGGGGTCGGTTGCGGTTCCGGTTCCGCCGCTGAAGGCAGCGTTCAAATCAACGATGGGGTAGTTTCCATCCCATTTGGAAACGGTTTCCTCAGCCGAAGCGGGGAATGCCGCCAAAAGCATGGAGGTTGTGAGCAAGATTGCGGAAAGGATCGCCGTTAAGATTCTTTTTTTCATGATTTTTCTCCTTTTTCATTTTTTATTCACAGCAGTTCAGTCTGCCGGATTTCATTGAGGGAAGCTCTGAAGCTTGGAAACCACCGCATTCATAAACGAAGCGTTCTGTCTCCAATAGCTGGAGGTGTTCACGTTTTTACCGTCTACCACCAGGTTTTGCAGAAGGTTTCTGCAGTAGTTGCCGTCATCCATGGTAAAGCCCAGGTCAAAGACCTTTTTGGAGTGCAGGAAGTTGAGCATTTCGAAATCCTCGGGATGCTCTGCCATTTTCCCGCCCAAGATGTTTTCAAAGAAGGCGGGACGCATATCCACGTAGCTCACATAGGAAAGCGCATCCAGCACCAATCCGCTGTTTTCAGCGCTTTCGGCGCAGGCGGGAATTGCCAGGAAGCCCGAGGCACAGATCACAAGGTAATCGGCTTGCGCGGCATCCCGTTTGGGTATGGGCAGGTAGCCCGGCTTATCCTCAAGCGAGGAGAGCAGCGGGAACATACCGCCAACGTCGTAGGTCATAAACAGCGCGCGATCCTCCGAGAAGATCTTCCAAAGATTGGAGGTAGGCCATCCGGCATTGGTGCAAGCCTCCACGAAAACTCTTTGGTCGCTTTCCCACAGCAGGGTATAAAGCTTTTGCGCGATGGCGTTGATGCTCTCCTGCTTCAGCGCCAGCGTGATCTGCTCGCCGCTGTAGTCGAAGATAAACTGATCCATGGCATACATAAATCTGCCGGCGTAGCCGCCCTGGAACGCAAGACCAAAGGTATCCTTCTCATTGATCTCACTGTCGCCGTTGGTATCGCCGCCGTACTCCTTAACAAGAGTGTGGAGCAGTTCCATCGTCCAGTTTCCGTTTTTTACGGTTTCATAGAGCTCCAAATCAAAATTGCCACTCTCAAACAGCGCCTTGTTATAAAGCATGGCGGCAAAGCCCTGACCGGTAATGGAATAATCCGATACCGCCAAATAGAGCTTGTTATTCACGCTATAGTTGGTAACCTGGCTTTGATTCCACCAAGGCTCTCCCAAGCGCAGGGTGTCGCAGGCTAACAAATTGTTGAAGTAGCCCGAGATCATCATGTTCACGATCTTGGAGGTGGGATGCGGATACACCAGATCGAAATCATGGGTTCCGCCGCTGATGCACTCGTTGATCAGCATTTCGGGATTGCCCTCCCAGTACATCAGATCGCAGTTGTACTTGTCATTCACATACTGTGTTCTGCGGAAGGCAACGTCCCCCAGAACGGTTCCGCTCTCATCGGAAACCACAAAATAGTTTGAGTCATTGTAGCCCGACAGCGTGAGCAGACAGTAGGGTCTGTTTTCCAGATCCACATCCGCAAATCCGTAGGCGGCGTATTTATCCCGCGCCTCCTCCTGGGTTTGCGTCGGGTTAGACAGGAGAGCGTTTGGGTCGGGATTGTCGCCGCAGGATGTGAGCAATGCTCCGCTCAAAAGAAGCAGCAGGGCAAGAACGATACATCCGATTCTTTTCATTCGTATTCTCCTTTCATCTGAAAATTTCATAGGTCAACCGCGCGCGGTTTCGCGAATTTCTTTGAGCTGATTGGCTGTTTTGGAGAAATACTCCTGCAGAGCAACCACGTCTGCTCCAACGTTCACAAACTGATAACCCAAGGAGATCAGCTCCGCAAAGTTTCCAACTCCGCCAACCGTTCCCGCAAACTTTCCGTGACGGCGCGCGGTTTCGGCAATGCGACGGCGTGCCTCCGCGATTTCGGGACAGTTAAATTGGAAAGGCTTTCCAATGCCCTGGCTATAATCGGCGGGGCCGAAGAAAATCATGTCGATGCCGGGCAGGGCGCAGATCTCCTCCAATTCCTCCATCGGCTCGGGATCCTCGATCTGCACGATCACAAACCGCTCCTCGTTGGCTTGCTTGATGTAGGCATCCATATCCTGGCAAACATAGCCCGCGTCGCTGTTGCCGCCGTCTACGGGACGCCTGCCAATGGGATAGAACTTGGAGTAGTAAACAACCTTTTTCGCGTCCTCCAGGCTCATCAGGTGCGGGATCATCACGCCGGTGCTGTCCGCCTCCAGAGGGCGAATGATATCGCTGTAGGAGCCGCGGCTCACACGGGTTAGCACGTCGCAATCAAAATTCTTTGCAGCCCGAACGAAGTCTCCCACGGTGGTAATGCTTGCGGGAACGTGCTCCAGATCGATCCAAATACAATCAAATCCGCACGCAGCGGCGATCTCCGCCTCTCTGGGGTCGGAAAAATTGCATTTGGTGCTGATCGCAACGCCTCCCTCACGCATAATTTTCAAAACTCTGCTTGGTCTCATGGTAATTTTTTACTCTCCTTCCACCAATTGGCATAAATGCACAATTTAATTATTGTCAATTTAACGAAGTTGTCGAAAACAAATAGGATGGCTTTATTATATCAATCGGAGAGCCGAAAAGCAATCGCATATTCGGACATCATTTTTGCAATTGTGTCCGAAATTTAGATAATTAAACATTTCGGACTTGATTTATTCAAAAACGTCCGCTATAATGAGAACAGACAATCATAGATTGTGAAAGGAGTACGTCATGTCGCTGTTTGATAATCCCTTTTCTTTGGAGATTCCCGTTCGCGCAGGCAACCTCAATGCCGTCTTTTTTATCAATGAGAATTTATTTGTGACCAACGCGGAATGTATTTCGCCGCCCCACAATCACCACGATTTTGAAATCCGCTATATTGCCACGGGCGCCTGCAATCAGCTGATCGACGATCGCATTTGGGAAGCCTCCGCGCAAGATCTGCTTCTGGTTCATCCCTTGGAATACCACTGCCAAACCAACACCGCAATGCTACCCGATTCCACGCAGTATAATCTTCGCTTCACCCCCGAGCCTCCGCCGGATTCTTCCCCTGCCTCCGCCAAGAACGCCTACAACGCAACCCTTCGTTTGCTGAACAACACCCGCCGACTGCATGACGATAACCGCAAACTTCTGGTGCTTTTGGAGCTTCTCGCCGAGGAGATCCATCGGCGGCATCAAGGCTTTGTTTCCAATATTCAATCCATATGCTCCTGCATTTTGGTGGAGATCCTGCGACTTACGAAAAGCTCGGTTGAAGGGGTTTTTTCCGCCGATGAGCTGGAATTTCACGGCTACGGTCGATCAAAGCTGGACGAATTCTTCCGCCACAAATACCTGACCGACGTGAAGGTGCAGGATCTCGCCAACGACATGAAAGTTAGCACGCGTCAGGTAAACCGCGTGATGAACCGTATGTTCGGAATGTCCTTCACCCAAAAGATCACCGAAATGCGCCTCCATCGGGTTGCGGTGGAGCTGACGCAAAACAACAAGCCCATTCAGCAGATCTGCCTGGAATGCGGCTTCACCAACTACACCCGTTTTTTCAGCAGCTTCCGCAAGGAGTTTGGCATGACCCCCGGGCAATACCGCGCCGATGCCGCGAAAAAAAAACCTCCGCGCACGGAGCTGTGAATTACAAATAAACCAAACCGCCAACTCTTCTCCAACCTTGTTTTCTTTGCACCTTTTTCGCTCTTTTTTCAAGATATCTTCTGTTCCATAACAAAAAAACCCGCGCCTCGGCTTTTGCCGCGGTGTGCGTGCTTTGGGATCTACAGTTTTGGGGAGGCGAAACGCCTCCCCCAGACCATTGACAAACCGTATTGCCAAAATGACAGTTTGTTAAATAGTACTAATTTGTTAGCCGAAACTTGTCAAGATAAGTGGACAGAAGAAAGAGAGAAAAAAGTATTTGGGGATAAATAATTGAGTGAAGAATGCAAGCGAATGG
>SVSC01000031.1 GCA_015064525.1 Oscillospiraceae bacterium
GGTTAAGCTACGCATCACTTATGCGGGGGCTCCCTACGTTTGGGTTTGGATTGTTACGATTGAACCATCCATGGAGGGGACTTATTTCTTCCGAAACGGTGAATACGGCAAGTATATGCAAATTGATAATAACGCCGATGCAAACGAAGATCAAGCGATTTTTGAATTGTGGAGTTTTGATGGTGACGAAAACCAACAGTGGTGCTTGGAGTATGTTGAAAAAGGATACTATAAAATCAAATCTGCTGCCGGTGGCTTGTATGCAACCGCGCCCAATGCCTTGAATGCCAGCATCGTGCAAACCGCCTATACGGGCGGAACTCGTCAGCAATGGAGATTTACCGCCACCTCCGACGGCAGATACACAGTATCTCCAAGAATGTATCCGAATTACAATCTATCTGCGGGAGACGGTATTATCATTGAAAACGGCAGAGACGTAGAGCTTCGGGAAGAACGGGAGGATTTGAAGGATGTCTGGCAGGTGGATAAAACCTATCAGCACGCGCATTTAAGCTATGATGCACGAATTCTATATGATTCAACCGTTCCGCTTACAGAAGATCAGATGCGTCAATGCTATCAAACTGCCGCAGCGATTTTTTTGCAGGTATTCCATATTCAATTGAATCTTCAATCAATTTCGTATGCGCCGGAGTTGAATCTGTCATCGGAGTGCCATTCAGGAGGCTTGAACGACTTGTGCACAGAGGAATGTGCCGCATATAATTTTTGCTATTTTGCACATCATAAAAGCGGGTCTCGATTGTTGGATCTTGTTCAATCGGAATCATATTACACCTGCAGAATTGTTGGATACAGATTGTGTACCTTTCAAAACGATTCTCATATCGGAATTTTAGGCATGGGAAATTTGAATGGAAAGGAAATTGTTGCAACAACAGACTACACTTCACAGAGCAACTTTAATGGAGATACCGAGAGTGCTCTAACGATTACCATTTTACACGAATTAGTACACAATTTTGGTGCTTCGCATGAGACATGTCTGAAAGGTCGCTGCTTTATGGAGACTGATGATTTTTGGTGGTGCTCTGCATGCATAAATGCAGTTAAAGACAACTACGAATGAGGTGATCAACATGAAAAAAACATTGATATATTTTCTGATTTTATGTTTCGGTCTTTCCTTAACATCGTGCAAAAAGGAAATCATAGAAGCCGATGGGCCGGAAGTCTTTTTCCCCGTTACATATGACACGGTGGAAGAACTGGTCTCTGTTTTGCAAGAGGATCCCAATGTGTATGGGGATATTTTGGTTCCCCGCATGATTCCTCAAGACGGTTTTGACCTTGAAATTCAGAATTTGGAGGATTCTGTTTTATTTAAGTATACCACAACCGATCCGGAAAAGCAAAATCTTTATCCAAAACCGGGTATATCTGTTTCTGTGCGTAAGAATATGAGGATGAGCTTTGACGAAATATATGAATCGAATCCGCAAGGTTATAGAGTTGTTGAGGACGGTGTTATATGCGACGGTTCATATTATAGAAGTTGGTACTATGACATGGGAAATACGTGGATATCGGTAGCGCCTCATCCCGACATCGAATGGAACGGATGGGCATCTCTGAACAACTATTTTACTTTTGAGACCCTTGACTTTCCCGAACGAGAGTATGAAGAAGAAGGGGATCCATGGATTTCTGTTGGCGTGATTGCGGCGGTTGCGGTTGTGGCGGTAGTTCCAACAACGCTTCTCATTCTTCGAGCAAAACGCCGTCGGGCGAAAAACAATTGATTTGCGGAAACAAGGATTATCGTTTGGCGGAGTGAGGTGACTAAATGAGAAAATTGTTATTGTATTTATTGATTTTATGCATGTTATTTTCTTTTGTCTCTTGTGGGAAGAAGATTTCGACCGACGGTTATACAGAGTTTGATACGTTGGAATCCTTTTTAAGCTATGTTGAGGAGGATCAGTTTGAATCGGTTTGGATCCCTAAAGCGATTTCCGATGCGTTTCAGCTTAATAAAATAATTCTATATGATAATGATTATCGCTTTCTGTTTGATGTATATGAATCTGACGCGCAGGAATCGAGGGATCGTATTTCGATTGCAATTCCGATCGAGAAGAAATCCTATCAAGAGCTTCTGCAGAGCCTGGAACATCCCAATGCTCCCCAATATGAGCTGATGGATCATGGAGCGTTTTACCTTCCGCAGTCGAACCTTTGGTACTATGACATAGGAGATCAATTCATTTTCGTACTTCCTCGTAGAAGTAATAAACATTTTGAATGGAATGAAACAATTGTTCTCAATGAGTACTTTTCCTTTGAGCTTCGTGAATTTGAAAATGATAAGAGACAGGATCTACCGTGGGGGATCTATGTCAGCATAGCTGCGGCTGTTATTACAGTCTCGGCGGGGATTCTCATTTTGCGTGGGAGAGGACGCTGTCGGGCGAAAAACAATTGAATCTCGGTGGCAGAGGGCTTTGGCTCTCTGTCACTTTTTTGGTGCTGTGAGGGAGAAAATTTTCCGCAAGTCTTTACATATAAAATTGTTTATGGTATAATAATATGTCGAAGTATAGAAGGGAGGACGGCTCATGGCAGATTTTCAACTGAAAAGCGACTTTCAACCAACGGGCGATCAGCCCCGCGCCATTGCGCAATTGACCCAAGGGATCCTTGAGGGCAAAAAAATGCAAACGCTTTTGGGTGTTACGGGGTCGGGTAAGACCTTCACTATGGCAAACGTGATCGCAAACCTCAACCGTCCCACCCTGATCCTGGAGCCCAACAAAACCCTGGCGGCGCAGGTCTGCACGGAAATGCGGGAATTCTTCCCCAACAATGCTGTGGAGTTTTTCGTCTCCTACTACGACTATTATCAGCCCGAGGCGTATATTCCCGGAAAGGATATGTATATTGAGAAGGACGCCCTGATCAACGATGAGATCGACCGTCTCCGCCACAGCGCCACCAGCGCTCTGTTTGAGCGGCGGGACGTGATCATTGTTGCGTCGGTCTCCTGCATTTATTCCTTGGGGGATCCCACCGAGTATAGCGGGCTGGTGCTTGCCGTTCGAACGGGAATGCCCATGAGCCGTGATATTTTTATTCGTAAGCTGGTTGCCAACAGCTATAACCGCAACGATATGCAATTGGTGCGGGATTGCTTCCGCGTCAACGGCGACACGGTGGAGGTGATTCCCGCCAACAGTAGCGAAACCGCCATCCGCGTGGAGTTCTTTGGAGACGAGATCGACCGTATCACCGAGATCAATATCGTTACGGGGGAGATGATCCGCAGGCTGTCCTATGCCGCCATCTATCCCGCCACTCACTATGCCGTTTCCGATGAAAAACGCGAGCAGGCGCTTGCCGAAATTGAGCGGGAAATGGAGGAGCGGGTTGCCTTTTTTGAGTCGCAAAATCTGCTTCTGGAGGCGCAGAGGATCCGCGAACGTGTGAAATACGATCTGGAAATGCTCCGCGAGATCGGCTTTTGCTCGGGTGTGGAAAACTATTCCCGCATTCTGTCGGGCAGACCCGCGGGTGCCACCCCCTTCACTCTGCTGGACTATTTTCCAAGCGACTATCTGATGTTTATCGACGAATCCCACGTCACCGTTCCCCAAGTGGGGGGCATGAGCGGGGGAGACACCGCCAGAAAGAAGAATTTGGTGGACTATGGCTTCCGTTTGCCCTCTGCCTACGATAACCGTCCGCTGTTTTTTGAGGAGTTTGAGGAGAGCATTCATCAGGCTGTTTTTGTGAGCGCCACTCCGGGAGGCTACGAGGAGGCGCACGCCGAGGCTGTTGTGGAACAGATTATTCGCCCCACGGGTCTGCCCGATCCCGAGATTGAGGTGCGCCCCATCGAAGGGCAGGTGGATGACCTGATGGGCGAAATCCGCCGCCGTGCGGAGAAACGGGAGCGCGTGCTGGTTACCACCCTCACCAAAAAGATGGCGGAGGATCTCACCGACTATTTTGAGAAAAACGGCATCCGCGTTCGGTATATTCACCACAACGTGGAAACCATGGAGCGCATGGAAATTATCCGCGATCTGCGCCTGGGCGTGTTCGACGTGCTGGTTGGCATCAATCTGTTGCGGGAGGGATTGGACATTCCCGAGGTATCTCTCGTTGCCATTCTGGATGCCGACAAGGAGGGCTTTTTGCGCGCTGAGCGATCCTTGATTCAAACGGTGGGACGCGCCGCGAGAAACGCTGAGGGGAAGGTGATCATGTACGCCGATACGGTTACGCGATCCATGAACGCCGCCATACTGGAAACCGCCCGCCGCCGAAAGATTCAGTTGGACTATAATCATGCCAACGGGATCATTCCAAAAACCGTGATCAAGGGCATTCGGGACGTGATTGAGATTGGCGTTAAGGAGGATAAGAAGGGCAAGAAGGGCGCCAAGAGCGCGTCGCGCAAGCTGACGCCCGACGAGCGTGAGCGCATGATCGAGCTGCTCACCAAGGAAATGAAGTCGGCAGCGTCTAAGCTGGAATTTGAGCAAGCGGCATATCTGCGGGATCGCATCCGCCGCTTGAGAGAAGGGAAGGATTTGGAGGATTGATTCTCCAAGCATAGAACGGTATGAAGAAAAAACATAAAAAGAAGCCCCCCGTGAGGAAATTTTCCGCAGGGAAGCCGCGGCGGGGTGTGGACTACGGCAAAATGAAATTTCGAACGGTTGATTATTTGTCCGTTCTGATCACGCTGGTTACCTGCGCCGTCTGCGTTGTGCTGGCGGGGCTTTCCAACCATTTCGGCTTTGACAAAACATGGTATGGAGATATTCTCACCACGTTGGTGTCGCTGATCTGCTTTTTTTGCGTGGTCAACCTCTTTTATCTTTTCCGAAGCGGGATTACCGTTGAAAACGGACGATGCTTTTTGGGAATGGATGACAACAAAAAGCCGATCTTTTTTGACCGAGAGGAGCTGCATTCCATCCGCTTAACAAAGCAGGACGGTACCCCCGTTACCGCGGAGGCAAAGCGCTATTTCCGCGTTCGGATCGAATTTTTGCTGAAGGACGGCAGATTGCAGGCGTTTGAAACCAATTGGCTCAGCCGTAGGAGCTACCAAGCGATCCGTACTTATTTTGATGCTTAGAATAGGAGACGGTATAGAATATGCCAAAAAAAATACAGATCCGAGGCGTTCGGGTTCATAATCTGAAAAATATCGACGTTGACATTCCGAGAGATCAATTGGTGGTGCTAACGGGTCTTTCGGGCTCGGGAAAATCCTCCTTGGCGTTCGACACCATCTACGCGGAGGGGCACCGTCGGTTTGTGGAATCCCTTTCCTCTTATGCGAGAATGTTTCTGGGACAATTGGATAAGCCCGAGATTGATTCCATCGACGGTCTTTCTCCCGCCATCGCCATTGACCAAAAAACCACCTCCAAAAATCCCCGCTCCACCGTTGGAACAGTGACCGAAATCTACGATTATCTCCGTTTGCTGTACGCCCGCATCGGAATTCCGCACTGTCCCGTTTGCGGTAAGGAGATTCGCCAGCAAACCACCGATCAGATCATTGATCGGATTTTGGAATTGGAGGAGGGAACCCGCTTTCTGATTCTCGCTCCCGTGGTGCGCGCGCAAAAGGGAATGCACGAAAAGGTGCTTGCCGATGCCAAAAAGCGGGGCTACGTTCGGGTGCGGGTGGATGGAAATCTCTACGATCTTTCCGAGGAGATCACGCTGGATAAAAACAAAAAACACAATATTGAGATCATTGTTGACCGCTTGGTGATGCGGGAGGGGATTGATTCCCGCCTTGCCGATTCGGTGGAAAACGCCCTTGCCGTGGCGGACGGTCACCTGATCGTGCAAACCGCTCCCCGCGAGGGCGAAGGGGAGCCCGTAGAGCTGGAGTTTTCCCAGTCCTACGCCTGCGAGGAGCATGGCGTATCCTTTGGGGAGCTGGAGCCGCGGATGTTCTCCTTCAACAATCCCATCGGCGCTTGCCCCCATTGCGCGGGGCTGGGGGATATGCGTCGCATCGCGGTGGATCGCCTGATCCCCAATAAAAAGCTGTCTCTCAGTCAGGGCGCTGTTCAGGTGAACGGATTTAAGACCCTGGAGGAGGAAAGCTGGAACGGCCCTCTCTTTTCGGCGGTGGGCGAGCGGCTGGGATTTACGCTGGATACTCCTATTGAACAATTTACCGAGGAGCAGTATCAAAAGCTGCTCTACGGAACGGGGGATGAGATCTATGATATCCACCGTTGGTTCGCCAAGGAGGAGCATCACCAGCGGGTGAAGTTTGAGGGGCTTGTGGCAATGATCCACAATCGCGCAACCACTTGGGGAAACGAGTATTACGATCAGTTTTTGGAGGACGCACCCTGTCCCGAATGTAAGGGGCAACGGTTATCTCCCATTGTGCTTGCCGTCACGGTTGGCGGCTTGAACATCCATCAGTTCTGCTCGATGTCGGTAGAGCGTGCGCTGGAATTTGTGAATCAGCTGAAGCTGACGGCAACCGAGCAGGCGATCGCCGCCGAGATTCTCAAGGAGATCCGCGCGCGACTGGGCTTTTTGGTGAGCGTGGGGCTGAATTATCTTGCCCTTGTGAACAAATCGGGAACGCTTTCGGGCGGTGAGGCGCAGCGGATTCGCTTGGCAACTCAGATCGGCTCCTCGCTGGTTGGCGTGCTGTATATCCTGGATGAGCCCAGCATCGGTCTCCACCAACGCGACAATTCCAAGCTGATCGCAACCTTGAAAAAGCTGAGAAATCTGGGGAACACCGTGATCGTAGTGGAGCATGACGAGGAGACGATGGAAAATGCCGACTATCTCATCGACATCGGCCCCGGTGCGGGGATCCACGGCGGAAGGATCGTTTCCGCGGGAACGCCGCAGGAGGTGATGGCGGATCCCGATTCTATCACGGGAGCCTATCTCTCGGGCAGACTTCGCATTCCCGTTCCCGAAAAAAGACGGGCGGGCAACGGTCATTTCCTTCGGGTGAGAGGCGCCGCTCAAAACAATTTGAAGAATCTGAACGTGGACATTCCTTTGGGGATGCTGGTGTGCGTTACGGGTGTTTCGGGGTCGGGCAAGTCCTCGTTGGTCAACGGAATTCTCTATCCCGTGCTGGCGGAGCGGCTCAACCGCGCCATGACCTATCCCGGAAAATTTGAGAGCATTGAGGGCGTGGAGCATCTGGACAAGGTGATCGCCATTGATCAGAGCCCCATCGGGCGCACGCCTCGCTCCAACCCCGCCACCTACACGGGGCTTTTCACCGACATCCGCGATCTCTTTGCCCAAACCAAGGATGCCAAAAGCAAGGGCTTCAAGGCGGGGCGCTTCTCCTTCAACGTGAAGGGGGGACGCTGTGAGGCTTGCGAGGGCGACGGTGTGAAGTGTATTGAAATGCACTTCCTGCCCGACGTTTACGTTACCTGCGACGTTTGCAAGGGAAAACGATACAATCGCGACACACTGGACGTTCACTACAAGGGAAAAAACATTTCCGACGTTTTGGAAATGACGGTAGAGGAGGGGCTTTCCTTCTTCGACGGTCTTCCCGCCATCCACAGAAAGCTCCAAACGCTCTACGACGTGGGGCTGGGCTACGTGAAGATCGGGCAATCCTCCACCACCTTGTCGGGGGGCGAAGCACAGCGCGTGAAGCTGGCAACCGAGCTGGCAAAGCGGGATACGGGACGAACGATCTATATTTTGGATGAGCCTACAACGGGGCTTCATTCCGCCGACGTTTCCAAGCTGCTGGAGGTTTTGCAGCGGTTGGCGGACAGCGGCAACACGGTGCTGGTGATCGAGCATAACCTGGACGTAATCAAATCTGCGGATCATATCATTGATCTGGGTCCCGAGGGGGGCGAAGGCGGAGGAACGCTTTTGGCGGAGGGAACGCCCGAGGAGATCGCCAAGGTGGAAGCCTCTTACACGGGGCAATACCTGAAAAAATGGCTGAAAAAATAAAAAACGCGCGGGCTCGGATGAAAATCCGAGCCCGCCAGCTTGCTGACAAAGGGGTTAGCACTATCATTTTGACGAAAAGTTTTCGCCCGCCTTTTTCAAAAGGCGGCGCGGTGGAGGGCGCGGAGCCCTCCTCGCCCGTCGCAACGGGCGAAATTCCCCTAATCGGCGTTCTCTTTTGATAACTTTTCTCTTGCGCCTTTTTCTGCAAGAGAAAAGTGGCTAACGCATTTGTGCAATCTCACGGTTAGCGCGCCTTTTGTCTACAACCTGCGGGCTCGGATTTTCATCCGAGCCCGCAGACTTGTTTTCAATTAAGACAGCTCCACCTCGGAAATATCCGCGCCGAGAGACTGAAATTTCTCAACAATGTCACAGTAGCCGCGGTGGATGCAGTTCACCTCGGAGATCTCGGTCTTTCCCGAGGCAATCAAGCCCGCAATGATCAAAGCCGCGCCCGCCCGAAGGTCGGTGGCGGTGACCGAGGCACCGATCAATTGCTGTCCTCCAATAAAGGTTGCCATGTCACCGCCCGCAACAATGTTGGCGCCCATCTTGCGAAGCTCGCCAACGTAGCGGAAGCGATTTTCCCAAATGCCCTCGGAAATGGTGCTGACACCGTCGGCAACGCACAAATAAGGAGCGAATTGCGGATGCATATCGGTAGGGAACCCGGGGTAGGGAATGGTGGAAATATTGATGTTTCTGCGAAGGTCGGTTCCCGTCACGGTCACGTAATCGTCCCCCTCCTCCACAATGGCGCCCATTTCGGTCAGCTTGGCGGAAATGCTTTCCACGTGCTTGGGCACCATGGAGCTAACCCGAACCGAGCCGCCTGTTGCCGCCGCCGCCACCATGTAGGTTCCCGCCTCAATCATGTCGGGGAGGATCATATAGCGGCATCCGTGAAGCTCCTTTACGCCGTGGATCTTGATCACGGGAGTACCCGCACCGGTTACGTTGGCGCCGCAGGTGTTGAGAAAGCTGGCAAGGTCAACGATGTGAGGCTCCCGCGCGGCGTTTTCGATTACGGTGGTTCCTTCGGCAAGCACCGCCGCAAGCATCACGTTTGCCGTTGCGCCAACCGAGGGAAGGTCGAAATAAACGTAACTGCCGCGCAATCCGTTGGAGGCTTCCGCTTGAATACGGTTGCCGCTGCTTTGCACGGTAGCGCCCAGCGCCTCAAAGCCCTTAAAATGGAGATTCAGAGGGCGTACACCAAAGTCGCATCCGCCGGGCCAGCCGATTTCCGCCTTTCCGCAACGCCCCAATTCGGCGCCCAAAAGATAGGAGGAGCCGCGGATGATTCCCACCAGTTCCTTGGGAGCCGACCCGGGAGAGAGGTGGGAGGTGTCGATGCGAACGGTGGTGCGATCCAGATGCTCCACGGTGGCGCCCATGCCGCGCAGAATCTCAAGAGATAGGGAGATATCATTCACGGGGGGAATATTTTCCAGCACGCAGGCCTCCTTCACCAGAAGCGTGGCGAAGAGAATGGGGAGGGCGGCGTTCTTCATGCCGTTCACGTGAACCTCTCCCGAGAGCGGGCGCCCACCCTGAATGATAATTTTTTTTGCCATTATGTATCACCCAAAGCGCAAGAGAGTCGCTCTTGCGCGATCCTTTCTTCTTTGATTTTTTATCGAAAGGAGACTTTCCGCAAGCCTCCGCAGGTTGCCTGAAATCGGACGTTTACCGTCTTTTTTCCATTATAACACAAGTATCTCGAAAAGAAAAGTGTTTTTTTGCTTTTTCAGAAAAAATTCGCAAAAAAGGAGCGTCTCCGCCTGCTAACAGACTATGCGGAGGCGCTCTCTTGTGTTCGGGACGCGGATCGTGTTTTATTGCAGACGATCGCGGTAATAGGCAACCGTCAGATCCACCACCATATTGTAGCTTCTGGTTCCCTCGGGAGCGCCTTGGGATTGAAGATAGGCATTGTTGGTGGCTTCGCTGATATCCGCGGCAATATTCTCGCGGTACTGATCAAAAAATACGCTGTAGGCGATCTCCTCCTGCACGATCTCGTCGGAGAGCTGTCCCGAAACGGCTTGATAAAGCTCCTTGTCGGCGGAATAGAGGGCGGAGGCAAGGTATTCGTAAACGTTCAGCAGAGCGCTGTAGCGGATATAGGGGTCATCGGATTCCATACAAACCAGAAAGGCGATCATGTTTGCCTCGTCCTCTCGCGCAACGCCTCGCTGATGCGCCAGCTCGTGGGCGGCGGTGTAGGGAATGCAGTAGTCGGGAAAGTTGACGTTGACGTTCGCCTCTCCCGTGAAAAAGGTGTACACTCCTGTGATGTGGGTGTAGGACATGGGCTCGCTGAGCATCACGGGCTTCACGCGGCTGTAGAAGTGATCGGGAAACGTATGGGTAGCGGTGTAGCGATCGTAAGCGTCCATCAGCTTGCGATTCATTTCCCCATAGGAATAGGGCATCACCGAGGAGCCCTTCTCACCGGGGAACAGAAGCTCGTCGGAAAGCTGATTCAATTCGGTCACCAGCAGAACGGAGGTTTTGTAAAGCTCCTCGGCGCTCACCTTTCGGCGTTCCAGCCCCAGCTTGCGATCCAGCGTGGTACCGTAGTAGCCCGGGGCAAAGTTCCAAACAAACAGGATCAGCACAACGCAGAGGATGGAGCCGAGACGAAGCAGAAAATTGCCCGCGTTTTTCCAAGAGTCGCAGTAGGAACGCTTGGCAATCAGGATCAGCGCAACTAAGGCAACGGGGATCAGCAAAAGCAGCCCCTCAGCCAAGGAAAAGGGGATCCAGACCGTGAGGTAAGAGAGGAGACGTCTGCCCCAGAGGCTCACATTGGCGTTGAACCAATCGGAAAAGCCTGCGCTTTTGGTGAACACAAAGTAGAGAATGGCGCTCACCGCCGCTCCCAGATAGAGGAGCTTGCAGAGCAGAGGGAGCCTTTTATTGTTATCTCTCCGAGACTGTTTTGGCGTGGTTTGATCCTTCATGGCAGATTATCCTTTTCTAAATCGTAATCGGGAAAGCAGATCTCCATCAGCCGCCGCATATCCTCGGGGATCGGGGCGCGAAAATGAAGAGGCTCGCCTGTTTCGGGGTGCGGGAGAGATAGGGTGTGGGCGTGAAGCGCCTGACGCGCCATTCTGCCGTTGGGAATGCCATAGAGCGTATCCCCCGCGATGGGATGCCCGAGGTCGGAAAAATGAACGCGAAGCTGATGGGTTCTTCCTGTGATGGGGCGCGCCGCCACCAGGGTGCAGCCGTTGCCTCTTGCCAGCACGCGGTATTCGGTTCTGGCAGGCTCGGCATCGGGTGTTTCGGGAGCGCAAATCTCCCGAACAATGATGCTTGCGGCGGTGCGGTGGAGTGGCTTTTCAACAACGCCGCCATCCTCGGTCATTTCACCCTCTAAAATGGCGAGATAACTTTTTTGGATGCGATGCTCCTGCATCAGGGTGGTGAGGAGCCCTGCCGCCCGTTTGTTTCGGGCGATCAGCAAAAGTCCGCTGGTGTCACGGTCTAACCGATTGATGGGGCGGAACACAAAGGGAACCCCCATGGCGCGGTAACGGTAGGCAAGGGCGTTGGCAACCGTGTCGGTGTGGTGGTTGTGAGAGGGGTGGGTTGGCATATGGGGCGGCTTTGAGGGAACCACCATATGCTCGTCCTCGTATAGGATCTCCAGAGGAAGCTCCACGGGAATCAGCTCTTCGGAGGAGGCGGTGTCCTCCATGGCAAGGGTGAGGAGATCCCCCGCGCGTAGCACGCGCCGAACGGTGCAACGCTCGCCGTTCACCAAAATTCCGTCATTGCGATATTTCAGGTATTTCAGCATTTTTGCGGAGAGACGTATGTGCGCGCGAATAAAATCACGCACCAAGCAGCCGTCATCCTCTTGTGTCACCTTCCAGTTCATGCCTGTTACCTCCCGTTGATCTATTGATATTATACCATGTTGGAGCGTGGATTACAAGATAATTTTTTACAATGAAATTGAACTTATTATGAATTGTTTTGAAAACTCCTTGCGGAAAGCGATCGAATGTGATAAAATAAAAAGAGAAATCTGCGAAAAGGAGATCAATATGAAAAAAATTGCGTGGTTGCTTGCCATTCTTTGCGCGCTGTGCCTCGCCTCCTGCGGTGGAGGGGAGGAGCCGCCAGCCCAAACGGTGACCCTTCCCGCGTTGCCCGAGCCCTCGGAGCCTACCCCCGAGGATACCACCGACTATGCCCTCCTGTTTACCACCGTTTTCGATGACCTTGCCGAAGCCGTGAGCGAGGACTTTGAGGTGATGAAGGTGGCAAGCGGCTATAAGATCGTGAAATACAAGGGGACAGACACCAAGGTTCGGGTTCCCGAGATGATCAACGGCGTTGCGGTGACCGCCATCGGTGACGATGCCTTCCGCGACAGAGCGGATCTGACGGTGCTGTATATTCCCGACAGCGTAACCGCCTTTGGAACCGACGTGCTGAAGGGCTGTACCGCGCTCTATGCGCTCCGCTCGCCGCTTTCTCAAAAGGAGGGGACCTCCCATTTGGGATATCTCTACGGCGCCGAGACGTTTGAAACCAACAATACCGCCGAGCTGCGTGAGTTGGATCTGTTTGCGCTGGGCGGCGATCTCACAAGTCTCCCTGCCTATGCCCTCTACGATTGTAACGACCTGCTGGCGGTGCGCCTGCCCGACAGCGTGACCGTTCTGGAGTCCTATTCACTCTACCGCTGTGAGTCGCTGAAATACCTGAATACCGAAGGACTGACCCACCTGAAAACCCATTCCATGGCGTTTTGCGGAGGCTTGGAGGCGCTTTCCTTCACGGAAGCCTTGCAGACCGTGGAGCTGGGAGCGCTGGAGGGCTGTAGCGGACTGCGTCGCCTGACGCTTCCGTTCCTTGGAGAAAGCAGAACCGAAAATCGGTATCTTTCCTATCTGTTCGGCGCTGCCGATCCCGCCTTTTCGGAGAGCTTTTATCCCGCAAAGGAGCTTCTTTCCGAGGTGACGGTAACGGGCGAGATCACCGCCGTTGACGATTACGCCTTCTACGGCTGCGCCTCGCTTCGCGCGGTTCACCTGCCCGATAGCGTGAAGTCTCTTGGCACGCGCGCCTTTTCGGGATGTCGCCGCTTGACAACGGTGGAGGCAAAGGGATTGCAAACGGTTCGCGAAAGCGCCTTTCAGGGGTGCTGGTATCTGAAGTCGGTTTCTCTTGCCGAGGGGTTGACCTCCCTTGGCGTGAATGTCTTTGCCGATTGCTACCGCTTGGAAACGGTGACCTTGCCAAAGAGCCTTACCGCCATCCCCAACGGATGCTTCTTCAACTGTCGTTCGCTTGTATCGATCGATCTGGGCGGAGCCACCGCGGTTGGGGTGAACGCCTTCCGCAATTGCACAGCCCTGCAAGCCCTCACAGCCGTTGGAGGCGTGCGGTTTGAAAAGGGAAACGAGACGGCGGAGAAGCTGCAAAAAGCATGAAAAAAAACAGCGTGTTTTCCAAAAAGAGAACACGCTGTTTCCATATCCAAATGCGCCATTTGGTTGACTTGCAGGCTTTATCAGGGTTCGGGTGCTTAATTGTGTCTGTTACGGAGCATTTTTTGACGTCGGCGCCACTCCCATTCGGTCATCGGGGTAGGCACGCCGCCCCACGCCAGCCTGAGGAAAAGACGGTTTTCGGGGGTGTCGGTCATGGTAATGCACGGATCCTTTCCGAAGAAAAGGTTGTTTTTATCACGTCGTTCCACCACCACGAGCAAATGTGACTTGGAACGCACGATGACGATCTCAGCGACGTCATCAAAGGAGATCTCCTTGCGAAGCCCCCAAAAAAGTCCCTTCCTTCCGATGCGACGCCTGTCCGTATCGATCCAAACCCTGCTGAAACCGTGATTTACGGTCACAGTAAGGAACCAAATGTATGCGACAAAAACGATCGAGTAAGAGAAAACGAAGAGACGGTTATCTGTTTTTGATGGCGTTGAAAGAACTGTGATCATCACAAACGCATATATAGCACAGAACCCAACAATGTGAGCGATCCATAAATAAAAGACTTTCTTTGGAGCAGCGCTTTTTTTCATCATATGTCTTAACCTCCCAATCGTTTGTATTCTCAACCTCATTATAGCACACGCTTCTTCGTTTGTCAACAAAAATTCCCAACGGTTATTTTTCAAACCGTTGGGAGCTTCTTATTTGTGAATAATGGTCACGCCTGCGGGAGTGATACCGGTCTGGGCATAGACGATCTCGTTAATCTGAGCGATCTGCGCCGCTTGCAGGGAGTCGGCGGAAACCACGATGCTGATGCTCTCGCCGTTCAGCACAGCCACGCATTGCTCAAAGCCCTTGGCGGTGATCAGCGACTCAATATCAGCCTCCTTTTGCATCTCCTCGGCAATGGACGCGATTCCTGCCAGTGCCTCCGCGCGCATCGCCTCGTCTGCCTCCACGTTGTCCACCACCGCCTGAAGCACCTCAATGGCTTCGTCTCTGGCGCGCTGACGGCTCACCTGCGTTGCGGAGAAGTAGGTGCCTTGATTGGTTTGGGTGTTGTCGTTCTCCTGAATACTGCCGCTGGGCTGATCGTAGCCGTCGTAGCCGTCTCCCGCGGCAGGGTCGGAAAAGAGCATCCAGTTCACCCAAACGGCAAGGCCCAGAATCAGCACCGAGGCGGCGATCACGGCGTTGCGTTTTCCGATCTTCAGGCAAAGCATCCGAAATTTTCCAACCGGTTTTTGCGGAGGCTGCTGCCCGAATTCGCTGATTTGTTGTTGTTTCATCTTGAGATCCTCCTGTTGTTTTGATTTGTTACACTATATGAAGGAACCCTGCGGATTATAACCGCGGTCACGATCTTTTTGCCTCGGTGACGTAGATTCTGTTTCCACTGACGTGAAAGGCGGAGGAGAGTAGGGCAATCAGCTCACGGCGCACGTCGGAATTGCTCCCCCCGCGGCAAACCACGCCGATTCCGGCAATTACGGGCTCCCTTCGGGTAATGGGAAGGGCGGAGGCGGAGGAGCCGCTGCCAACGATCACGGGGCGCTCCTCGCCGTTCACCGTTTCTGTGGCGTAAACCTCCTCGTAGCCGCATTCCAGCGTTACCGCCACGTGAACGCCTCCCACTCCCTCCACCGATTCGCAAAGCAAACGGATCCGCTCCTCCAATTCCTTGCGGTAGTCATTGAGATCCTGCTCGGCGGAGATAAGGGCGGGATCGTCCTGCTCCTCCTGCTGCTCGGTCAGCTCCCCTCCGAACACCAACAGCAGAATACCGAGAACGGCGCCAATGAGAATGACCAGCAATCTGCCGCGGCTTTTTTCCTCTGGGGTGGCGGAGTCCCCCCGTTTGGTAAACAGCATACGCTCTCCCTTCTTATTCGATGGCTGTCACACATTCACAGCCCAGCAATGAGGAAACGGTTTTTTCAATGGGATCGGGATCCTTCCAGATGGCGCTCCCCGAAAGGATCACGGTCACCCGTTGCGGGCGAAGCTGATCGTCCTGCTCCTCCCAAAGCACCGCGCACCGCAATTCCCCCGATTGGATCGAAAATTCCCGCTCCAAAAGCGCGGTGAGAGACTGCACAAAGTAGGTTTTTGAGGCGGATTGCAGGGCTTCGTTCATCTGATCGGTAATTTCATCCGACGGGGGAGGCGGCGATATCAAGCTGCCGTTTTCCGATAGTGAGCCCAATTCTCCGATGAGATCGGGAAGCGGCGACGCCAGCACGCAAAGGAACAGCAGGGCAGAGAGGAGCTTGAGGAGCTTTTGCGCGCTTGCGGGAGCAAGAAGCTCCACCAGCCCAATGGTGAGGGATGCGCCGAACAGAGAAATGAGGTAGGCTTTCATAAATGCTTTCCTTAGAAACGGTTATCCGATGGCGGAGGCGCAATGCGCCAGAAGTGTGAGAGCAATGAGCAGAACGGAGGAGCAAATGCAAACGGCGGCTATGAGATAGCCGTTGAGGGAGGCAATTTCGTCCAGCAGGCGTCTTTCGCTGTCACAGCCCAGCAGATCCGCTGCCGAGGCGGAAATCTGCCAGACAAGGCGGTAGAGAAAGAGACGGATGAGGGGCGGCAGGAGGGTGAGGATCAGGAGCAGGACACCGCAAATGCCCAGTCCTCCCCGCAAATACCCAACGCCCGCGCTTACCGTTCGGATCAGCTCTCCCACCGATCCGCCCACCACGGGGATCAGATTGCCCGCCGCAAATTTAACGCTGCGCATGGCAAGGGTATCTGCCTTGGCGCCAAGGGTGCTTTGGGCGGTGAGCATGGTAAGCAGGAGCATCATCAGAAAGGAAAGACAGGTGGCGTAGTTTTTTTTCAGGGTGGCGAGAAGGGTTCCCGTTCGCGGACCACCCTCCCGCGCGCCCATCCAGGCAAAGGCGAGGCAGATGCCGCAAAAGGGAAGAACCGTTCTGCCAACCAGATTTTCCAGCACCGTGAGATAGACCGTTAAGCCCCCTGCCGACGCCGCGGCGGCGGTCACGTTTCCGCCCATGGCGTAAAGCACCGTGAGCAGAGGGATTGAGGCGGAGGTCAGGTTGGTGAGGGCGCTCAGATAGTCGGTTACAGACTCCACGCAGAGGTAGCCCCGAACGGCAATGGCGGATAGAATTGCCAGGGAGGAGGCAAGGGAGAATGCCTTTGTTAAGCCCTCGTGAGAGGACATTGACCGAAGCGCTCCAAAGGCGGCGGAAAGAAGAAGAAGCCCTACCGTGGAGGCAAGGAGCCCAACCGCCGAGGATAGATACTGCTCCGTTACGCGGAAAATCGCGCGCAAAAGAAAGTTGAGATCGCTCATGCGGTTCACGGCGTCTCCCACCTCGGAGGCGCTTTCACCGAAGAGCGTGCTTGGCATTAGATCCCGAAGCTCCTCGGGGATCAGCTCTCGCAGAGCCTCCCATTCCTCGGGAACGGCTTCCCCGAAGGTTTCCTCGGCGGCAGGGGAAAGGGTGAGCGCAGTGCCGATGAAAAGGCAGAGGATCAGGAGGATCCAACCGCGCCCAGAAGCTTTTTGGCAAGCTCCAGCACCTCGCTCAGCAGAGGGAGGGACAGCAAAAGAATTTCCACCTTTCCCGCCAGCTCCACACCGTTTGCCGCGCCAAGCTCTCCGCTTTCCCGACAGAGGTCGCCGCAAATACCCGTCAACCATGCAATTGCCAGCGCCTTGAAAAGAAATTCGGCGTAGCCACCGATCCCCGCCGTGTCGGTTAATTGCTTGAGGTAGGAAATGATGGGAGCCATCCACGCTGTCACGCAAAAGGCAATCAGAACGGTAACTGCGAGACGGATCAGGGGAAGAAAGTCGCTGTTCCATTTTTTTAATACCGCGGCGGCGGTGATTCCCAAAAGCGCAAGGGCGCAGATCTGCAGACTGTTCATAGTGCATCACCGTTGGAGCCCTTCAAACGCCAAAGAGCGAGCTGACCGTATCGAACAGCTCTCGGATATGTGTGATCAGCAACGTAAGGGCAACCAAAATTCCCGCAATGGTCACGAACATTGCCTGCTCGTCTCGTCCTGTTTTGCTCAGAATTTGCGACGCAACGGCAACCAGAATACCGATTCCCGCAATTTTGATGATCAGGGATATTTCCATGTTTTCACTCTCTTTTCCTGTCCGTAGTTTCACCATAGCAGAATTGCCGCGCCGATGGCGGCGCAAAGGCATAGGGCGCACCGCACCCGCAGGCGGGCGGGAAGCTGGTCGAATTCCTTGTCCCGCAAACGTCGGAGGGCGTCGGCATAGTAGTCGCACCGCTTCACCTGCTCCTCTCGGTAGGAGCCTCCCAGCTCCCGCGCAAAGGCGGTGAGCAATCGGTTTGCCTCGGGAGAAAGGAGAAAACGGCTTTTTTGCAGAAGCGCCTCCAAGGAGCTGTCCGAGGGGGTGCCCATGCAGGGCTTCAACAGCTCCCGATCGGCGGTGGCAAGGATCTCGCCAATGGGGGTCAGATAGCAATCAATCCGCGTTCGGATGTGGAAGATCAGCTCGATCCAGCCGTCCAATGCCTGCAGACGCTTCCGTTCAAGGTTGATCAGCGTCAAAGCACCAAGACATCCCATCAGCAGCAGCGTGACGCATCCCAGTAGCTTTAAGATCAAGACGGTCAACCTCCTCCCATGGGTGAATACGGTATTGAAAGCCCTCGCGACCTCTGGAAAGACCAACGTAGGCGGCGAACACGCGCTGGCGGTGCAATGCTCGCAGGGCGGGACGCCGCAAAAGCTCCGTTGCATGGGCGGCGTGGGCTGTGGCAATCAGCTGAACGCCGCAGTTTGCCGCGCGAAGAATGGCAATGGCGTCCTGCGCGCTTCCGATCTCGTCACAGAGAATCAGCTGGGCACTGAGATTTCGTACGGCGATCTCGATTCCCAATTCTCGGGGATAGCCTTGCAGGGTGTCCAGCAGGAGATCTGTCCCCCACAAAAACGGAGATATCTCGCGGCGGGAGTCCACCACCACCGTCCGTCGTCCGTTTTCACCCTTGGAAACGCGGAGGGCGAGACTTCGCAAAAGCGTTGTTTTTCCAACGCCGGGAGGTGAGTAGATCAGCAAGCCGCCCGCGCCGTCAAGCTCCTCCAGAAGAGAAAGAATCCGAGAGACCTCGGCTCTTGGGGGATGAGGAATTCGCAGGATCAGTCCGCTCACGGCGTTCACGCCAATGATCTGCCCGCCGCCCAGCGCGGCGCTTCCGCAGATTCCCACGCGGATACCGCCCTCCAGCATGAGAAAGCCCTGATGAATGGTTTCCGTGTGCGCATAGACAGAACCCTGACACATTTCCAAAAACAAACGCTCCAGATCCTCTCCGCTCAGCGTGACGGGAAGAAGATAGTTTCGCCCATTTGCCGTTACGCTTGCCTGTCTGTCGCGGTGCAGGCGAAGCTCCTCCGCAATGGGAGCGGTACAGCGATCCACGGCATCCCGCAGAGGCAGGGGAAGCAAGCGGGCAAGCAGAGGCGGTAGCTTAGAGACTGCGCGTCGGTTTTTTACGTCAAGCATAGGGCGCTCCTTTTTTGGATTTGTGAAAGCATATGCTTTTTTCGTAAAAAAAAGAACCATTTCCGAGAGCAAGCATAAAATGTTATCAAAAAATGACCGAGCGGAGGGAGTGAAGCTTTTGAAAAGGACAAAACGGGATGAGATGCGTTGCTTGGATGGTGAGATGGCGTTCTTTGCGGCATCCAACAGCGAGAGAGGCTTTCACAGCTACTATCAGGAATGGTTTGAGGGGGAGGGACTGACCGACGTTCGCGTGATCAAGGGCGGTCCCGGAACGGGAAAAAGCCGACTGATGCGTGAGATCGCAACGTTCGGACAGCGGGCGGGCTGGAGTCTTGAATCAATCTATTGCTCCTCGGATCCCGATTCGCTGGACGGCGTGATTTTGAAAAAAGGAGATCAAGCCATTGCTCTGCTGGACGGAACTGCGCCTCACGTTCGAGAGCCTCATCCGGCGGGAGTGCGGGAGCATATGATCGACCTGGGGCAATTTTGGAGCGTGGCGCGCCTGCAGGAGAGTCGGGAGGAGATCAATGAACTGAATACCGAAAAAAAGGCGGCGTACGGCAGAGCCTACCGTTATCTTGCCGCCTATGGGGAGGTTGCACGAAATCTGGAGGAACAGCTCCGCCCTTTGGTGAGAGCCGATGGACTGCGTCGGTTTGCGGAGCGCCTTACAAAAGTTTTTTCGGAGGGAGAGGTTTTTTAAGGCGCACCGCAAACCGACGCAGT
>SVSC01000149.1 GCA_015064525.1 Oscillospiraceae bacterium
ATCCCAAGTGGGATAGTATTCCCGATGGTACTGAAATGGATGTGGGAAATCCGCTGATCTATGGCGGTATTAAGGTTGTAAAAGGCAAAGGGCAAATCAAACTTCCCGATGATACAATAGAACCTATTACATACGACCACTTGTTTGAAGGAACTTGTGACCTTATGTACTATGGCATGACCGCACCTCGCGGTTGGGAATGGTTTAATCCCGTTCGCAATGAGGATCGTTTCAAGGAATACATTGAACGAGCAAAAAAGATGGCTAATAAATAATAGCGAAACCGCCGAGAGCAACCGTTTTGGTCGCTCTCGGCGGTGGTGTTTAATCGGTAACTTCCGTGGTGTTCTGCGGAGCGGTGGGGAGATCCGCGCCGAAAACGGAGGGCTCTGCATTTTTTGCTTCGTTCACCGTTCCGTGGGCGGGACAAGCTGCCCGAAAGAGCAGATCCGCCACCTCGTCCTCGCCGGATACTCCCATCAACGGGGCAATTTGCTCGCGGTAGTGCTCCAGGCGTTGTGGCTCGCGGGCGAAGCGCCGCACGGCTCTTGCCGCCAGCGCGGCAGAGGGAAGATAAACGGCTCCCTTCACCCGTTTGGTGTAGTAGTTTTTCGTGTGCCGCTCAATATAGGTGGCGCATTTGTTTACCAGAATCGGCACACCGAAATATGCCGCCTCCGCCAGACTGTTGGCGCCCGCCTTGCCGCAGAAAAGGTCTGCCATGGAAACGTATTCCATTGCGTTTTCACAGTAGCCCAAAACGATCAGACGGATGTGGCTCGGGGGAGTGATCGCTTCCAGGCGCTCTCGCAACGCCTCGTTGGTGCCGCACAGGGCGATCAGCGTCAGGCTTTCCTTGGCGCGGAGCAGATGCATCACGGTTTTTTCCATGCGCGCCATACCGTAGCCACCGTCCATTATTGCAACGGTAAAGGAGTCTGCGGAAATGCCGTGCTTTGCCCGCAACGCGTCCCGTTGATTCAGGTATTGCTTTGCCTCCGAACGAATGGGAGGGGCTACCGACAGCACGTTACCGCCTGCGTAGAGCCGCTGTTCCGCCGCCTTTCTTCGCCCTGTCTCGGTGGGGAGCAGCAGACAGTTCACGTCCACGTTGAACATTTCATTGGAATAGGGGTCGGGGCAGAGCAGAACGCAGCGGGGAGGCTTTTTCAGATGGGCGGCGTAGAATGCCAACGACCAGTGGGTGGTGAAAAGAAGGTGACAGTCCAGCTCCTTCAGCCGTTTCAGCGCGCGGCGGTAGGATTGAATGCCGCTGGGAGTGCAAGCCATCACCCAGTAGAGGGACCAGGCATCCCCGAACAGAAGGGTTGCCAGGCGACAAAGGGCGCCCGCAATGAAATTTTTGTTTTGGTTTTGCACGGTTCTCACGAACAGCGTCTCGGTCTTTTTCAGCTTGGGATCGTTGGTGTCGGCATAAAACGCGGAAGCAATGATTTCAGCCCGATCACCGTACTTTTCCGCGAAGCGCTGTCGAACCGCTTCCTCCGGGATGATATGTCCCAATCCCGCCTCCACGTAGGCAAACAGCACACGGGGCTTTTCTCCCTCGGAGGGGGCTTTGCAGGCTTGCAGACGCGCGCTGCGAAGTCGCTCCAGCTCCAGCTCGGCAAGCACCAGAAAAATGCTGTAGAGGATCTGAAAATTGGGATAGAAAAAGAAGTTGTCCACCATGGACATCGCGAGGATCATGATGGGCAGAAACAGGAGCAGGAGCTTTTCCGCGGTGAAGCGACGAACGGCAAGCTCCCCCACGTTTCGCAGATGAATGAAGAAGCCCAACGCGCCAACAAGCCCCACGGATGCCAACACCTGAAGGACGATATTGTGGTACATATTGCTGAACAGATTGTTCTTGGCGGCTTCCGGCAGATAAGCGCCGTCGGCAAACCCAACCCCAAAGATCGGGGCGCTTTTGAAATCCTCAAGGGCGTTTCGGAACAGGGCGTGTCTGCCGTCATTTTGAAAGCCGTTGAAGCGGAGAAGCCCCAGCAGTTGGCGTCCGTGTGCCTTCAGGGATATTCCCTTTTCACTGATGAAGATCAGGGCGAGGATCACACAAAGGGGGATTATGAGCGAAAAGACACGGTTGAACCATTTGTTAGGCCCTCCCGCGCAGCAGATAAATGCGGACGCGATGAGGAATATGCCTCCAACGAGAATGGCGGAGCGGGTGTCGATCAGGAGCGCTCCAACAAAAAACAGGAGTGCGGAGGTATAGCTGATTAAGGGGTACCTTCTGCATCTTGCCAGATACATGGCGGCGGGGATGCCCAGCGCAATTACGGCGCCAACAATGGTGGAGATGCCCCAAGGCAGATTCATGTATTCCCGACTTAATCGAAATGCCTTCCAGTCCTCCACGTAGGTGAGTAAAATTTGTTCATTGTACATACGGAGGTAGATCGCCAAAAACTGCAGGAGCGCTACGTAGGAAACGCAAACCATGCATTTGCAAACGTAGGGAATGGGATCCTCGGTGCCGTCCAGCACGGAAAGGATCACAAAGTAGATCAGAATCATGGCAACCGAGCAGAGGACACCGTAGAGTAGGTCAATGGGGCGGTGCCGTCCGC
>SVSC01000032.1 GCA_015064525.1 Oscillospiraceae bacterium
AGGAGGGCTCCGCGCCCTCCACCGCGCCGCCTTTTGAAAAAGGCGGGCGAAAACTTTTCGTCAAAATGATAGTGCTAACCCCTTTGTCAGCAAGCTGAGATTTATCTCTGTGTTCATGGGAGTTTTGCTTGTCCGTTCGTTGCCCGTTTCATCGGTTTAACGGCGTTTTGTCGTCTTTCGTCGAAGGATTTTCCCATTTTTACTCGGGGAAATTTCAAAAAGGACTATACAAAATTCAAAATTTATGTTACAATATAGGTAATTGATCTTCATTCGTTGTTTTTTTGTCGTTGGAACGGACAAGCCCTCCCTCGGCAATCGGAAAGGATACGTGAGTTTTATGGACAACAAGCAAAAAAATCGCGCCAAAGCAAGCAACGGCTTCCGCGATGGCTCCTCTCGGAGCGACAGCCGCGACAATCGCCGTACATATCATTTCGCCCAGCAGGAAAACCGCCACCCCCGTCCCGCTCCCGCAAGGCTCCCGGAGGTTGAGAATGACGGGCCTATGGAGGGGATTCACGGTGACTATGAAAACGGTGCCGTGATCGGCAGAAACGCCGTTCGCGAGCTTTTAAAATCCGATCGCCCCATCGACAAGCTGTTGGTGCAGAAGGGCGAACGCGCGGGCTCCATTGTGGTTTTGGTGGCGCAGGCAATTGAAAAGGGCATCCCCGTGGTGGAAACCGATAAAGCCAAGCTGGATGACATGGCGGGCTTTGCGCCCCATCAGGGGGTGATCGCGCTTGCCGCCGAAAAGGAATACTGCACCGTTGAGGAGATTCTTGCCATTGCCCGCGAGCGTGGCGAGGCGCCCTTTATTGTGCTGTGCGACGGGGTGACCGATCCCTACAATCTGGGAGCCATCATCCGCAGCGCCGAATGCTGCGGCGCCCACGGTCTGATCATTCCCAAGCGGCGCGCCGCAGGTCTGACTCCTCTGGTTACCAAGGCATCCGCCGGCGCCATTGAGCATCTTGCCGTTGCCAAGGTTGCCAACATTACCAACGCCGTGGAGCAGCTGAAGCGCGAGAACGTTTGGGTGTATGCCGCCGAGGCGGGAGGCTCCGACATTTACCACAGCAATTTTGAAGGCGCCTGCGCCATCGTGATGGGCAGCGAGGGCAACGGGGTTTCCCAAGCGGTTCGCAAAGCCTGCGACGGCGTGATCTCCATTCCCATCTACGGTCAGGTGAATTCCTTCAACGTTTCCGCCGCAACCGCGATCATTCTTGCCGAGGTTGCCCGTCAGCACCACAAATAAAAATCAGACACCGCTCGGAAAGGGGGTACCATGAAAAAGCAGCCGCAAAACGCCTCGGAGCTGCTGGAAAAGCTCCAAAAATCGGTGCAAAGCCAACAGATCGGGCAAAAAAGGAACACCCCCGATCGAGATGATCTGGAATTCCAAAAAAAACTGGAGGAGCTGCTGCAAAAGGCAACGGGTAGCTCCAAGAAGCCGCCCGCGGTGGTCGAAACATCTACAGTGGTTGAAGAACCCGCTGTAATCGAAGAGCCCGCGGTAGCCGAAGAACCTGCTGAAATCGAAGAGCCTACGGTAGTCGAAGAACCTGCGATAGCCGAAGAACCTGCGGTAGCCGAAGAACCTGCGGTAGCCGAAGAACCTGCGGTAGCCGAAGAACCTACGGTAGCCGAAGAGCCTGCGGCAGTCGAAGAGCCGGCGGTAGTCGAAGAGCCTAAGGCAGCCGAAGAGCCTGCGGTAGTCGAAAAACCTACTGTAGTCGAAAAACCTACGGTAGCCGAAGAGCCTGCGGTAGTCGAAGAACCTACGGTAATCGCTCCCCCTCCTCCCCCCCTAAAAAGAGATAGAAAAGCCAAACCAACCGCTCCCAACAGAGGAACGGTACCGAAACATCAGAAGGACAGTATGCAAAAGAAAGAGAAACCAACCGTTGACACCTCGGCAGCCCCCACGAGAGAACAGGAGCCCATTGTGATCCGTCCCTCCGGAAGCCCGATTTCCGAGCCGATCGCCGCCGAGCCCATTGTCATCAAGCCGCGGCAGGAAAAAAGAGCCGTGGAAACGCAAAAAATTCAACATCCCACAGAATCGCGTCAGACGCGCGCCGAGGAACCGAAGGCGGAAGCCCCCGCGCCCAAGCCGTCCGCGCCGAAAAAGCCGCCTCAAAAAAGCGCCGCTCAAAAGCGCCCCGCAGGCGTAACGCTTCCGGGAAGCCGCTCTTCTGCCCGCCCGCAAGCAGCTCCCAAGCACCCGGCGCCCGGGCGAAGAACGCCTCCCAAAAAGCCCCTGCCCCAGCCCGATCCCGTTGCAGCGGAGCTTCCCAACAACGAGCATTTGGACGAAGCGCTGGAGGAGCTGATCCACGAGGAATTCAGTGCCGAACCCCTTGCCGCGGAGGAGCCTCTGCAAGGCGGCGCTGCTCCCCTCTCCGAACAAAAGCAATCGATCTTCGCCAAGCGTCGGGCGCATAGGGAGAATGCCTCCCAGCAAAACGCCAACGCCATGCGTCTCATCCAAAAGAAGACAGGTCTGAGCGAGGACGATATTGCCATGATCTTTGAATTGGGCTATGAGAACGAGCTGAGCCGATTGGTTGGAGCGGAAACCCTGAAGCGGCTGAAATACGAGCATCTTCGCCGCAATCATCGAGCAGAAAGCCACCACCTCCGCACCGCCTTCGGCTACCGCAACAAGGAATACACCGGCGCCGAATCCGGAGAGCAGGTGCTTGCCGCCTACGTTCACGATAAAAAGCGCCTTTTGCTCCGTCTCTTTTTCACCTCTCTGATCGTTCTGCTCCTGATCCCCATGGAGCTGATCCTGCCCACAGGCGGGCTGATCGCGCCTCGTCTGCTTTCCGCCCTTTGTCTGGCGCTCACGGCAATCGCCTCGGCGCTCTCCCTTCGACAGCTCAACGCGGGCCTGCGGGATTTTCTGCATTTCGCCCCCTCTCCCTATTCGGTAAGCGCGGTGCTTTCGGTTGTGGCGCTGATCTACGGATCGGTTTGCGTGATTGTCGCTCCGCAGACGCCCACGGTGTCGGTTTTTCTGCCCGTCACGGTGTCTCTGCTGATAACGGCTGCCTGCGACGCCCTCCGATTGGCAAGCGAAATGCGCGTGTTTCGCATTCTTTCCGCGGAAGGGGAAAAGACGGTTCTCGACACCGTTGAGCCTCGCAAAAAGAAGCTGCGTTATGGAGATAAGATCGTGAAGATCATCAACGATGACGTGAACGAAAATCTCTACGCCATCCGTCAATCCAATCAGGTGTCGGGATTTTTCCGCCGCTGCAACGACGATAGCTCCGCCGTGTATCCCTTCGGAATTCTTCTCCTGATCTCCTTTTTCCTTACCTTGGCGGGAGGCTTGGTTGGGGGAATTTGCACAGGCAGCCTCCTTTCGGCATTGTCCGCCGCCGTGAGCGCTCTGCTCTTTTCCCTGCCCTTCTCCTCTATTCTGCTCTACCGATATCCCCTCTGCCTTGCCAACCGTCGGCTGTCTCACCGCAATTGCGCCCTGGTGGGTGAGGAATCGGTAACCGAATACAGCCAACGCAAAACCGTGATCTTCCGCGACAGCGAAATGTACACGGCACAAAAATGCACCCAGATCTCGGTACGGGATGGGGATGCCTACCGTCAGGATATGCGACTGGCGGGAATCCTCTTCCGTCAGATGAGCGATACCCTCAGCGCGGTTGGGCAAGCCGCCCCTCAGAAGGCGCGCACCGATCCCCCCGTCTCCTTTGTTCGCATCACCGAGAACGGCACCGAGGCGGTGGTGGACAACCGCTACCACATTTTGGCGGGCAACGCCCAATTCCTTTCCAAAAACGGCGTGCGCGTTCCCAAGGAAAGCACCGACAGAGCCACCCGACGCGGCTCAAACGTCAGCTTGATGTACGTTGCCATCGGCGGCGTGCTGAAGCTCTCCTACGAAATCGAATACCGCGTGGCGCAGAATTTTGAGGACATGGCGCGGGTGCTGGCAAGAAACGCAACCTCGGTTGCTATTCGCACCTACGATCCCAACCTGAACGACAGCTTCCTTTCCGCGGGAAGACCCGAGGATGCCGAATACGTTCGGGTAATGAAGCCAGGCAGACATGAGCCTGAGGTTACCGTTGAGATCTGTGACAGCGGCGTGGTGGCATTGGGCAACCGCTTCGACACCATGCGCCCCGTGATCGCCGCCTCGGTGATCGTTCATCTCCGCCGAAAGGGCTTCCGCGGTCTTTCTCTGGCGGCTTTGGTGGGGGGCCTGCTTTCTACCGTTCTGTCAGCCGCCTCCACAGTTTCCCCAACGACCGTGATCCTTGCGATGCTCGGATTCCAGGGCTTCAGTCTCCTTGCAACCTATCTCGGCGTCCGCTCGGCTCTGCACAGCGGCTCCGCCGAAAATCTGAAATAAACGAAAGGCCATGCATCCACTATGAAAGTCAACACTCCCAACAGCACCATCCTCAAATCGGTTTCCAAGCCCGGCAGATACGCGGGCGGCGAGTACGGTGAGGTGATCAAGAATAAAGCCGACGTGAAGGCAAGGTTCGCCTTCTGCTTTCCCGACACCTATGAGATCGGAATGTCCAATCTGGGAATGCGCCTGCTCTACGGCGCCCTGAACGAGCATCCCGACATCTGGTGCGAGCGCGCCTTCACCCCTTGGGTGGATATGCAGGAGGCAATGAGCCGCCATCAGCTGCCGCTGGTGGCGCTGGAAAGCAAGGATCCACTGGATCAATTCGATTTTCTGGGCTTCACCCTGCAATATGAAATGAGCTATACCAACGTGCTGAATATGCTGGACCTGGCAGGGATCCCTCTCCGCTCCCGCGACAGAGGCGAGGACGCACCGCTGATCATCGGCGGCGGTCCCTGCGCCTACAATCCCGAGCCCATGGCGGATTTCTTCGATCTCTTCAATATTGGAGAGGGAGAGCATATGCTCCCCGAAATCGTCCGCCTCTACATCAAAATGAAGGATGAAGGCACCTACACCCGCGCGAGCTTCCTCCACGAGGCGGCGAAAACCATTCCCGGAGTCTACGTTCCCTCCCTCTATCGCGTCACCTACAAGGCGGACGGAACCATAGAGGCATACACCCCCATCTACGATGACATCCCCACCCGCGTGCAAAAGCAGATCGTGCGGGATCTGGATCGGGTCTACTTTCCCGAAAAGGTGGTTATGCCCTATATCGAAACCGTTCACGACCGCATCATGCTGGAGGTCTATCGGGGCTGTATCCGAGGCTGTCGCTTCTGTCAGGCGGGCATGATCTACCGCCCCGTCAGAGAAAAAACGCCCGAGGTACTGAACCGTCAGGCAAATTGCCTCTATTGCAGCACGGGCTATGAGGAGATGTCTCTCTCCTCCCTCTCCATCAGCGACTATACCCAACTGGAGCCTCTGTGCGACAAGCTCCTTTCCTGGACCGACGGCAATATGGTCAGTCTCTCGCTCCCCTCTCTCCGTGTGGACAATTTCAGCCAACGGCTGATGGATCGCATTGATTCGGTGCGCTCCTCCTCCCTCACCTTTGCTCCCGAGGCGGGTACCCAGCGTCTCCGCAACGTGATCAACAAAAACGTGTGCGAGGAGGACGTGCTTCGCACCATGAAGGTGGCGTTCGACGCCGGCAAGAACGCAGTGAAGCTCTATTTTATGGAGGGGCTTCCCACCGAAACCTTGGAGGATCTGGACGGCATTGCCAAGCTGGCAGAGTCGGTTGTGGACGCCTACTATCAAAATCCCAAGCGCAACAAGGCGCGTCGGGTTCAGGTGACCATCAGCGTTGCCTGCTTCATTCCCAAGCCCTTCACCGCCTTCCAATGGGAGGCGCAGGACACCATGGAAACGCTGGCGGAAAAGCAGAGATATCTTGCCTCCAAGATCACCAACCGCCACGTTCGCTACCAGCACCACAACGCCGAGGTTAGCCGCGTGGAGGCTGTGTTGGCAAGAGGCGACCGCCGCCTGGCGGATGCCTTGGAGCTTGCTTGCCGCGAGGGCTTCCGCTTTGATGCCTGGGACGAATACTTCAACTACGCAAACTGGATGAGCGTGTTTGCGCGCACCGGTGTGGATCCCGCTTTTTACGCCAACCGCGCCTTCGGCCTGGACGAGGTGCTTCCTTGGGACATCATTGATTGCGGTGTGACCAAGGAATTCTTCCTCCGTGAGCGCGCCAAGGCATACGAGGCGGCAACCACGCCAAACTGCCGCGAGCAATGCAGCGCCTGCGGCGCCAATCGCCTGGGTGGCAAGAGAGCCGTTTGTCCCAAGGTGGCAGAGCTTGAGGAGGAGCCCGCAACCGCTCCCGAGATTCCGCCCCTCCGCGACAGAGCCGAGGTGCTTTCTCAATGGCGCAAGCTGGAAACACCCAAAACCCTTCGGATCAAATTCCGCAAGGTTGGAAGTCTTCAGTATATCTCCCACCTGGATCTTCAGCGCACCTTTGCGAGGGTACTGATGAGAGCCGACGTTCCCATGTGGTACACCCGGGGCTTCAACCCCCACGCCAAGGTCATTTTCGGTCTTCCCCTTTCGGTTGGAACCGAGAGCGAGTGTGAATTCATCGACCTGAAGCTGGACCGCGACATTCCTCCCGCCGAGCTTCGACGTCGGCTCAACCTTGAGCTGACAGAGGAGATGCGCGTGGAGGAGGCATATGAGCCAACCACGAAATTCCAGGAAATCGGCTGGGCAAGCTACGAAATAAACCTCTTGCAGGAGCATGCCGACGCAGAGCTGGCAAAACGCCTGCAATCCCTCTTTGAAACCTCCCCGCTTACCATGATCAAAAAGGGAAAATCGGGCGAGCGGGAGATCGACCTGATTCCCCTGATCCGCCGCGTGAAGGTTACCTACAACGAGCAGAAGCCAAACCGCATCCACATCAGCGCCCAGCTGGCGGCATCGGGAAGCGAGTATCTCAACCCCGAAATGCTGATCTCGGCAGCAAAGCGGGAGTGCGGCATTCTTTCGGGAGATCCCTCTGTGGAGGAATATTCCATTCTCCGCACCCACGTTTACCACGCAGACGGCGTAACCGAATTCCGCTGAGCAATCATCCAATATCTGTATGATTGTCTAAAGCTTGACACTTTTTGTCGATTTGTTAAAATTATCACAGGGGATTTCATACATTGTTACCAAAACAGTGTGGAAATTCCCTTTTGTATTTCTGTAAATCCATCCATTGACAGAATCGTCAAAAATCTGCTATAATAAGGCTGATGAAGGGGATATGCCTTCCCTTTGCCAACACAATTTCGGAGGAAATTCTATGGACAACCTCGGAGCCCTGCTCACGCAAATGACGCAAAATCCCCTTTTGATGACGTCGGTGCTGCTGACCCTCGGCGTGATTCTTGTGAACGGCTGGACCGATGCCCCCAACGCCATTGCCACCTGCGTGGTAACTCGCTGTATGTCTCCCCGCGCGGCGGTTCTCATGGCGGCTGTCTTCAATTTTTTGGGCGTTCTGCTGATGACCATGCTCAACGCCACCGTTGCCGAAACCATCACCAAGATGGTGAACTTCGGAAACGATTCGAGCGAGGCAATTGTGGCGCTCAGCGCCGCGCTCTTTGCCATTGTGCTGTGGGCAACGCTTGCTTGGGCGTTCGGAATTCCCACCAGCGAGAGCCACGCTCTGATTGCGGGCCTCACCGGTAGCGCCATCGCCCTTCACGGCAGCTTCGCGGGAGTGAACGGCGGCGAATGGGTGAAGGTGATCTACGGTATTTTCATTTCGGTTGCGCTGGGCTTTTCCCTGGGATGGCTGGTTTGCAAGGGCGTTACGCTACTGTTCCGCAACGTTCAACGGCAAAAAACCGAGCCGCTTTTTCGGGGGGCGCAGATCGCGGGCGCCGCGGCAATGGCGTTTATGCACGGTGCGCAGGACGGTCAGAAATTTATGGGCGTGATTCTGCTGTGCGTCTTTCTCTCCCGCGGGGAAGCTCCGCCCTCCAGCATCAGCATTCCCATCTGGCTCATGCTGCTCTGCTCCCTGGTAATGGCGGCGGGCACTGCCATCGGCGGCAAAAAAATCATCAAGTCGGTGGGCATGGATATGGTGAAGCTGGAAAAATATCAGGGCTTCTCCGCCGACATTGCCGCGGCTCTCTCCCTGCTCTTCTGCTCAATCTTCAGTCTCCCCGTTTCCACCACTCATGCGAAAACCACCTCGATCATGGGCGTGGGAGCCGTGAAGCGTCTGTCCGCCATCAATTTTTCGGTGGTGAAGGAAATGGTGCTGACGTGGGTTCTCACCTTCCCCGGCTGCGGGCTCATCGGATTTTTGATGACCAAGCTCTTTATGTGGATTTTCTAACCAAAAAGAAAGGATGATATGATGGCAAGCAAAGCTGACCGCTTCTATTTTGAAAACTTTACCTCCGCCGCGGATTGCGCCCGCTTGGCGGCGGAATATCTGACCAACTGTTTGAAAAATTACCGTCCCGAGCGACTGAGCGACATGATTGGCGAAATTCACCGTTTGGAGCATGACGGCGACCAAAAAAAGCACGAAATGTCCTCCGCGCTCGCCAAGGCGTTCGTTACCCCCGTTGACCGCGAGGATCTTGCAATGATCAGCCAGAACATTGACGAGGTGACCGACAGCATTGAGGAGGTGCTTCAGAGCTTCTATATGGACGCTGTGGCAATCGTTCCTCCCCATGCCGTGGAGTTTGCCGAAAAAACGGTGGAAATGTGTACCCTCATGCGGGATATGATGGTGGAGCTTCCCAGCTTCAAGCGTCCTGCAAAAATCCATGCTATGATCGTGGAAATGAACCGCCTGGAGGAGGAGTGCGACAGCATCTATCTGGAAGCCATGCGGCAGGCGCGTCTGCTCCCCAACGCCGACGTTTGGACAATTCTTGCCGCCCGCAAAATCTATGAATGTTTGGAGGCGTGCGCCGACGCTTGCGAGCACGTTGGCGATTGCATTGAAACCGTGATCATGAAAAACACGTGAAAAGGTCTGCCCTTGCGGCTTTCCCACGGTTCCGAAAATGAGCGCTGACAAACCGTATTGCCAAAATGACAGTTCGTTAAATAGTACTAATTTGTTAGCCACTTTTTCTTTGCAGAAAGAGGCGCAAAGAAAAAGTTATCAAAAAGAAACGCCGATTAGGGGAATTTCGCCCGTTGCGACGGGCAAGGAGGGCTCCGCGCCCTCCACCGCGCCGCCTTTTGAAAAAGGCGGGCGAAAACTTTTCGTCAAAATGATAGTGCTAACCCCTTTGTCAGCAAGCTGAGCGCTCCGAGCCGAATCAACGGCTCGGAGCGCTTTGTTTATTGATTGGAGGGATACACAATTCCGTTGGAGCAATGCACCGTTCCGCGCGTCATGCCCATCAGCGCGCCCGTTCCAATGATGGCGTTCCATTCCTCAATCGTGCCTTCATAGGTGACGTCGAAGGTGAATCCTCCGTTGGGATTGCGACCCGATTCCCGTTGAAAAAACATTCCCTTCAGGCTCTTGGGCAAAGAAAGATGGGCGCAATTCTCCAAGCTGTTAAAAAACGTTCCTTCCAGATAGAGGCACCCCTCGGCAACGGTCAGCTCAAGGGGAGCATCGTACCATACTCCAACGGCAATCGTGAAGGGGGATTCCGAATTTCCAACGTAGGAAACAGAGCCCTCCACGCTCACCTCCAACGAGCAACTGTCCCCGAACAGATTGCCTCCGTAAACCGTTATGGCGTTGGAAAGCCTTAGCGTTTTCAAGCGGCTGCACTCATCAAACACGCGTTCCCCAAGCTCCGCTACGCTATCGGGCATCACAAAGCGCTCGATTCCGTGGCATCGGGCAAATGCCCTGCTGCCAATGGAAATCACACCGCTTCCAAGAACAATTTCCTTCAGCTCGTGGGGTCCCTCAAAGGCTTCGGCATAAATAAATCGACAGTCATCATGAAGCGTAACGCTTTCACGGAGATCATTTTTGTCGTAGCGGTACGCCACAAGATACGGATTTTCCTCGCTTCCAAGGTAGGTTACCCCATCCAGCTCCTGTCCTTGCAGATTCAAAAAGCCGTCCAACGCCCGATCCTCCAAATACGTGAGGCCGCTTGGCAGCGTGATCCGCTTCAAGCCCCGATACCCCGTGAGCGCCTGCAGATCGGTTGCCTTCAGGGAAACGGCGCCGCTCTCCACGGTCAGCTCCTCCAACAGCTCGCCCTTCAAATAAAAGGCGGCGGCATCATAAAGAGGATTGGTTTGCGAAAGGGGAACCCGCTGACTGACGACCTGCTGTTGCATATCCTGTGGACTTCCGTAAAGCGGCGGAGCCTCCACCCGATCCTCAAGCGACATCTTCATCCATTGCTCCAGCGTTCCGTTGAAATACACGCGATGTCCCGCGGGCTTCCGCGAGGGATCCCCTTCTCCGCTCACGGCATTCACTCCGATTGTTTCCAGCGTGGAGGGCAGGGTGATGGATTGCAGGGAGCGACAGCGCGCAAACGCCCGAGGAGGCAGCTCCGTGATCCCCTCGGGAATCACAACGCTTTCCAGCGACTCGCAATAGGAAAACAAATCTCCGTCCAGCTCCCGAGCAGTCTTGGGCAGGGTGGCTGTTTTCAGCATTCTCAAATAGGCAAAGCTTCCAACGGAGGAAATCACAATATCCTCCCGAAAGGAAAGATCGGTTAAACGCTCCTGCAGATCCGCCAGCAAACGGGCTCCATAATACTGATATACCTTTTCATTGGCATCAAAAACGGCATAGATGGTCTTTTGTCCCATGGAGCCCTCCACGGTTTTGGAATAGATCGTTAACCCGTCCATAAGCGTAACGGGCTTTTCTTGGGTGACCACGGTAGGAAACAGCCCTTGGTCGGAACACGGCTCAAGGGTCTCGCGCCCCACAAGACAGGCGCGGTAGGTTCCGTCCTCCAGCGCAACGTAGGAAACCGCCTTGCTCACGGGATCTCCAATGGTGTGCGCGTAGCCGTCCTTGTAGTAAGCAACGGCAAGCTCCTCGCGGTATTCGATGCGATCCAATTCAACCACCTCGGGCTCCTTTTGGAACATCCCGCAGGAATTCAGGCTGAACAGCAATACCGCCGTCAGCAGAACCGAATAAAAGCGTTTCATCCTCATCGTAAGCCTCCTCGCGTATGATCTGTAAGCATATTGTAGCACACCTTGCCGCACTTGTCAAGCCCCTTTGTCCCCTCCCGCGAAACCGCTTCTATTTTCAAATTTTTACCGTTTTTCTCTTGAAAAACCGCCGCAAATGTGATATAATGGAGTGTTGTACGGATAAAATAAGAAATGGAAGTGATGAAACGTGGCAACAGCCAAAACACTATCCAAGAATTTCACGGAGGGGCGCATCCCGCGCCAGCTGCTTCTGCTGGCTCTCCCCTTTATGGCATCCAACGCGCTGCAGGTGTTCTACAGCACCATCGACATGGTGATCGTTGGCGAGTTCGTGGGAACGGCGGGGCTCTCGGCGGTGGCGCAGAGCAGCCAGATCGTCAACTTTGCAACCATGCTCTGCCTGGGCTTTTCCAACGCGGGGCAGATTCTGCTCTCTCAGGCGTTGGGCGCGGGCAAGCGCAAGGAAATGAACGACGTAATCGGCACGCTGTTCGTTTTTGTGAGCCTTTTGGCGGTAATCCTCTCCTGCGGCGGTCTGTTGCTTCAAACACAGATCCTTACCGCCATGAAGATCCCCGCAGAAGCATACGACATGGCTCAAAGCTACCTGGTAATCTGCTCGTCGGGTCTGATTTTCACAGCGGGCTACAACATGGTTTCCGCCGTTCTGCGAGGCATGGGCGACGCCAGGCGTCCCCTTCTGTTCATCGGCATTGCCTCAGGCGTGAATCTTGCGCTGGACATCCTCTTCACGGGTATTCTCGGTTGGGGCGTTGCGGGCGCGGCATGGGCAACCGTGATCGGACAAGCAGTCTCCTTCCTGTTCTCGATCTATTATCTCTACCGTCGCCGCGAGGCGTTCGGCTTTGACTTTGAGCGAAAGAGCTTCACCCTCAATCGCAAATACACGGGCATGATCGTTTCCCTGGGAACCCCCATGGCAATTCAATCGGGCTGCATCAATCTTTCCATGCTCTTTGTAAACGCCATGATCAACGACGTTGGCGTGGTGGCATCCGCAACCTTCGGCGTGGGCATCCGCATCGACGATATTGTGAACAAGCTCTCTCAGGGAATTCAATACGCAGCCATGCCCATGATCAGCCAGAACATCGGCGCCGGCAAGCATCAACGGGCAAAGCAGGTGGTCTACCACGCGTGGATTCTCTCGGCGGCATTCACCGTGTTCTGTATGCTGCTCTATCTGTTCCTCGGCAAGGAGCTGTTTATGCTCTTCTCGGACGATCCCGCCGTTCACGCCATGTCCGGCGAGTTCATTCACGCCATTCTCTGGATGTTCCCCGCCCTCGCCGTTATGCGAGGCAGCGGCGCCTTCGTTCAGGGGATCGGCAACGCGCGGCTGAGCATGGTGCTGGCAATCCTGGACGGCGTTGCCCTCCGCATCGGTCTCAGCTGGCTCTTCGGAATCTTCCTTGGATGGGGCTTCTTCGGCTTCGTGTTGGGCTACGGTCTTGCTCCCTATGGCTTTGCCATCCCCTCCATGCTCTATTTCCTTCACGGTGGCTGGCAGAGGCGCCGCGCGCTGGCTGAGGATATTTAAAGTCCCCCGCGAATCCGCAACGGCTCATTTGCGTGATTTTTGAAAAAATCATTGACTTTGCGGAAAAAATATAGTAAAATAAAAATGTATATCTCATCACTACCCCATTTGAAAGGATGACGCTTGCTTTGATCAACAGTATGACAGGCTTCGGAAGATGCCGCGACACCGTGAACGGTCGTGATATCACCGTTGAAATCAAATCGGTGAACAGCCGCTATCTGGATTGCTCCGTGAAGATCAGCAGATCGGTGAGCTATCTGGAGGAACGGATCAAGCCCTACCTCCAGGCACGCGGTCTTTCCCGCGGCAAGGTGGACGTTTGGATCGGTGTGGAAAGCCTTTCCGCGGAGAATGCCGACCTTCGCCTGGACGAGGATTATCTGAAGGGCTACCTTTCCGCCCTCTACCGTCTCCGCGATGGCTTTGGCCTGCCCGACGATATTTCGGTGATGACCGTGGCGCAGAACCCCAAGCTCTTTGTTTCCAAGGCTCCCGAGGAGGATATTGAAAAGGACTGGGAGGAGGTTCGATCGGTTTTGGATCGTGCCGCCGACGCCTTTTTCGCCGTTCGCGCCCGAGAGGGTGAGGCTTTGGCAAAGGATATTCGCGCAAAGCTGGCGGGGATCCGCGGAAACACCGAGCAGGTGGAGTCACTCTCCGCCGACAGCATACTCCATTACAGAGAACGGCTGGCAGAGCGGATCCGCGATGCGCTCTCCGACAATCGAATCACCGTGGACGAGAGCCGCCTCCTCACCGAGTGCGCCATCTATTCCGACAAGGTTGCCGTTGACGAGGAGCTGGTGCGCCTGCGCGCCCACTTCGACGCCTTTGAGGAAATCCTCTCCTCGGGCGAGCCGGTTGGCAGACGCTTGGATTTCCTGATGCAGGAAATGAACCGCGAGGTGAACACCACGGGCTCCAAGTGTAACAACGCCGAGATCGCCGCCCTTGTGGTGAATATGAAATGCGAGCTGGAAAAAATTCGGGAGCAAATTCAGAATCTGGAATAACTTCCTTGAAAGGAGAGCCTTATGAAATTTATCAACGTTGGCTTCGGAAATATGGTGGCCGCGGACCGTGTGGTTGCCCTTGCCAATCCCGACTCCGCCCCCATCAAGCGCCTCATCCAGGATTCCAAGGACGACGGCAGAGCCATTGACGTTACCTGCGGCAGAAGAACCCGCGCCGTGATCATCACCGATTCCGAGCACGTGATCCTCTCCGCCATCCAAACCGAAACCATCGCCAACCGTCTGGACAGCAGCGACGACAGCGCCGATCCCATTGACGATTGCGAGGAAGAATGATCAAAGATAAAGGACATTGCAGCATGGAAAAAGGATTACTGGTTGTAGTATCAGGCCCTGCCGGCAGCGGTAAGGGAACGGTCAATCACATTTTACTGGAGTCACCCGAATACGCATTTTCGGTCTCCGCCACCACAAGAGCGCCCAGACCCGGAGAGGTGGACGGCGTGAACTACCACTACATCTCGGTTGAGGACTTTCAAAAGCGAATCGACGACGACGAGCTGCTGGAATACACCTGCTACTGCGGCAACTACTACGGCACGCTCCGCGCCCAAACCGAAGCGGCGCTGGAGGCAGGAAAGAATCTGATTTTGGAAATTGAGGTGGAGGGCGCGTTGAACGTCAAGCGTCTTTGCCCCGAGGCAGTGCTGATCATGCTCCTGCCCCCCTCCTATGCCGTTCAGGAGCAGAGACTGAGAGGAAGAGCCACCGAAACCGAGGAGGTTATTCTCCGTCGCCTGGAGCGCACCCGCGAGGAAATGGAGTTCCTCTCCCACTACGATTACGTTGTTTACAACTACGACGGTCAGGCTGAGGCTTGCGCCGACCGTATTCGCGCCATCGTACAAGCGGAAAAGAGCGCCATGCGCCGCAACCCCAACGCAAAGAAAATCTTTTTTGAAACCAATTGATACAACACGATAAAGGAGATCAAACTTATGCTTCATCCCACCATTGATGAACTCACCCAAGGCAAATTCAACCGCTATGAGCTGGCGCTTGCCACCGCCAAATGCGCGCGTCTCATCACCGATGAGTACGTTCGCCAGCATGAGATGGCAGAGCGCGCCCAAACAGGCAACAAGGAAAACGACCGCAGCCTCCTTTCCATGATCGACGAGGAATTGAAGGACGAAAAGGCTGTGAAGGTTGCCATTGGCAGAATTCACCGCGGCATCTACGTGATCGACGAGCATGCGGCTGAAAAAGCGGAGCTCGAGGCTGAGGCTGAAGCCGAGGAAGCCGACAATACCGAGTCCCTCGCTGAAGGCGGCGAGGAGGAAGCCTGATCTGCCTTGAAGACCAATCTCGTTGCGGGCGTCTTTGTTTTGGATGCGCCCTATCACGCAGATGTCATCTACGATTACCGCATTCCCCCCGAGCTGGGGGATGCGGTGGCTCCCGGCTGCTTTGTGTCGGTTCCCTTCGGTATCCGCAACGCTATGCGCCACGCGCTGGTTTGGGAGGTGCGGGACCACTCGGACTATAAGGATCTGAAGGCGGTGCGCTATCTGAGCCCCGAGCAGATCTCTCTCAGCGCTGAAATGATGGGGCTCTGCGACTTCATCAAAAAGCGTACCCTTTGCTCCACGGGCGACGCCGTTCGGGCAATGGTTCCCGCCGCCGCGCTGGCAAAACTCTCCGAGTACTATTCCATCAACCCAACCGCCATAAAACAGGATTCCGACGTGACACGACCGTCGGATTTATTGTTATATCGCTACCTCAGGGAGCATGGCGAAACAACGCTTTTGCGCCTGCGGAGCGAATTGGACATTCGCGTGGAGCTTTCCGCCCGCCGCATGGCGGCAGAGGGACTGCTCCTGCGCCGCGTGGAATTCACCGAGGCAAAGGAGGGGCGGCGGGTTGACAATTGCTGTGCGCTCACGGTCACGGCGGATGCCGCCCGCGCGCTTGCAGAGGGCAAGGAGTGCAACGGCATCAAGCTCACCTCCCCCAACCATAAAAACGCCATGGCGGTGCTGGCGGAGGAGGGCGCTCCCATGAGCGCCGCCGAGCTTCGCGCGCGCGCCAACGTAACGGCGGCGCAGATCAAGGTGCTGGCGAACAAGGGGCTGATCACAGTGGAGGAGCTGCGGGAAAGCCGCAATCCCTACACCCAAGCCGCCTACGTGGGGCAAATCCCACAAGCCCTGAGCGATCAGCAGCAAGCCGCCGTTGATCGGCTGAGCGACCTCGCCTTCAGCGGCGCGGCAAAAGCAGCGCTTCTCCACGGCGTTACGGGAAGCGGCAAGACCCGCGTGATGACCGCCCTCATCGACCGCCTTCTGGAGCAGGATCGGGGCGTGATCGTTCTGCTTCCCGAAATCGCCCTCACCCCCCAATCGGTGGAGGTTTTCTGCGCCCGCTATGGCAACCGCGTTGCCGTGATTCACTCCGCTCTCTCCACGGGCGAGCGCTACGACGCCTACTGTCGGATCCGTCGGGGGGAGGCTACTGTTGTGATCGGCACGCGCTCCGCCGTCTTTGCCCCCGTGAAAAACCTGGGAGCGGTGATCATCGACGAGGAGCAGGAGCATACCTATAAGTCGGATCAAAATCCCAAATACCACGCCAAGGACATTGCCCGATACCGTTGCGCTCACCACAAGGGGTTGATGCTGCTGGCATCGGCAACACCCTCGCTGGAGAGCTACAAAAAGGCGATGGACGGCGTTTACACCCTGGTGGAGCTGACCCAACGCTTTGGCAACGCCACCCTTCCCCAAGTGGAGGTGGTGGATATGCGGGAGGAGGCAAAAAACGGAAACGTTTCGCCTCTCAGCACCCGTTTGGTGGAAGCCATTGGGGAAACCCTCAGGAGAGATGAGCAGGTGGTTCTCTTTCTCAATCGGAGGGGCTACAATAAAAACGTCACCTGCCGCGCCTGCGGAAAGCCCCTCACCTGCCCCAACTGCTCGGTGGCAATGACCTACCATACCCACCGCTATTCCTATCGAGAGGGCGAAATGGTTTGCCATTGGTGCGGAAAACGGCTGGCGGTGCCTCGTGCCTGCCCCGATTGCGGGTCGGAGCATCTGGGACACATCGGCTACGGCACCCAGCGGATCGAGGAGGAGCTGACCGCCCTCTTTCCTGAGGCAGGTCTGCTTCGGATGGATGCCGACACCACGGTCAGCAAATCCGCCTACGACAGTCTCCTGGGCAAATTCCGCCGAAAGGAGGCAAATATTCTGCTGGGAACGCAAATGGTCACCAAGGGGCATGATTTCCCGGACGTGACGCTGGTTGGCGTTCTGCTGGCGGATTCCTCTCTCTACGTGGACGATTATCGCGCCTCCGAGCGAACCTTTGCTCTGCTCACCCAGGTGATCGGGCGGGCGGGCAGAAGCGAGCGGCGGGGTCGCGCCCTGATCCAAACCAACAACCCCGAGCATGAAATCATCCAATTGGCAAGCGATCAGGACTACCCCACCTTTTATCAGCGGGAAATCCGCCTGCGCCGTCTCCTCTGTTTCCCGCCAACCTGCGATATTGCCCTGATCACCGTGAGCGGCGAGGTGGATTATATCACCGCGCAGGCGGCAAAACGGATGCGGTTGGAGTTCGACGATCTGCGAAAATGGGAGGACTTCAAGGAGGTGGAGTTGGTTCCCTTCGGCCCCTTTGAAGCACCGGTTTATCGGGTGGATAACCACTATCGGATGCGGATGGTTGTGAAATGCAGGCTCACCCCCGCAACCTTGGAATTTTTCAGCACGCTCCTCTGCCGCTTCGGAAACGGCGTTGGCAAGCGTATTCATATCGGCATTGATTTTAATCCCTCAAGTCTGTAAGACTTGAAGCAACGAAAGAAGGTAAGCATATGGCAAAGCTCAACATTGTAAAGTACGGTGACGACACCCTGAGAAAGGTCTGCCGTCCCGTGGAAAAGATTACTCCCAGAGTGATCACGCTGCTGGATGACATGGTGGAAACCATGCGGGAGGCAAACGGCTGCGGCTTGGCGGCGCCTCAGGTTGGCATCCTGCGTCGGATCGCCGTGGTGGAGGTGGAGGAGGGGCAGGTGATCGAATTGATCAACCCCAAGATCATCGCCTTCGCGGGCGAGCAGCAGGAGCAGGAGGGGTGTCTTTCCATCCCCGGAAAATGGGGCATCACCGTTCGCCCCGAGCACGTCACCGTTCGCGCCACCAACCGCTTTGGCGAGCAATTTGACGTTTCGGGAAGCGGTCTTCTTGCCCGCGCCCTTTGTCATGAATTGGATCATCTGGACGGAAAGCTGTTCATCGACCACGTGATCCGCTATGAGGAGTGACACCATGAGAATTTTATTCATGGGCACCCCCGATTTCGCCCTTTTCTCCCTCCGCGCGCTGGTGGAGTCGGGAGAGAACGTGATCGGCGTGGTCACCCAGCCCGATAAGCCCCAAGGCAGGGGCTACGCGCTGACCCCGCCTCCCGTGAAGGTCTACGCGCAGGAGCAGTCGATCCCCGTTTATCAGCCCGCCACCCTGCGGGATGACGGCTTCTACGAGCTTCTGCAAAACCTGAATCCCGATCTGATCGTGGTCACCGCCTACGGAAAGATCCTCCCCGCCCGCGTGCTGGAGTATCCCCGCCTCGGTTGCGTGAACGTTCACGGCTCCCTACTTCCCGCCTACCGCGGAGCCGCCCCCATGCAGAGAGCCATCATCGACGGCAAAACGGTGACCGGTATCACCACCATGATGATGGACGTTGGCTTGGACACCGGCGATATGCTCCTCACGGGAGAGGTGGAGATTACCCCAACCGATAATTTTGAAACCATTCACGACAAGATGGGAGACTGCAGCAGAGAGGTGCTTCTCCGCACCGTGAAGGCAATCCGAGAAGGCAATGCCGTTCGGATTCCTCAGGATCACAGTCTTGCCACCTACGCTGCCAAAATTGAGAAATCCGACTGCAAGCTGGATTTCCATCGCTCCGCTGAGGAGCTGCACAACCTGATCCGCGGTCTTTCTCCCGTTCCCCTTTCCTTCACCAACACGCCCGACGGGAAGCTTTTAAAGGTGGTTGCCGCAGAGGTCGCTCAAAGTGAGGGAACCCTCGGAGAGGCGGGCGAGGTGCTGTCGCTGGACGGCGGCAAGGTAACGGTTGCCTGCGGCGTTGGCGCCATCTCCCTGCTGGCGGTTCAGCCCGAGGGCAAAAAGCGGATGGCGGCATCGGATTGGATCAACGGCAGAAAAATTCAAAAAGGCGACCGACTGGTCACCCGCTAAATGAAATTCATCTGAGCCATTCTACCCCGGAATGGCTCAGCTTGCTGACAAAGTATATTTATCAAAACAAAGATAGCAAAATGCACAATCGTTGCACGTTTATGAGCCTCCCTCCGAGAGGGAGGGGGACCACGAAGTGGTGGAAGGAGCCTGCGCAACTAAA
>SVSC01000033.1 GCA_015064525.1 Oscillospiraceae bacterium
TAGGCAGTTTACGAGATTACCCGGCTCGCCACGCTTATCTTGCCTCAGAATCCCCGTCGAAACCATTGCACCCCCATTTTTATGGAGAATGGCAGCGCCAAGGCGCTTTTTGCAAGCGGCTTCCATTGTCTCCTCAACGGAAGCTCCTTTATATTATACCCTATTCTGTTTCATTTGTCAAGTCCAAATTGTTGCCAAAAAGCCATTTCAAGCCCTCCGCAACACCAAAATCCCCTTCCGCGCAGTAGGTTGCAACCTTTTTCAGTTCATCGTGGCCATGCCTCATGCAAACGCTTGTGGGACAAACCTGAAAAACCGCCAGATCGTTGAGGCTGTCACCGAAGCAAACGCATTGCTCGGGATCCACATGATGGATCCTGCAAAAATCCAAAAAAGCCGCTCCTTTGTCCCTTCCCTTCGGCAGGATCTCGGCATAATGCTTTTGCACGATCACACTTTCGTCGGTTACGGGGGCCTCGGAATCCACCCAAGCCACCGACAGCTTGGTTAGGGGGGTACGCTTCAAAAGAGCTTCAACCTCACACCAAACAAGCTCCGCTCCGTTAACGTCGGGAGCATCCTCTCCGAGATCGAAATTCAACCTCAAATTTTCAAGCTCACCCTCCAGCGCGATCCAGATTCGTTTTTCCATGGCATATTTTGTCCATGCCCTTGCTTTCTCCGCTGTCAGGTGATGGGCATGGTCCCATCTGCCTCGGTAGGTCATGTCGCTTGTTCCGAAGATCATGCCGTCCCACCGAACGCCGTCATACTTCGGATTGCTGAAATCCAATCCCGCTCTGGAGCGCCCCGTGTTGAGGATCACCTGATGCCCCAGCCTTTGCGCCGCCGCAATGGCAACACTGTTTTCCATGGGAATTTGCCCCTTCAGAAACACGGTGCCGTCGAAATCAAACAGCAGGTAGCACACGTTCTCCGTATTGATCATTTATCATCCCTCGTATTTTCTGTCCTTCATGTGTCGGTCAATATCGCGGCTTGCCTGACGCTCCGCATCCGAATCGCGCTTATCGTAAAGCTTTTTTCCTCGGCAAAGCCCCACTTCCATTTTTACGTAGCTTCCCGAAAAATAGAGTGACAGCGGAATCAGCGTGAATCCCTTTTGCTGCACCAGCCCCTGCAGCTTCATGATCTCTTTCTTGTGCATCAGAAGCTTTTTATCCCGCAACGGCTCATGATTGAAGCGATTTCCTTGCTCATAGGGGCTGATATGTACCCCAACGGCAAGCATTTCCCCGTTTTTAAAGGAACAATAGGAATCCTTGAGATTCACCGCTCCCCGACGGATGCTCTTGATCTCGGTACCCGACAAGGCAATTCCCGCCTCGTATTTTTCGTCCACAAAATAATCATGCCACGCCTTTTTGTTCTGGGCGATGATCTTTTTTCCTTCCTTTTTTTTATCTGCCATAGCTATGCTTTTCCTTATGAATTTCCATTGTTAAAGTAGATCTCCTCCTCGGGGAAAAAGAGATTCCAGAATTTCCTTGCCATGCGGATTACATAGGATTCCCCGTTCTCCGCGTTCATCAATTCCTCCAGCTGTTCCTTTTCCTCCACCAGCTGATCCCTTGTGTTCTCCAATTCCTGCCGTTCCTCCAGCAGCTCATTGTATCGCATCACTCCGTTGACAAAAACCACCAAGGAGACCACAACGATCACAGCCAAAAAGACTCTTACCAAAAGACTTAAGCTAAAGGGTTTCCTTTTTTCCGACATCCTTTTTTTGTCTCCTTTCCTTTCTTCCCGAATCATCAGTCAATGCGGACACCGTTGTTTCAACCGATCGCAACAGCCGCTCGGTGTACCGTGCCATTGCCTTTCTACAGCGCTTATCCGCCAGCTTCCTCCATTCACGGCTCCCAAATGCGACAATCCGTTTCCAACACCATCGGAACGGGTATAAGGTCACATAAACCGTGTACCGAAAGCAGCAGGCGCTCCAAAAACAGAGTCGCTCGGACACCGACCTCACAGCCCTGCCGAGTGTGACGCGATAGATGCCCAGTCCTGCCGCTGTCAGCAAAAACGCGGGAAATCGGATCACTCCGTTCACCGTTTCATAAAACAGCAGGATCAACGCGATCCCGAGAACAACGCAGAACAAAACGTCCTCCGCCACGGTGACCACTGCCAAAAGCTTTCCTCTTTTCGCGGCTCCGAGCCTGCCAATCAAGGGTAGCTCCCGATTACAGGCAGCGCTGAAATAGTCTCCGCACCATTCCCCCAGGGGAATCCGCGTGATCCGAAAAAGATCGTAGATCAGCCCGAACAGCAGCCCTAACTGAAAGGCGCCGAGATAGAGCGACGCCACCTCCCATTGCGAGGCTGTCATGGGTTAGTGAAACAGTCTGGAAAGCAGACCCTTCTTTACGTTCTCAGTCTCGTCACCGTAGTAAATGCCGTCGATTCTGCCGTCGATCACAACGCTTCCCGTTTCCGGGGAAAGCACACGAACGTGAAGTTCTGCCCCCTCAACGGTGAGAAGTCCTCGTTCGGTCTGCATGACCGCCGAATCCTCGTCGAAGCGGATCACATCGCTCACGCAGTTCACCTCCAGCCGACCTCGATCCAGTAGCCGCAGTTCCTGCTCTCCAATCTTTTTTTCGCTCTCCATCACGCTACCTCCTTGCGATTTTTTCTAAAAAAACATATGCAAGGAAAAGCGCGTTTATGCGGCTTCGCGTCAGTTCAGAACCTCGTAAAGGCTTGCGGCATCTGCCTTTGCGGTGAATTCCTTTACGTCCAGCACGCGAACCTTCAGGGTTCTCTGACCGAAGGTGATCTCCAGCACGTCCCCTTCCTTGACGTCATAGGACGCCTTGGCGGGTCTTCCGTTAACGGTCACATGAGCGGCATCGCACGCCTCATTTGCAACGGTGCGGCGCTTGATAATGCGGGAAACCTTTAAGTATTTATCAAGTCTCATTCATTTTCTCCTTCAACGTCTTTCCAACCGAAAACACGATGCCCCTTGATTCCGAAACACGGATCTCCTCCCCGTTTTGCGGATTCTTTCCCACGTGGGCGGGACGGGTTTTCACCGTGAACTTACCAAAGCCCGAGATCTGCACCGTTTCCCCATTCATGAGACGTTCGCTCATTTGGTTGAACAGAGCATTGCAAACAGCGCCAACGCTTTTTCGGCTCATTCCCGTTTCCTCCGCAACCCGTTCGATCAAATCGGATTTCGTCATGCCGTCACCATCCCTTCTGTTTTGCGGTCTTCTGCTTTATTTTACCATATTATCGACGACTTTTCAAGTCGGTTTTCATGTATTTTTTTCTTTTTCGAGAGATTCTTTCTCTTCAACCTCCCGAATCAACGCGTCAACAGCTTGTCCCAACAGCTGCTCTGCATCCCATCCCCTGGAGGCACCGTAGCGCGCGACAGCAAGAAGCAGCGCTCCGTACGCCTCGGGATCCTCCAACGTGAGCCCGTTCACACTTTCCAAAAGCGTTTTATGAAGCTGATCGGACGATTGATCCTCTGTCAAGCCTGCTTTTTTCAGAATTTTGGAGGCACGCATCAAAGCGGGAAGCATGGGCGGTACTGCTCGCAAACGGGATGACAGCGTGGTTCGTTGCTTTTCCTCGGTTTTGATCTCCTCCCAACGGCTCACTGTTTCCTCGGAGGTCTCCACCTTTGCCTCTCCAAACACATGAGGATGACGGTGGATCATCTTGGCGGAGATCTCGTGGATCACATCGTAGACGTCAAAGGCTCGTCTCTCCTCCTCGATCCTTGCGTGGAACATGACCTGAAACAAAACGTCCCCCAGCTCCTCCCGAAGCAGCTCCGCGTTTTCGGTGTCGATCGCCTCCACCACCTCATAAGCCTCCTCAATCATGCAGGAGCGGATGCTGCCGTGGGTCTGGTCAATGTCCCACGGGCAGCCGCCTTCACTTCTCAGCAGATCCATGATCAGCTTGAGATCAGAAAAATCATAGCGCTCACGGGTTAGCAATTCTCTGATCGCTTCCTTACGTTCCATCATCTTTTATCATCCTTTAACATTGTTTTTTCGTTCGCAACAATTTTGCGCGGGTCAGGATCTTGCAAAGCGCTTCTCCTTTTGGAAGCGCCGTCAGCTCCTCCTCTCCAACCGCCCCAAAGAGGCAGGACATGGGAAGGTAGAGCAACACCGCCAACCCCAGCAAAAGTGGGGACAGCATTGGCGAGAAGCTCCCCTCCCGCAACAGGAGTCGGTAGATCAGATACGGAATTCCAACAGCAACCGCCGACGCGCCCAGTGGGCGCCAAAGCAGCTCTCCCAGTCCATCTACGCGACAGCTTTTCAGAGAAAATCGCAAATTCAGCGTTACCACGGTTAAGTCGCACAGAAAGGTACTGATGGGCGCTCCTCGAATTCCGATGGCGGGATGACCGATGAGCAGGTATGCCGAAAGAATTTTGATTCCCGCTCCCGCCAGCATGGAGAGGATGGGACGGTTCACCGAGCGATAAGCATGAAGCACCGCGTTGGTTGCGGTGATCATGCAGGAGAGAAAAACGGAAATTCCCAGCATGGAAAGCAGGGGCGCCGCCAGCTCCACCGCCCGTTGATCTCTACCGAACAACAGCTCCAGAACAGGAGCCGAAAACGCCGCAACGCCGAAAGCCGACGGTACCGCAAACAGCGCCGTGAGCCGATAGGAGGAGCGGATAAGCCTCGCCTGACGCGCCCGATCCCCCTGCTCTATGGCGGAAGCCAGCAGCGGAATCAGCGGTAGTGCCACCGAATTGACCAGAGACGGAATCAAGCCGAACACCGAAAGCGCCAGCGCAGTATAGCTGCCGTACGCCTCGTTTGCGCCTGCCTCACTGTAGCCAATGGCTTGGAGACGGCGCAGGATCATGGTCATATCAATGAGCTTGGTGAAGCTGACCGCTGAGGCACCTAAGGTCATGGGAATCGCCAGACGCGCCAAGGATTTCCCGATTTTTCCTCGATCTGTCCCCAAATCGGGAACGGAAGCGGAAGCGCTCTGATCCGTCGTTCTTCGTTTCTCGATGAAAAGATACAGCGTGGAAAAGGCGCTTCCCAGAGTGAGCCCCCAGCCTGCTGCGGCGGCAACGCGGTGGGTCTCCAGCCCCAAGCTATAGGCACGGGAGGCAAACAGCAAGCCGAAAACCAGCTTGCCAACCGCCTCCAGCAATTGGGAGACCGCGGTGGGCGCCATGCGCTGATGCCCTTGAAAGTAGCCTCGGTAGGCAGAGGAAACACAGATAAAAAAGACGGTGGGAGCGATCGCCACCACGCAGGCATAGGCTTTTTCGCTTCGGATCAACCGACAAAAGCTTTCGGCAAGCACCACCATCAGCGCCGTTCCCACAATGCCGATCATCAAAAAAACCTTGCGGGAAACACGGTAGACCCGCTCCGCCTCCTCCTCGTTGCCTCTTGCCAGCGCCGCCGAAATCAGAACCGACAGCGCCACGGGCAGTCCCGCCGTTGCGATCACGCAGAACAGCGCGTACAATTCATAGGCGGAGTGAAAATATCCCATGCCCACCGATCCAAGGTAGGAAAGCATGGGAATCTTATAGATCAATCCGATCAGCTTGACAAGCATGGTGGAAAGCGATAGCCACAGCACCCCCGACATCAGATTCGTTCGTACTGCCTTTTCGCTTCCCACCATAACCGATCACCGCCGTTTAATCAAAGTAGTGAGCAAACGTTTCTCTGCAATCGTGGCGGAGGCGTTCCTCATCAATGGAAGTATATTCACCGTTGCGGTAAAGTATGCGTCCATCCACCATCGTCATGCGAACATCCGAGCGCTCGGCGCTGTAGGCGATCATGGCGTAATCGTCGTAATTGGGCATATTATGAAGAGAGGTACGATCCAAAAGCACCAGATCGGCGCGGTTTCCCACGCGAATCACACCGCAATCGAATCTTCTTTGCGCAATGGCACCGTTGAGGGTTGCCAGCTTGAATGCTTCGGGCGCCTTGATCGCTTCGGGATCGCGGTTCACGCCCTTGTGCAGGATCGCCGCGGTTTGCAGCTCGCGGAGCATATCCAGGCGATTGTTGGAGGCAACGCCGTCTGTTCCCAGCGCCACGTTCACTCCGCCGTCGATCAACCGACGAATCGGCATCACACCGCTTCCCAGCTTCAGATTGCTCACAGGGTTGTGCGCCACACTCGCCTTCTTTTCGGCAAGGATGGCAACGTCGCTTTCGGTGAGGTAAACACCGTGAGCCGCCGTGGTGGGAAGCTCCAGCACGCCCGTGTCGCGGAAGAATTCGGTGGGGGTCTTTCCCCATCTTCCAATGCACTCGTTATGCTCGTTTTCGGTTTCGGAAAGGTGGATCTGCATTCCCGTTTGAAAGCGACGGGCGATATCCGCCACGTAGGCGCACGCCTTGGGTACGTTGGTGTACTCGGCGTGGAGGGAAAAATCCACAAGAATTCTGCCATCGTCGATGCCGTGGTACCACTCCGCCAAGCGGATCGCCTCGATCATGCGGCTTTCCTTACCCATTTCGATCTCGGGATCGAAGGACACAAGACTTCTGGAAACATTCGCCTTAATGCCCGTTGCCAATACTGCCTCCGCAACTGCGTCCTCAAACATATACATATCCGAGAAGCAGGCAATGCCCGACTTGAGCATTTCCGCAATGGCAAGCATGGTGGCGTGATAGACGCTTCGGAAGGTTAGTCGCTCCTCCGCAGGGAAGATTTTTTCCTCCAGCCAGCGCTTCAGAGGAAGATCCTCGCCAAAGCCGCGAAACAAGGTCATTGCGGCGTGACAATGAGCATTATAGAAAGCAGGAATCAGAAGATTGCCTCCGCAATCCACCGTTTCGTTGACCGTTAGCTCCGAGGGAAGCTCGGTGTATATTTCCTTGATCTTTTTGTCCTTCACCAGAACGTGAACAAGCGCGTTCCCGTAGCCGTACTCGGGAAGCAGGGTTGCGTTTTTCAGTAAAATCTTCATAATGCGATAAATTCCTTATACAGTGATTTTTGCGGCAGGAGACGGTGCGAAATGGGCTTGATTGACGCCAACCGCCGCAAAATGCGTTGTCCCGTCTCCCAATTTCGGTCACTTTTGGGGATGCTGTTCAAATCTCTTTCCAAAAAAGGCTTGAGCATTCCCAATTCATAGGGCATGGTGGAATCCACCGAAAGGTCGCAGAAGGAGAGATACGGAAAGATGCTGCGTTCCTCATTTGCGCGAACGCTCTCCCAAAGGTAGAGCGTAAAGGCTGCCTCGGTTCCCCGAAACTGAACGTCACGTACCAACCGACGAAGCAACCGAAGCTCGTTTGGGGTAAATAGCTCCTCTCCTACCCGCAATGCCGTTTGGGGCGCGATGAGAACGCTGAGATAGCCCTCGCCTGCCAAAATTTCCCGCACCGCGGGATACAGCACCTGAATTCCTTCAAATAAAAAGACGTCCGCGGGATCGGGATCAATCCGTTCCCCCGCTTCCCTGTCTCCCGTGATGAAATTAAACCGCGGCAAACAGGTTGGCTCCCATTGGCGCAGGGACTCCACGCAGGAGCGCAGAAGCTCCACGTCAATGGTATCCTCCGAATCATAATCCAAGGTCCGCATTCCCTTTTTTCGGGTCAGCTCCTCCAGATACCGCTTGTCGAAATAGAAATCATCAATAGAGATCACGTGAACCCGCTTCCCTTCCGATGCCAGCGCTTCCGTAATCATATTGGCAGCGGTGGTTTTTCCCGAGCAGGTGGGGCCCGTGAGCCCGATCATTTGAAGATCGGGCGTGCGGATCAGCGAATCGGTTAGGCGCACCAGCTGTTGATTGAAGTGAGCCTCGCCGTCCCTCACCAGCTCCGCCTGCTCAACCTCGGTTGGATCAGCGGTTACGTTCCATTCTTGCATATCGGTTGCCTCCGTTTTCGGTTGGTGGAGTTCCTTCCATCGGGTTTAATCCAGCAATCCCTCACTCCGATAGAATTCCTCCATTTCTCTCAGCTTTTCCTCGGTGCTGGAATCCGCCAGATATTCATAGGGATACTTGGGATAGAAGAGACGACGGATCACGGGCTTGCCACCGTTTTCGGGCAGATAGTTTACCATTTTGGAAACAGCACCCGCGCCTGCCGCGAAGATCGAGTGAACCTCCTCCATCATGTAGATATTATACTTACATTCCGCGCCATCCAACGCGAAGCCAACGTTTTCAAAATTCCCCACCGTGTTCTTTTGGCGGTACATATAGTATGGCTTATACCCCTCCTGAGAGGTTTTGAGCTGTGTGTAATCCACGCACTTTCCCGCATCTCCCCCCCGCAAAGAATAGATATTGCTATCCTGCCGCAGAATATCCGCAGCCTTTTTCACGCAGAAGGTGTGAACGGTGATATTTTCGGGACGAAGCCCCAGCACGGTATCGAAGGACTTGGAAAAGCTACGGAACCGATCTCCCGGAAGCCCCACAATCAGATCGGTGTTGATATAGGGAATTCCCGAATCTCTCGCCACCGCGAAGGCGCGTAGAAAATCCTCGGCGCTGTGACTTCTGCCGATGTTCTGCAGCACCTCATCGCAAAGGGATTGGGCATTGACGCAAACACGGGTAACACCGTATTCCCGTGCAACGGCAAATTTTTCCGCCGTGATGGTGTCGGCTCTTCCCGACTCCAGCGTATATTCCTCCAATGCCGAAACATCGGTGCCTTCCGCTATCACCGAAAGCAGAAATCGCAGCTGATCTGCCGTTAAAATTGTTGGCGTTCCGCCTCCGATGTAGATGGTTTTCAAATTCAACCCCAGCTCTCGAATTTTTCCGAGCATTTTGCGAATATCCTCTGCCAATCGCACCAGATAATCCGGAATCAGCTCCAGAAGCTTTTTCGACGTGTAGGACACAAAGGAGCAATAGGAGCAACGGCTGGGACAGAATGGGATCGAAATATACACGCTGCAATCCCGCTTGTTGGGGGTTCCGATGATCTTTTGCTCGATCAACGCTACGTCGGTTGCCAGAGAAGCCTTTTTGGGGATCACAAGATAATCCGATGCCAGCGTTCGCTTCACACGAGTTTTGCTATATCCCTGCTGGAGCAGCTCGGTTGCCACCTTAGAGGGGCGAACACCCGTGAGCATTCCCCAAGAGGGACGATAGCCCAAAAGCGTTCCGCAGGCGCCAACCACAGCCGAACCGCATACCAGCTTTGCCAGCTTATCGGGAGCGTATCGTTCGTTGAAGGGCTCGAAGCGCACCGCCGTCTCGCTTTTTTCTCCGAGTGTTACGGTTGCTATTGCCCGCAAGCCGTCAGCCTCCTCGGTGAGGCGCACCTCCATGGTGGGAGCGTTGGAATCCTCCTGCTCTCCCGCGCCGAACTTCGCGCCCGGGAAGAAAATCATGCACAGAGTTTGAATATAATATATGTTAATATTCCCGTCCAATATCAGTTTCATAGCAAACTATCCTTTATTTTTTCAGGGTTTCGGTATCCAGAACAATGGTTACGGGGCCGTCGTTCAAGAGGCTCACCTTCATATCCGCGCCAAACACGCCGCACTCCACCCGCGACACACTCTCTGCCGCCAGCTGCTTGAAATATTCATACAGCGGAATCGCTTCGTTTGGCTTGGCGGACGCCATAAAGTCCGGGCGGTTACCGTGGCGACAGTTCGCCATGAGGGTGAACTGAGAGATCACCAGCATCTCACCGCCAACGTCCAGAACCGATCGGTTCATTTTTCCCGCATCGTCCTGAAAGATTCGCAAGTTAACAATTTTTTTACAGAGCAGCTCGGCATCCTGACGGGTATCGCCCTCGGCAACCCCCAACAGCACCAGCAAGCCCCTTCCGCAGCTGCCAACGGTTTCTCGGTCAACCGTCACCTCGGCATGACTGACTCTTTGAATCACAGCCTTCATTGCTTGACCCTTTCCTCCCGCTTACATGAATCCCCGAGCGATCCGATTTACACCGTTGAGGGTTCTCAGGCGAGACACAATGGAATTATAATGGTCGATGTTTTTACATCCGATCTTCAGGTTGATAATGGAATCGTCGTTATCACGATGCACCACGTTCACCTGCAAAATTGAAACGCGCATATCCGCCAACGCCACGGTAATATCCGCAAGCATACCGATGCGATCGTCGCCGTAGATCTGCAGGAACGCCTCGTAAATGCTGTGGTTCTCGCCCGCTCCTGCGGGAAGCTCCCAGAAGGCCTCCTTCCAACGATCTGCGTTTTCGGGATTCTTTCTTCCCTGGATGACGTTGGGACAGTCGGTCTTGTGAATGGAGATTCCGAAGCCCTTTGTAACAAAACCGATCACATCGTCTCCCGGAAGCGGATTACAGCACTTGGCAAACTTCACCATGCAGCCGTACTCTCCGTCCACCACGATCCCGCCTCCATTGGAACGCAAATGCTTCTGAATGGGCTTGATCGGCACCTGATCGGGTACCGTGATGGCGGGTTGCTCCTCTGCCTCGGAGCGAATCAGCTTGGCGCACTCGTCCTGCAGCTTTTTCAACACCTTGGAAACGGAAAGTCCGCCGTAACCGATGGCGTTGTAGAAATCCTCGGTGCTGTTGTACCCAAATCTGGTGGAAATGGGCTGAATCAGCTCCTCCTTTTGCGTCTCGGTGGGCATCGCCTTTCCGCAGATCTTGCGAAGCTCCGCATCAATGGTGGATCGACCAACCGCAATGTTGTCACTTCTTTTCTCCTTTTTGAACCACGCGCGAATCTTGGCGCGGGCAGAGGAGGTTTTCACGATGCTCAGCCAATCGCGGCTGGGCCCCTTGGTGGAGGACGAGGTGAGAATCTCCACAATCTCGCCGTTTTGCAGGGCATGGTCGATGGGAACGATCATACCGTTGATTTTTCCGCCGATCATCTTATTTCCGACAGCCGAATGAACGGCGTAGGCAAAGTCGATAAGATTTGCGCCGTTGGGGAGCGCGATCACATCGCCCTTGGGCGTAAACACAAAGACCTCGTCGTGGAAAATATCGGTTTTCAGGGCGTTCATAAACGCATCCGGATCCCGCTCGCCCTCCTCGGTTTCAATGAGACTCGCAATCCACGCCAGCTTTTTATCCATCTCCTCCTTGGAGGTGGCGCCCGACTTATATTTCCAGTGCGCTGCAATACCGTATTCAGCGATATGATGCATTTCTCTGGTTCGGATCTGCACCTCAAAGGGAATACCGTCTCTTCCGATTACGGTGGTGTGGAGAGAACGATACATATTGGGCTTCGGTGTGGAAATATAATCCTTAAAGCGTCCCGGAATCGAATTGAACATTTCATGAATCAAGCCCAATGCCGTGTAGCACTCCAGCTCGGTTTCCACAATGATCCGCAGCGCGTAGAAATCGTAAATCTCGTCGAAGGATTTATTTTGATTATACATCTTGCGGTAGATGGAATATACCGATTTGATGCGCCCCTCCAAGGTGAAGCTGATCTTGTTTTCCTCCATTTTCCGACTGACGCTGGCTCGGATGCTCTCAATAAAATTGAGGTTTTGACCGTATTTTTCCTCGATATGGTTCCTGATCTCCTCAAAGCCGATGGGGTCCAGATACTGCAAGCTCAGGTTCTCCAGCTCCTGCTTGATGCGTTGCATTCCCAAGCGATGTGCCAGCGGCGCGTAGACGTGCATGGTTTCCAACGCGGTGAGACGGCGCTTGTTATCGGGCTTCACGTTCAGCGTTCTCATGTTATGCAAACGGTCACACAACTTAATGAAGATGACGCGCACGTCTTTCGACATTGCAAGCAACATCTTGCGGAGATTTTCAATGTGCGCCTCTTCCTTGTCCTCCACGCGCAAGAGAACAATCTTGGTCAAACCATCCACCAGAACGGCAACGTCGGCGCCAAACATTTTTTCAATGATTTTCAGGTCGGTCTTTTCCGAGCAATCCTCAACCGTGTCGTGCAGGAGCGCCGCGCAAATTGAATCGGTGTCCAATTCCAATCCCGCAACGATCTCTGCAACGGCAATGGGATGGGAAATATACTCCTCCCCGCTCACTCGGAATTGCCCGCAATGCAACTCCCTCGCGTATTCAAATGCCTGCTTGATTTTCTCCAGATCGTATTTTTTTCCCGTTGCCCGCAGGATCTCCAGCAAACGGCTGATATCGGTATGTACTCCTTGGCTCATGGTCTACCGCCTTTCCGACCTCCTCAAAACAGAGGCGGCTTTTTTTGCTGCGACCTCAGCTTATGAAGGATCGATGATTTTTCCAGATTGGTTTTGGTTTGATAAAAAATATCGAATAGAAAATAGTCGGGCGTTGGTTCATTCACCCCGCAGATCCGTAGCTCCTGCAGGATGCGAATAATGAATTTCAGCTTGATGTAGTTAAAGCTTCCGCCCTCGGGGGTTCTCACGCTTGCCAACAAGCGTCGGATGGGAAAGCAGGTATGCCCCGCGCGGAATTCCCGACGGAGGTAGGTATAAACAGCGGCAACGTCCTCTCGATTGGGAAGCACCTGCTCCCACGCCTCATACTCGGCGCCCGCCTTGATCTCACAGTATCGTGCCACCTGCGCCTCGTACCGCCGCTCATAGCTTTCCGCCGTTTTGGCATCCTGAATGATCATTTGGAGCGTGGTGGTATTCTGGAATTCATTCACGTTTAATTGGAACAACAGATCCACCGCCTCGGATGGCTCAAAGGGCAATTCACTCACCGCGGTACCGAACCAAACGGCATTGATGGTGAGCCCATCCTTTTCCACCGTCATGCGGAGGTGCTTTCCGCCTCCCATGGGGCTGATTCTGAGAATACGGGCATCCCGCAAAATAAAGCAAGGAACGGGATTAGAGCTACCGAAGGGCTCAAAATAATTGATCTCCTGCGCCAATCGCATGGTCAGCTCCGACATCTGCACCTCGCAATCGGCATCCAGATTGACACAGATCGGTTCTCCGCCGAGCTGCGCCTCGGCATTCTGATTGATTCGACGCCGAAAAGCCTCTACGTCCTTTCGGCGAATGCTGAGCCCCGCCGCCAATTCATGTCCGCCAAAACGAACCAGAAGATCCTCGCAGGTAGACAACGCGTTAACCAAATTGACTCCCTTCAGGCTTCTTCCCGAGCCCTTTCCAACGTCGCTTCCCGAAGGTGTCTCTCCAACGGATCCGTCGTAGGAAATGAGAATGGAGGGCAGGCCGTAGCGCTCGGTAATTCTCGACGAAACGATGCCGATGATGCCCTGATGCCAGCTGTCATCATCCAGCACCAGCACGAACCGACGTTCCTCCAAGGGCAGCTCCTCGATCTTGCGGTATGCCGTTTCGGTGATACGGTTCTCCTCCTCCTGCCGCTTGAGGTTCAAGTGGCACAGCTCCTCCGCCAATTCCCTTGCCCGCTCCCGATCCTCCGAGAGCAAAAGCTCCACGGCGATCGACGCGCGGCTCACTCTTCCCGCGGCGTTCATGCGAGGTGCAATCACAAAGCCAATGAAGGTGGATGTGAATTTCTTTTGATTTTTCTTGGATTTATCCTTGCCCGCGGAGGCGGCATCCGCCAGCTCCTGCAAGCCGAGACGACAGTCGGCTTCCATGCGCTTGAGCCCCATGGAAATGATCAAACGGTTTTCATCCGACACCTGCATGACGTCCGCAATCGTGCCGATGGCAACGAGATCGGAATATTGCATACAAACCCGACGCACACCGTTGATCTCGGGAATTCCCTGCTCTCGGCAAAGCGCCATTTCGATGGCGCAGATCACCTTGAAGATCACGCCAACGCCCGCCAACTCCTTGAACGGATATTCATCGTCGTGGCGGTGCGGATTCACCACCGCGCAAGCCGTTGGCAGCTCCGCGCGGCATTCGTGGTGATCGGTGATCACCATATCAATCCCCAACGAAGCGGCATATTCGGCTTCCGCATTTGCCGTGATACCCGTGTCCACCGTGATCATCAGGCGAACCCCGTCCTCCGAAAGTCGGTCGATGGCAAAATTGGAGATTCCGTAGCCCTCCAGACTGCGACTGGGAATGTAGTAACCAATATCGGCGCCCAGCTCCTTGAGATAGAGATACAGAAGGCTGACCGCGGTTACGCCATCCACGTCATAGTCACCGTAAACGCAAATTTTCTCTCCGCCTCGCACCGCTCGCAGAATTCGCTCCACGGCAAGGCTCATATCCCGCATCAGATAGGGATCGTGAAGCTGAGTTGCCTCCATGCGGAAAAAGCGATTCGCCTCCTCGGCTGTGCGGTAGCCTCGGATGTACAAAAGACGCGCCGCAACCTCCGAGAGTCCCGCTTCCTGCGCCATCATGCGAACAGCGACGTCGGCTTGTTGGTCTCCCTGAGGAAATAACGTTGCCCATTTCTTTGCACGGCGATTCATTTCCGATCTTGACATGATGACACATCTCCTTTCCTTGGATTTTTCGTGCTTGATTTAATCAATCGTGGATTCGTTGTCCCGCAGCTGCGCTTCGTCCGACAGAATTTCGGTAATCACTGCGTCGGGATGCCGCCTCTGCAAGCGGACGGACAATAGCCTCAAAAACGGAAACCAGGCAACAAATCCCACAACAGCGCCCAGCAGTCGGTAGCCGTTCGAGACGGTCAGTGCCGCGGATATCAAAAAACCGATCAGGCAGGTGACCAAAGGAACCAAAAAGACAAGCACCGCATACAAAAGCACTTTTCCCGTGGCGCTTTCCACCGTCACGCGGTCGCCAACCTTTGCTCCAATCGCGTTCTCCGCCCGCGTGAGCATTGCTCTGTCCGAGCTTCCCATCAGGGTGCAGACCGAGCATCCTCCCTCCTGCTTATGGCATCCCTCACACGCGGATACCCGACGGGTTTCCACCGTGGCAAGCTTTCCCTCCACGGAAACCACTCTTGCTGTTGTTCTCATAGCTTTTCTCCCATCTCATCAATCGGCGCGAACCGACGCATCAGCGCGGAGGCACACCGAACACCGTCCACAGCGGCGCTGGTAATTCCGCCCGCGTAGCCTGCTCCCTCTCCGCAGGGGTAGAGGCGATCATGACCGATGGCGGTGTAGGTTTCGGGATGCCGAAGAATCCGCAAAGGCGCCGAGGTTCTGGTTTCAGCCGCGGTCAATACGGTGTCCGCGCTGTCGTAGCCCTTGATTCTTCTCCCAAATGAATGAAATGCGTATCGCAGGGATTCGGTGACATATTCGGGAAACACACGGCTCAGATCTGCCGTTTTTGTTTTTCCGTCCCGATAGGTTGGCAGAATCCGCTTGGGATCGGTGCCGCGAAAGCCGTTCATCAGGTCGCCCAGCGTCATCACGGGAGCGGAATAATCCCCTCCTCCAAGCGCGAACGCCGCTCGCTCGATGGAACGCTGAAAGGCAATGGCACCCAGCGCGGCGCTGCCATTGATCGGCTCATAATCGTTGCATCCAACCGACACCAAAACCGCCGCGTTGGAATTTCTTCCGTTTCGCGCGTGGTTGCTCATGCCGTTAACCACAACGCCGCCCTCCTCGGATGCCGCCGCCACAACCTCGCCGCCGGGGCACATACAGAAGGTATAACCCCCTCTTGCCCCCTTGGTATCCGACAGAGCGTACTCCGCCGCGCCGAGCTTCGGATGCCCCGCGTAGGCGCCGTAGAGAGCGCGGTCGATATCCTCTCGCAGATGCTCCGCCCGCACACCAACCGACAGCGGCTTTGCCTCGATGGCATATCCCTGCTCAATCATGGATTGATAGGTGTCTCTGGAGCTGTGACCAATGGCAAGGATCACAGCGCCGCATTGAAGCTCTCCCGCCGTTGTAATCGCGCGGACGTTCCCGTCCGTCTCCCATTTCAGATCCCGCAAACAGCACCGATAGATCACGCGTCCGCCCAGTCGTTGAATCTCTCCCAGAACGTTTTCCACAACCCCTCGCAGCACGTCGGTTCCCACGTGGGGCTTTGCAAGGGTGAGGATCTCATCGGGCGCACCGAATTTATGCAGAGATCTCAAAACATACCGACACAGAGGATCATGCACGCGGGTGACCAGCTTTCCATCCGAAAAGGTTCCCGCTCCGCCCGCGCCAAACTGAATGTTGGATTCGGTATCCAACACGCCGTCCCGCCGAAAGCGTTCCACTCGCTCCACGCGGGCGGCGATCGGATCGCCTCGGTCGATCAGAATGGGACAATATCCGTTTTGCGCCAACAAAAGCGCGGAAAATAACCCCGCAGGCCCCATGCCCACTACAAGCGGTGGGTGGGAAAGACGCTCGGTTCCCGACGGTTCCTCCGGTTCCGCTTCCTCCAGCGCCTTCAGCTCAGCGCGAGCGCAGAGCTTTGGAGACAGCGGATGAGGCGACTCCACCAGAACCGTCCAAACAAGCATCAGCTTGTCCCGTTTTCTGGCATCCACCGAACGCTTATAAAGCCGAAAATGAAGCGACGCGGAGGAAACTCCAACTCGCTTCATTCGGTCTGCCGCCTGCTGCAAGGCGACCTCATCCGCGGAATCGGGTGAAACCCCGATCCCACTCATCACATAACGAAACAAAGGTTTCTCTGCCATTTCATTCCTCTGCCGCGTAGGAAATGGGGACATTCGGCTCTCGTGGAGCCTCTCCGTTTCTGCTCTCCGTCAGATTCGCCATCAAAAGCCAGATCAGAACGGCAATCAGCAAGCACATCAGCTTGGAGAACGGATGAAACCGCAGAAAGCGATTGGCAGTCGTTTCCTTTTGCGCAACCATATGACCGATCACGTTTTTCTTTTTCACAGCCTTCTCCTCTCTGCCTCGTTAAGCATTCTTGTTGTTTTCCTGTCCGTTTTCACGGGGCGAATCTGCGGAGGGATCGGCATCGGGCTCCTCCTCTGCGGCAGACGCAGAACGGCGACTTTGCTCCACCGCAATCTGCTCGGCCGCAGCCTGCTCAGCGCGCGCCGCCATTTCGGAAGCAATCCTTGCGGCTCTCGCCTCCTGTCGCTTGGTTCGCAGATACAAGCTCCCCGCCATATAGGTTAAAATGATATCCTTCAGGCTTTCACGGTCAACGCCGCGAATCAGCCTGCCGTCCTGCGCCACAGAAACGATTCCTGTCTGCTCGGAAACCACAATCACAAGAGAATCGCTCACCTCGGTCAAGCCAACGGCGGCGCGGTGTCTGGTTCCCATGTTGCCAAAGTCATCCTTGCTGTTTGTTGAGGGTAAAACGCAACTCGCTCTCCAAATTCTCATATCTCGGATGATCAGCGCGCCATCGTGCAGAGGCGCTTTATCGAAGAAGATATTCTGCAGCAGGTGGGAGGTGACACGCGCATCCACGGGCTTGCCGCCCTCGGCGTATTCACCAAGGCTCGTAAGCCCCTCCAGAACGATCAGGGCGCCTGTGCAGCTATTGGACATACAGAACACTGCATCCACCAATTCGTCGGTCATCTGACGCGCAGCGGGAAGACGGCGACGGGGCATGGTGTCGCTCAGCGGATACAGAACTCTGGAGTTTCCGATCCGCTCCAGACCGTCGCGAATCTCGGGCTGGAAGATCAAAACGATGCAGAAGAACGCCGAGGAGGCGAGGATTTTCGCAAAGGCAGAAAGCACGGGAAGCTCCACCGCCGACACAAGCACAAAAAACAAGACAACAGCCATCAAGCCAAACAGAACTCTGCCTGCCCGACGCTCTCTCGCAAAGCGATACACGGCATAGAGAATGACGGCAAGAATCAGAATATCAACAACGTCACGCCATTGCATCCGACTGAATTGCCGCAGAACGTAAGCATCTACGAAGCCGCAAATTTTATCCCACACCATGTAAATGAAATCCATGCTGCCCTCCGTGTCACTCCGATTTCATCGCAAAAACACGATGAAAAGAGTATATTACATATATTATATCATATTGAATCGCAAAATCCAATAGCTTTGCAAAAAAAAAAATAAAAAATTTATCTGTTTTTTCGGGATACGCAGCATCGGAGGAAGGTGGATACAAAGGAAATTTACAAAGACGAAGCTGTTGCGTTCAGCACGGAAATTCCGCATCTGACCACAACAGCCTCAAGATCGGTTATACGGTTTCTTCAGCAAACGCGCCCTTGGCTTTCAGCATGGCATGCTTGATATCCCAGAGCCTTTGCGACAGGTCAACATAGTAGTTATGAGGATTGTTGAAGCGACGCACCTCATCCCACATACTCTCCAGCTCCTCGTGGCAATGGCGCCGCACCTCCTCCAAAGAGGGCAACTCATAAACCTGCTTACCGTTCTCGAATACACGGACAAGCAGCTCGGTGGCGGTATAGTTTTCCATCAGCTTCCGCTTCCAGGTATGCTCGGGATCAAAGATCTCCAGGGGCTTACTATCGTCTATCGTTTCGTCCCAAACACAGATCAGATCCGCTTCCGCTTTGCCGGTGTCGCGTCCTCTCAGGCGGTAAATCTTTTTGAAATGAGGGGTGGTAATCTTTCCAACGTTTTCACTGATCTTGATCTTGGGCAGAATGCTTCCGTCCTTCCGCTCAACCGCAGCCAGCTTATAAACGCCTCCGAACACGGGGTCACTCTTCGCGGTGATCAATCGCTCACCAACGCCAAAGGCATCAACCTCCGCTCCCTGACGGAGCAGCTCGCGAATCAGATATTCGTCCATGGAGTTGGAAATAACGATCTTACATTCGGTCCACCCCGCGTCATCCAGCATTTTACGAGCCTTTTTGGTAAGGTAGGTTACGTCCCCCGAGTCAATACGGATGCCGCATTTACGGATTCCCTTGGGTGCCAACACCTCGTTGAACACGCGGATGGCGTTGGGAATTCCCGACTCCAGCACATTGTAGGTGTCTACAAGCAGCGTGGCGCTATTGGGATAAACCTCACAGTACGCCTTGAACGCCTCATATTCGGTATCGAACATCTGCACCCAGGAATGCGCCATGGTTCCGGTTGCGG
>SVSC01000034.1 GCA_015064525.1 Oscillospiraceae bacterium
ATTCTTCTCTACGAAATGACCTTTGATTCCAACTACAGCCCTTCCTTGGTGAAGGAGGTTCGGGAAATTCTCAATGCGCTGGATTGCGAACGGGTGACCTACAAGGTTAAAAAATAAGTGGATAAACCGGGATAAACCGAAAGGAGGAAACCATGAAAAACAACAGCAAAGACTTCAAATTTCTCTTGGTGGTGCTTTCGTTTCTTTTGCTCCTTCCCCTCCTCGTCGCCTGCGACAACGGGAATGAAGGCGGGGAGCCTACGGCTTCGCTTGCGTCGGAGCTCGATGCGCGCCCCTATCTGGATGATCTTCCCGAATTGGATTTTGGGGAAGAGGAGGTCAAAATTCTCACGTGGACCGAGCAGGCAATGTGGGATTGGACCGAGGAGCCGAAGCTGGGTGAGGTGATCGACACGGCGCTGTTCGCCCGTCAGGAATCGGTGCGTGACCGTTTGAACGTGGATTTCACCGTGATCAAGCGAGACGGCGCGTGGGCGAAGCGTCTCGAATACGTGAACAACATCCGTCTCAGTCTTGAGGGGGGCGATGGCTACGATCTGATCGCTTCTCACCCCTCCTCGGCGGCAGCCGCAACGGTTGCGGGCTATTTCACCGACCTCAATACTGTTGACTACATCGACGAAACCAAAAAATATTGGCCGGAGGACATCTGGAACACCTGTCAGATCAACGAGCATTTATTCTTTGCCACGGGCGATATCAGCGCCACCGCCATTCGCTCGATCTCCTGCATGATCCTCAATCTGGATCTTTATTCAGCCCTCGGCTTTGAGGAAAGCATCTACGATATCGTGGAGCGAGGTGATTGGACGATGGAGCGGTTCAAGGAGCAGAGCCTTGGCCTGATGGCAGAAAACGGCGGCTACGGTGCCACCGTTGGCAGCAACGTGGAATTTGATTGTCTCTTTTATGGAGCGGGCTTCCGCTACGTGGAGATCGACCCCGAGGATCAGATGCTGATGCTCAAGGACGGCCCCCGTGGCGTGAACAGCGAGGCGCTGGGCGACTGGTTCGTGGAGATCCAGCAGTTCTTTGATCGAAACGACGAAGCTGCGATCATGCCCATTGACGCCGCATTCACCACGGGTAGCTCTCTGTGGTTTATGGGGTATCTCTCCAACGTGCAGGAAAATCTGCTGGACGTCACCTTTGATTTTGCCATCGCGCCCTATCCCAAGCTGGATTCCGATCAGGAGAATTATGCCACCGTCAACGGCTGGTATCTCACCATGTACAGCGTTCCCACCAACGCCGCCGACAAAAAGCTGTCGGGCGCTTTGATGGAGTGTCTTGCCTCCGAGGGGGCGCGCCTGGTCACTCCCGCGGTTTATGAGGCTTCCTTTGAGCTTCGTTACCTGAGAACGGAAAAGAACGCGATCATGTTTGATCTGCTCCACGACACGCTGGTCTTCGACGTTGGAAGAATTTTCTGCGACCAGCTGGAAAAGATCGGCTACGCGTTCCGTCAGGCGTCCGACGGAAGTCAGAGCTGGACTTCCTACCGCGACGGTCTTTACGACTCCTGGGATCGGGCGTTGCGGGGCGTGATGCGGTCCTTTATATAAAAACACAAACGGATGGAGGAAATAACAGTGAAAAAGAATGCTGCATTGCGGTTTGCTTTGCTTGCGCTTTCTATAGTGCTTTTTTCGGCAACGGTTGCCATTGGCGCTTCCGCCGATGAGGCTTCCGCCTTCTTTACATACACGGACGGTGAATTGACCTTCAAAGCCTTTACCGAGGGCGCCGAAAAGGCGTTCGACGGTGATGATTCCACCGGTTATGACGGCTCAATCACGGGGATGTTTGAAAAGCCCGTTATGGTCAGCGGCGTTACCGTGAAGGCGGTGGACACCGTTACCGACGTTACCGTGAAGGTTTCCGCCGACGGCGTGAGCTGGAACACTGTTTACGAGGTAAACAAGGCAACCAAGAAGCTGGCTGCCGAGTTTGGAAGCGCGGGCCCCGACGTGAAGGTTACCGGCGCGATGCGCGGCGAAATGTACACCTACGTTGTGAAATACGTTCGCGTGGAAACCGGATCGGGGAAGATTGCTGAGTTGAACGTGTTCGGTTATGCGGTTGACGTGACCGGTGTTGAGATTGCTCCCGACACTACCTATGAAACCAACGGCTATAAGGTTTCTCTTTCCAACTATACTTCTTCCAAGCTGGAGTTCTGCTATGATCACAATCTTGGCAGCAGCTGGGAGCAGGGCGAGGTTGTGAAGGCTCAGGATCAGGCGGGTTACATTGAAACCAAGCTGGCAAAGGCAACCGTTCTCACCGAGGTTGTGATTGGCCTCCGCGCCGACTGCAATAAGGAAAATATCGGTAACCGCTTCAATGGCATCTATCTGGAGGCATCCGTGGATGGCTCCACCTGGACCACTCTGCTCACCACCCCCGAGGATTACTACGTTCAAACCGACATGGCGAACAACGTGAACGTTGCCCACGTTTGGAAGGTGACCGACACCACCGCTTATCAGTACGTTCGCATCCGCTCCGATGCCGCAAGCGCGGGCAAGGGCTGGCTCACGTTGGCTGAGCTGAACGTTTACGGTAAGGGCGAGACGGCAACCGCCCCGGCAAACGTGCTGAAGGGCTGGGAGGGTGATCCTCACGTTGCGGAAGCTCCCGCAACCGCGGCTCCCACCGATGAGGTGACCGAGCCCGTTCAGGAGTCCAACGCAACTCAGCCCCAACAGACCGTTGGAAACGCCAATGGCGCCCAAGCCGCCGAAAAGAAGGGCTGTGGCGCTTTCATCACAGTCGGCGCACCGGCTTTGATCGCTATTCTTGGTTGCGGTGTTGCCGTTCTCACCCGCAAGGAGTAATTTCAGGAGATCTCCGAGAAATATTCTCGGTATCAAAATACAGTCATACAGAAAGGGAAAAAGTATGAAGCGTTCTTATTTCGGGAGGACAACCGTGTGGGTTCGGTTGTTGAGCTGTCTGTTTATTGCGGCAACACTTCTCACCGCCGCGTCCTGCACCACCGTCCAGCCCCAAACGGGCAACACCGTCACCACGGGAGGCTCCGTAACCGAGGCCCCAAACGAAAACAAGGAGTATATGGAGGCGGTTAACTACGATGCCGATTTCAAGATCCTTTCCTCCACCGTAAGTGAGGAGGGGGGACGCCATTTCTCCGAATTCGGCGGTGACATTGAGGCGGATTCCATTGCCTCCGAGATCTTCAAGCGCGACAAAGCGCTGGAGGAAAAGTACAACATCACCTTTGAAATTCAAACAACCGTGAACTGGAATACCATGCTGGAGCAGGCGTATATGTCCGACGATCTGCTGTTCCACATTGCAACGCCGGGCGCGTCCAACGCGGTGTATTCCATTACCAACGGCTACGTTGCCGATCTGAACGATTACCCCCATTTCGATTTCACCAAGGATTGGTGGCAGACCGAAGCGATTGAGGCAATGAGCGTGATCGGCAAGAACATGATGGCGATCGGTGATATCAACCTTCTTGCCTACGATTCCGTTGGGATCATTTTCTACAGCAAAACGCTTGCCGAGCGTCTGGAGATCACCGATCTCTACGACCACGTGAAGGCAGGCACCTGGACCTACGAAACGATGATGGAGTACGTTACTGCCGTAACCTCCGAAACCAGCGGCGACGGTGAGTTCGGTATGGGTGATACCTACGGTCTTACCGGCGGCTCCTATTCCGCGCTCTGCTTTGTTTACGCAGGAAACTATTCCTTCGTTGAAAAGGACGAGGACGGAATTCCCACCATGAAGGAGGATATCAACGATTTCGTTGAGTACTTCCAGAAGGTGGTTTACGATCACAGTCTGGATTACCTGATCGGCTACGATAAGGTTAAGGATGACACGAATATGTTCCTTGAGAGCAGACAGCTCTTCTGCATCAATATGCTGGGCTATACCGCCGATTTCCGCAATCAGCAGATTAACTACGGTCTGCTGCCCCTGCCCAAGTGGAATGCGGAGCAAGAGGATTACTGGACCTTCCCCCATCAGAGCGCCAGCACAACCATCTGCATTTCTCCCGCGAACAGGGAGTACGATATGACCTCCCGTGTGATCGAGGATATGGCTTACCGCAGCAACCGCGACGTGCTGAGCCGCTACGTTGAGGAGAACCTGTTCTTCAGAAGTCTGAACGGCGATACCGATTCCTACGATACCGTTCTGAATTTGCTTCGTCACCTCAACTGCGATATTTTCTTCTCGTATAAGGCGGGCATCACCGAGATCCTTCGCGGTTTGATGGATGCGCACGACACCAACATCACCTCCAAGTTCGGAAAGTATAGCGGTGTGTTCAAGGCGCAGCTTGAGTCGATTGTTGCGGGAACGGCAGACAACAAATAAGCCTCATCAAACGAAGAATGAAGGATAAGAAATGAAAAAAAAGCAATTGATTCGCGGGATCTCCCTTTTACTGGGCGCGGTATTCTTTTTGGGCGGATGCGGCGTTATGGTGGAAAAACCGCAGGCAACCGCAGAGCCAACACAATCGGAGGACTCTATGACCGAGAATAACGTTATGATCGAGGTTGAGGATATTCTCAGCTACACGGCTGAGGATATCCGTCGGCTGGAAACAGCGAGCGGAAAGCAGGCGGCTGTCACCATCGACGTGGTGTGTCTGCTTTGCGAAAAGAATTATCGCCTTGCCGACGTTCGCGAAACCATGATCAGCATTCGAAATGCGGGCATCAAGCGCGTGTTCATGATCATGTGCTCTCCTTCCTATCCCGTGCTGTCGGGGGGAATGATTACCGCCTGCAAGCCGGGTATGGCAAGCACCGATATCGTTACGGCATTGAAGAATTTTGGGGAGGATCCCAATAAGGTATTCATTCAGATGTGCAAGGAATACGGCATGGAGGCAATCGCGGTTGTCAAGCCCTACGAGGGCGGCGGCGGTGTCACCATTCCCGAGGGAACCACGCTGGATGCGGCGGTTTCCGAGCATGGTGAAGTCTTCACTCCCGAAACCGTTGGCGGCTTCCGCGCATACATGGACAGCTTTATTGCCAAGCATCCCGAAATGCGTGTGCGGCGCAAGCCCGGAACGGGGCAGGGAGCCGACGGTGTTGTGACCGCTATGGAGATCTACTATCAGATCGGCTCCGATAAAACCTCTATGGAGGAGGCAAACGCCGATCCCAACAATCAGCCAACCGTCTGGGTCAGCGCCGATAATGCTTCCTACCGCGTTTGGGATAAGATCGAATGGCGGTATGAGATGGCAAACAACTACGTGATCACCGACCCCAACGGTCAGTCTCCCATGACGCGTAATTGCGTGCGTTTGCGGGTGGAGATCAAGGATCTGCCCGATGAGTACGACTACGTTGCCTGCAGTCTTTCCGATCAGAGCTTCATCATGAAGGCGGATTACTGGTGCCGCCCCTACACCATGACAAAGCTCTTCAGCGGCGAGAAGGAGCTTCCCTCCACCCTGGGCTACTACGTTCGCACGCCATATGATAAGAGCGCCACCCCCGAAACCATGATCTGGGGATCCTACGGTTCTCCCGCCGATCCCACCAAGCTCAAGGGGATTCGCGTGGATGCCAACGGCAACGCGGTTGGCGTTTACAAGGACGGTGTTGTTTCCAACGGTGCCCATGCGTTTTTCAAGTGGGGCTTTGAGTATGAGTTCGTTTATACCTCTGCGGTCACAAGCGGCTTCCTGTCGCCCGTGGTTGCGCTGGGCGTTGGCAAAAACGAATTTGTGCAGGGAACCCTTTGCGAGGGCTATGAAGAGGTGCGCGCCTACTGGCTGGAGCAGGTGCAAACAGCGCTTTCCTACGGTGCCGACGGTATCGACATCCGCTGGGACGGTCATTCCTCCATGTCGTCCGATTATTTCTATTATGGCTACAATCAGCCCATTGCCGACGAATATTTCAAGCAGTATGGCGTGGCGCTGAATGATGAGCCCGTGAATTTGAAAACGGCTACTCGCGTAATGACCATTCGGGGAGAGTTCTTTTTGAAATTCCTGGAGGAGGCATCTGAGCTTGCCCATGCTTCGGGAGCCATTTTCCTGAGCCATTTCTTTGCAACGAGCTACAATAACAAGATCGAAACCGAGGCATATCAGCCCACCGCCACCGCCAATCAGGTGGGGCAGTGGAAGATGCCGAAGATCATCGTTCGCGATTATAAAAAGGTGATCGACCTTTGCGACGAGATCGTTTATAAGGATTATTTCTCGCAGTACTATACGCAGGGCGACTGGAATCTTGGCAATGTTCTCACGGAGTACGCAAAAAGCCAAGGTAAAAAGATCTGGATGCATTGCTACGTACAGCAAAACGGAGGAATGTTTAAGGAGCAAATGCTGCTCAACTTCCTCGATAGCCCGGCGGACGGTATTATTTTCTATGAAATCGTACCGAGCTTTCCCTACGGTGATGTCAAACAAATGCTGGAAAAGCATATTTCCGAGGTGCCTGCTTATACCTTCAATATCATGGGGCGGATCAGTGAAATTTCACAGGGGACGACCGCCCGTGAATTGATCGAGGCACTGAAGCTGATCGGTGATAACGTAGTTGTTGACGCGGAGGGACACTCCGTTGACCTTGACACCGTTCTCACCAAGGATATGCAGCTTTGCTTGAACGGAACATATTTCTACAAATTCGGCTTTCAAAATTAAAAAAGGAGAAACACCAAAATGAAAAGATTTTTATCTGTTCTGATGATTCTGGCGATCTGCTTCTCTTGCATGGCGATCCTGCCTGCGGCTGAGGAGAATGCCGAGAAGATCGTGTACCTTTCCGATAGCGGCGCCGACACCAACGACGGTCTCACAAAGGAAACCCCCGTTCTGACCATGGCAAAGGCAGCTGAGCTGCTGGGTGGTGCGACTGCAGAGGGAACCATCATGGTTGTTGGAACCTACACCTATCCCTCGAACGGCTCTTGGGTCACTCCTACGGCAAAGCATCTGACCGTGAAGGGCGCGGACGAGAACGCCGTGTTCTATCAGGCAAGAGGGAATCTGAACCTGAAGTCTGATCTCACCTTTACTGCGATTCAGTATAAGAGCAGTGGTACTATTGCCGCAAACGGCTTCACTCTTACCGTTGCTGAGGATGTGAAGGTGATCCCCGTGGATGCAACCAAGCCCGAGGACCGCGCGCAGTATCCCGTTGTAACTGCGGGTCCCAGTGGAAACACTACCACCGCCGAGAGTAAGGTTTATCTCTATGCGGGCACCTATAACTACGTTTACGCCGCAGGTTACACCGCCAGCGGAGCGTCTCTTTTCCACGTTGGCGAGAAGGCAACCGTGTTGCACAATTTCCACATTTGTAACCCCAACGCAAACGCCTCCGGTGACGTAACGATTGAGGTGATGGGAACGCTGAACGGTCAGCTTACCTTCAACACCGGCGCGAAGCTGGGCGGCAACGTAAACGTTGTGTTCGGTAAAACCGCCGTTTGGGAGAAGGGCGTAACCGACCTTACACCCAAGTTCAACACCTATCATACCACGGATAAGAAGTCTATTGACCTTTCCGAGGCAAAGACACTCTTTGCGGAGGGCAAGACTCTGATTGTTGACGCGACTGCCAACAAGACCATCAGTGATATGCTTGGCTACGTTACCGAGGCGGGCTTTACCGTAAAGACCTGGGTTGACACCTCGCTCTCCACCGTTTACATTTCCGACAACGGTAACGACGCAAACGACGGTAAAACCGCCGAGACCCCTGTTCAGACCTACCAGAGAGCGCAAGAGCTGCTGGGCGAAACCGGTGGTACCATCATGATCACCGATATCTACACCTACCCCTCCACCAGCTATTATATGCCTTACGTGAAGGGCGCATCCTACGTTATCAAGGGCATGAAGGAGGATGGCTCCTCCATCTTCGCCCATGGCAGAAAGAACATTGCCATGACCAATCCTCTTACCTTCGATAACCTGACCTACAAGCTGGCTGTCAGCACATGGTCCAGCCTGCAGGCGTTCTTCAACCGCCTTGAGTTTACCGAGAGCGTAACCATGGTTCCCTATAATAATGTGGACGAGAGAATCAATTATCTGTTCGTTTACGGCGGCTCCGAGGGTAAGCTGGGAACCGCGGAGCAGCACGTTAATCTGGTTATCAACGGCGGCACCTTCGGCTATATCGTTTCGGGCTGCAAGAACCAGGAAATGTACGGCAACGTAAACGTGACCTTCGGCGGCAAGGCGAAGATCATTCAGCGCCTCTATTGCGGCGGCGAGTCGGGCATCAACGATATTTACGGTGAGATCAACATCAACATCACCGGCGGTGAGATCGGTGATATGATTTATGCGGGCGGTACCGGTGACACCACCTTTGTCAGCGGTAACACCACCATCACCATCACGGGCGGTACCTTCAAGGATATTTACTGCCGCGGAACAGGCACCGGCGTTCATCTGGGTAACATCGTGATCGACGTCACCAACTATGCTCCCGCGCAGGAGGAGGGCTGGATCGACGATCATATTAAGGACAGAACCGACAAGACCACCATTCTGGGCGGTAAGGCAAGACCCGTTCAGCCCGAGGAGCCCACGCAGGAGCCCACTAAGGAGCCCGACGCTCCCACGCAGGAGCCCACTAAGGAGCCCGACACTCCCACGCAGGAGCCCACTGTAGAGCTTCCCACCGAAACTCCCGGTACCGAAGCGCCCACTCCCGGAACCAACGGTGATTCCAATATCATCACTGTTGGCGGTGGCTGCAAGGGCTCTGCTTCCGTGATCGGTGTGGCAACCATCCTGCTGATCGGCTCTGCCGCTTGCGTTGTTCGCAAGAAGGAGAAGTAATTTCATCACCATCGGAGCGTGAATCGCGCGGAATGTCCCCTCCAATCGGTTCGATTGCTCTTCCCCCACGGAATTTCGGTTTCGTGGGGGATTTTTTGCTTTGGCTTGAATTTCAAAATGTCCGAATTGCCGAACGTTTTTTCTTGGTTACATTTTTTATCAATGGGTGAAATCCACAAAAAGAAATGGCAAAATTGTGAATAATCTCAAAAAAACATTTTTTTGGGATTTTCTATTGACTTTTTGATGGAATGTTTGTATAATAAAACCAAATCCCCTTGGTTTTAGATGATTGTTTTATTTTGTCCGAAATACCGAACGAAAAGAGAAGCGAATGAATACAGCAATTAAACGAGCATTGGAAATACTGGAATATTTGACCATGGAGAGTGATCCGAAAGGGGAGGGCGTCAGCTCAATCGGCAGGCAGCTTGGCATTCCCAAAAGCAGCGCGTTCGATATTTTGGATTCGCTTTTGGAATTGGGATACGTTGAGTGTCACGATCATAAGCACTATAAGATCGGCAACAAGGCTGCGTATCTCGGCTTCAAGGTGATCGAGGAGCATCCCTTTTCCAAGGTGGCGCGCAAGCATCTGGAGGTGCTGTGCCGCGAGAGTGGGCTCACGTCCTTCGCGGGGATCGCTTGCGGAAGTAATCTTCTCATCACCGATAAGCTACCCCCTGCCAAGGGAATGTCGGTTTCGGGATGCATCGGCTCCACCAAGCCCATTCATATCTCCGCCATGGGAAAAGCGATTCTTGCCTACTATGATGAGGACGATGTGAAGGATACCATTGGAAGCGCCTGCTTCGTGTCCTACACGCGCAATTCCATTATCAATTTCAATCAACTGTTCAAAAATCTACGAGCCGTTCGGAAAAACGGCTTTTCAGTTAATAATTTTGAAGAGGATGACTACGTTTGCGGCATTGGCGCCCCCGTGTTCGATGCAACGGGAAGAGTTTGCGGCGCGGTGGAATGCTCTGCCTTCATGCAGGAGGGAGAGAACGATCCCCAGGCGTTGGCGCTTCTGGTGAAGCAATGCGCGGCACGGATCACCGAGGATATCAAAAATCTCAATAAGCAATAAACCGATCGGATGAACAGAGAGGAGACCGTTATGGCAATTATTTGGAACCCACCCATGCCCAGCTGGAGCAAGCCTGAGGAGTCGATGGATCCGCCAAGGATCATAACCGAGATCACCGAGGATATGATGAATCGCAACCGTATTTTTCAGGGAATCCCCACGATTGAGCGAACGCCAAAGGGGAGAATCTTTTATGCGTTTTACACGGGCGCCGAGGACGAGGGAATCGGCAATTACGTTCCGTTGTTTTTTTCGGATGATGAGAATTTTATTGAAAAAGAGCCCTATCTGGTGGTAATGCCCTCTCACGTGGAAACCTGCAGAACCTACGATGCCTGCCTTTGGTTTGATCCTCGGGGACGCCTTTGGTTCTTTGTGACCCAGAGTTACACCTACTACGACGGCAGAAACGGCGTTTGGGCAATGGTTTGCGAAAATCCCGACGATGAAAAGCCTGTCTTTTCCGAGCCCCGTCGGATTGCCAACGGTATTATGATGAATAAGCCTTTGGTGTATAACGGCAATTGGCTTTTGCCCTGTGCCATTTGGGATAAATTCAAATCGGCGTATAACGATCTTCCCGAGGAGCGTTTTTCCAACGTCTACGTTTCAACCGACGAGGGCGAGAGCTTTTCGTTGCTATCTCACACCGAGTATTCGGATCGCTATGTTGATGAGCATATGATGGCGGAGCTGAGCGACGGCAGGATTCTGATGCTGATCCGCGGCAAGCACGGTATTGGTATGGCAATCTCCGAGGATGGCGGAAGGACGTGGAGCCGCGCTGTGGATAGCGGTTTGGGCGGTCCCTGCTCACGGTTCTGCTTGAAGCGGCTGAGAAGCGGCAGACTGTTGTTGGTGAACCACTGGCAATTCACCCGTCGCAATAATCTAACGGCAATGCTCTCCGAGGATGACGGTAAAACCTGGAAGGGATATTTGATGTTGGACGAAAGAAACGACGTCTCCTATCCCGACTGCGTGGAGGATGCAAACGGTAATCTCTACGTTATCTATGACAGAGAACGCTACGGCGCCAAGGAAATTCTGATGGCAAAAATAACCGAATCGGATATTCTCAATGGCTCTCTGATCACCGATGGCTCGCAGCTGAAGGTGGTTCTCAACCGCGCAACGGGCAAAAAGCCCGAGTGAGCGCCTCAAAACATTGGTTTCCAAAAAAAAAATATATAAAGGAGAAACAAAAAAATGAAAAAGAAGCTTTCCTTCCTCTTGGTGTGCGTCATGCTGCTCACCACCCTGTCTGCATTTGCGGGCGTTTCCGCGGAGACCCCCAATGCGGTCTATCTGTCCGATGCCGGCAATGATGCCAACGATGGACTTACTAAGGACACCCCTGTGAAATGTATCAAAAAAGCTGTGGAAATTCTTGGTGGCGCAAGCGCCGAGGGTACTATCTATGTTGTTGGTACCGCAAGCTATTCCAACGGTGGCAACTACCATAGCGGTGGTTCTGCATGGATGGCTCCGGTGGCAAAGAAGCTTACCATCACCGGTGTTGATGAAAATTCTATGTTCATCCAGAGCAGAACCAGTGGTGTTCACTTCCGCAGCGATGTGACATTTACAAATATCAAATTCCAGGTGACCGGTTTGTATAACGCATCTACGTCTAAAGCATCTACCGGAAGTATCTATGCAAACGGCTATACTCTTGAGTTTACCGAGAGTGTAACCATTGTTCCTTTTGATTTTTCCACCTTGACGAGCAAAACCGTTGAGGAAAGACTTTCCTATCCTGTTGTTCACGCGGGCCCCGGTTCTAACGGCTCCAACCCCGGCACTCACGGTGAGCTGTTGCTTTACGGTGGCAAGTACAACTATATTTATGCAACCGGTCTTGTGGCAGCGCCCAGCACCAGACTTGTGCTTGGCGAAAAGGCTTTTTCGTATCATAACGTTCATATCGGAGGAACCAATGCCGTTGTGAACGGTGACGTTGCCGTTGAAATTTACGGAACCGCTAACATTCATCTTAACTTCAACGCAACGGGAAGCTCCAAGCTCAACGGCAATCTGTACGTTAAGTTTGGCAAGAACGGTGTTGTCAAGAGCAACTTTAGCAATCTTTCCAACCTCGCAAATTACCTTGCGGACGGCAAGACCATGATCGTGGATGCCTCCCGCAACAAGGCAATGAGCGAAAAGTTTGAGAGCGTGGTTACCGCCGCAGGATACACCTTCCGTCCCTACGTTGAAAACGCTCCTATTTTTGCCGGCACACAGATCCGCGAGAATGCCGAGACCTATGATGCTCGCTTCGCCGCAACCATTGATTCCTTGGAATACGATAACATCGGCTTCAAGATCAACGCAGTCTTTGCGGAGGGCTCCAAGGAATGGAACGTCAACTGCACCACGGTGTATAACGCTCTCACCGCTCTTGAAAACGGTGTTGAGGTTTCCGTTACCGCTGAACAGTTTGAGGGAGTCTACATCTATGCCCTGACCGTTGCGGGAGTTCCCAACGGCGTTGGCGCTGTTACCTTCACTGTCACGCCCTACGCGCAAATGGGTGAGACCACTGTCAACGGCAACACCTATACCGTGGTTTGCACTCCCTCTGCCAACGGCGTTGCGGTTGGTTGAGAATATTTGATCTGAAAGAGAGGAAAATCAACATGAAGCAGTATGTAAATCCCAATGTGGAAATGATTGTTTTGGCGGAAACCGACTTGATTGCAACCTCCGGATTCGATTACAGCGAGCTTCCCGGAGCCGGCGATCAGGTTGCGTGGTAATTCCGTTTCCCGCAACAAAAGAATGAGGTTTGATATGAGAAAATTTTTTGCTTGCCTGATGATTCTGGCAATTTCCTTAACCTGCATGGTTGTCTCCTTTGCCGAGGAGACAACCACAGAGCCCGAAATGAAGACCGTTTATATTTCCGACAACGGAAATGACGTTGCCGACGGCTCTACCGCACTTTCCGCTGTGAAAACCTTTGGCAGAGCTGCCGAGCTTTTGGGCAAAGAGGGCGGCATCATGCTCATTCCCGATAAGTTTACCTATTTCAACGAAACCAATGATACTTGTCCCTATTATCTCCCCGGTGTTGAAGGCGCTTCCTACATTATCCGCGGAGAAAAGGCGGATGGCTCCAGCGTGTTCGCGGGCGAGCGCTATATGATCGTAACCAAGTATCCCCTCACCTTCGATAACCTCACCTACACGATTGGCCCCAAGACACGCTCTCTTGCGGCGAACTACAAGGAAGTGGTTTTCACCGAAACCGTGAAGGGCATGGGCTATACCAATCCCGATACCGGTGAAACGAAGTATCTGAACATCAACGGCGGCTCTGCAGGTATTCAGGGCAAGGACACCGATCTTTGCAAGCTGGTGCTGAACGGCGGTTGCTTTGGCAACGTGTACGGTGGGCCTGAGAAGCAGAAAACCGCGGGTGATATTCAGCTTACTCTCGGCGGCAACGTAGAGATTCACGGCGACGTATTCCTTGGCGGATGGACCTCCTCCGAGGTGGGCGTGGACGTGACCGGTAATATCTACTTCAACATGAATGGCGGTAAGATCGACGGTAAGATCTACGTTGGCGGTCAGGCTAAGGAGGGCTCTAATCCCGACAGCAACAACAACTATGTATCCAGCTATACCGTTGATATGACCATTCGCGCGGGCGAGTTTGGCGGAATCGTTGGCACGGGTGCCAACGGCGCAACCATCGACGTGGTTGATCTTTGGATCGACCTCACTCAGTTTGAGGCATCCAAGGAGGCAAATTGGAAGGAGACCAAGCTGTTCCAAATGCCCGACTACGCCAAGGTTTGGACCTTTGGCGAAACCAAGGTAACCGAGCCCGAAACCGATGAGCCCACCGGAGAGGTGACCAATGTTCCCACGTCGGAGCCCACCAAGGAGCCCGCGGCTCCCACCCAATCGCCTGAAACCCAGGCTCCCGTTCCCGGAACGCAGGCAGGCACCACCGAAGCGCCCAAGAAGGGCTGTGGCGCTGTTGTTGGCATTGGCTCGATTTTGGCAATCCTTTCCTTGGCAGGTGTGATGCTCTGCAAAAAGGGAAACGCATGATTTTTTTCGGAGAATGTATCCTATGAAAACGCATTTGATAAAAGTGTCCGCTCTGCTGTTGCTGCTGGCAGCTCTGCTTTCCTGCCTTGCGGGGTGCGGCGATCATGATCAGACACCCACCCCAAGCCAGTCCACCGAAACCACCACGGGGGCGTTGGACAACGGAATTCCCGCTTCTCCCGTTGAGGAAAAGGATTACGAGGGGCACGTGCTGCGAATTTGCACTCATTATATGGATGGCTCAGGCTCCACGCACTGGGAATTCTTTTCCGAGGGCTATAACGGTGAGCGTATCAACGATGAGGTTTACGAGCGCAATCTTTATATCATTGATAAGTACAACGTGGATTTCGAGTTCAGCAATTCGGTGTCCTTCTCCTTTGATAAATGCGTTACTGCCATGAGCGCGGGAGAGGATCAGTATGATCTGATTCTCCCGGGCGTGGCAAAGGCGCTGGAATGGGCAGGACGCGGGTTTCTCACCGAGGTCAGTCAGCTTCCTCATCAGGATCTTGCCGCCAAATGGTGGAATCAGGATTTTCTGGAAGCAAGCAGTGTTGAGAACAGCAACTATAGTTTGATCGGAAGCCACAATCTGGCGGCATACGATTCCGCCGCGGCGGGCTTCTTTAACAAGACTGTTGTGGAAACCTACGAAATGGAGAACCCCTACGATTTGGTGAACAACGGCACGTGGACCATGGAAAAGCTCTTTGATATGGCGCGGGAGATCCCCGGAGATCACAACGGTGATCATTTGATGGATCAGAATGACCGCTATATCATCTCCGTGAATTCCTACGCGGCGCTCACCTTTTCCTATGGTGCGGGGATCCAGCTTTCCACTAAGGATGAAAATGACGTTCCGAGAATTCTTTCTCTGAATCAGAACTACATCGATCATTTCCAGAATATGGTGGAAATGATCTCCAAAAATCCCGACGTCTTCTTTGCGGAGGGCTACGGCACCGCGGAGCGCACCAAATATCCTCAGGAGATGTTCATGAACAATCGAACCTTCTTCTGTGACGGAACGATGGCGAACGCATCGTTGTTCAGTCTGTCGGAAACCGGTGTGAACTACGGTTTGGTTCCGCTTCCCAAGGCAAACTCTCAGCAGGAGGGCTACGGTTCCTTTATCCACTACGGTCATTCCTCTGTTACGGTGGTTCCCAGAGCCGCCTCCGATAAGGAGCGCACCAGCCGTATTCTGGAGGATATTGCCTACTATTCCCGCTATTATCTCTACCCCGAATATCTGGAAACCACGGTGAAATCCCGTTACATGAAGGATCCCGAGGCATCCAAAAACGTGGATCTGGTGCTGAACAGCATCTGCTACGATTTTGTGAATATGATGAACAATTCCATGATCGAGGATCTGCGCAACCTGATGATCGGCAGGGATACCGACATCGTATCGCGGTTCAAGAAAAACCAAAGAACCTATGATCTGGAGCTGAAGAGAATGATCGAGGGAATTCAAAAGGTGAACGCTTCGCTGAAGGGCGGAGCATGATCAAGGTACAGAAACATGAAATTTACAAAAAGATTTTTGCCGATTCTCCTGTTAGCGGCAACCTTGCTCACGGGATGCGGAGGATCTTCCGTCGGAAATACAGAAACAAGCGGGGCTCCCATGGAGCCCCCGACGGTTTCAAACGCCCCCGTTCGGATCGTGATCAGCAGAAACGCGGAAACCGAGCTGGTAAATTTGGCGGGAAGATTGCAGACCGCTTGTGAGAGCGAGTGGGGCATTGAGGTGCCGATTGTGACCGATCTGGAGGCTCCCGGCTCAAGGGATATTCTTTTCGGCTCCACCGATCGCTCCTCGGGCTTTGAGCGTCTGGCCGATGACGCCGACTATCTCATCGAGCTTTCCGCCGGCGGAGGAGCTATTCTGGGGAATAGCGGCTACGCGCTGGAATCTGCGGTGCAGGCGGTGGTTCGACTTTTCCGAAACGGGGATTACAATCATATGCAAACGTTGAAGTATCATGACTCTGCGGATAACCCGCGTAAGCAGCCTGTTGCTCATTTCAGCTTTTCTGAAGCGGATGGCGCAACCGCAAAGGACAGCGTTTCGGGTGCCGCCGCAACGCTGGTGAACGCCCGTCGAAAGGCAGGAATTCACGAAAATGGGATTTTTCTCAACGACGATTCCACGGGCTACGTAGATCTGGGAAAGGGCTACGTTTCCAAGCTGCTGAACGGCAGTGAGGCGGTCACTCTGAATCTTTGGATCATGCCCTATCAGAATCGTGTTTCGCGTCTGTTCTCTTTCTATTGCGATAAAACCAGAACGCTGTTTTATTGTACTTATCGGGAGGGCTCACTGGATTTCTATGCCAGAAGCGTGTCCAGCGACACCGCGCTGGGCGGGCGATATACCTATTCCGCCGATGACAGCGGCTTCACCAACGGAACCAACGGAATGGACGTGGACGACAAGGTAACCAACGGTGGCTTGTGGCAGATGCTCACCTTCGTGGTGGATTTCAAAAATGACAAGGTGTCGGTTTACGTGAACGGCAAGCAGATTCAAGCCGACTCCAACAGCACCCACAAGTTCGGAAGCGATAAGCTGGTGGCGGGTAGGCCCGTGAATACCGATACCATCGGTGGCGATCCCTCTGTGGATTGCTTCAGCTTCATTGGCTTGATTGATGAGGTGTCCTTCTATAACTGCAAGCTCACCGCGCAGGAGATCAAAACCCTGAGCCACGCGCACACCGATCAAAGCTCTCCCATCAAGGATGAGGGACTTTTGCGTCGGATCTCCGAGCGTTTGGGAAAGGATGCCGCGCTGGCGTTGAATACCAATCTCTATTGCAGCGATGGCTTCATGCAGGTGTTGGATCCCAATGATTACACCAAGCTCAGCGTGATGCAGAACGGCGTGTGGTGCGTTCCCGCGGCGTTTGCCTACTCCTATTTCGGAGCGGACGCGGTTGCGGGCTGCGAGCAGATCAACGGATGGTATTCTTTGGAGGCGCTGTGCGCCGCGTCGGGAAAGAGCCTGCTGATCAGTGAGACCTACGGTGTTGCCGTGGTGACCTCCACGGAGCCCTGGGGAGAGGATGCGGATGGGCTTTATCTGGCGCGTCTCTACCGCCTGATGACGGAATTCTCCTATGATTTGCCCACAAGCAACACCGAGCAGAGCCGTGTAGTGATAGCCGAGGCGGACGGAACCGAGATCCGAAATTGCTTCGGTCCCTATGTGTTCGTTCATGAGGGAACCATCTACGCCATGATGGATAACCGCAAGCGCACCACTTATATTTTCACCAGCACCGACGGCGGCGAGACCTTCCAAAGGCTCAGCACCGTGCCGTTGATGGCGGGGGCAAGCTTGTTTGAGTTAAACGGCGAGTTCTATCTGTTGGGAACCACCGGCTCGGGCAACGCGCAGATCGGTGTGGCAAAAAGCACCGACAAGGGAAAAACCTGGAGCGCAATTACAACAATTCCCTATGACGTGAACATCAAATATTGCATCCCGTCCACGGTGATTCACGCGAACGGTAGAGTCTACAAGGCATACGAGGGCTTCAAGTCCTACGATTGGGTAGAGGACAAACGCGCCTATGTGGTCAGCGCTCCCGACAGCGCGGATTTGCTGGATCCCAACGTTTGGACGGTTTCCTCCTACTATTCTTACGGAACCGATGATCTGATGGACGTGGTGGAGCAGCCCTTCTACACCGATAAAACCTATATTGAGGAAGGGTGCCTTGTGCTGATGCCCAACGGTACGATCCGAGACGTGATTCGCATTGATTGCTTCCCGCACTATGGAAATGCCGTAACCATGCGCGTTTCCGAGGACGGTAAGAACGTCATCTATAGCAAGAATGATCCGTACGCTCTCATCAATCTTCCCACGGGGGCGGATCTCTTCCATATCGAGTATGATAGGGTTAGCGGTCATTATATTTCGCTGATCAATATTAAGACCACGGATTACCGTCCGTTCCAGCGCAACGTTCTGGCTTTGGCGGTATCCAAGGATCTGAAGGAGTGGGAGGTTGTAACCACCTTGTTGGTGGATCGCACCATGATGAACGAATACGTTTCCATGATGCAGCATGCCTTCCAGTACGTTCACTTTGCCTTCGACGGAGAGGATTTGGTTTACGTTGTGAGAGAAGCGATGGACGATTCCGCCAACTACCACGACAACAATTATCTCACCTTCTATCGTCTGGAGAATTTCAGATCTTATTTCACGGAATAATTCAACGAAAAAAAGAAGTCGGCTCATTAGGGTCGTACCCTAAAGGACAGTTTTACCTACCGACAGAAAAAGCAGAAACCGCAGATTGATTTTCTGCGGTTTTTGTGATATAATAGGAGCATGGAAATTGTTTGATGTTCATTTGTAGTTTGTGATAAAGGAGATTGTTATGAGAGCACCATTTCAAATACTTGCAATCCCATATAAATATGAAAACGGAACGCCTGTATATTGTGTTTTACATCGTTCAGATTATGACCAATGGCAATTTATCGCCGGAGGCGGAGAAGATAAAGAAACTCCGAAAGATGCAGCAAAAAGGGAAATAAAAGAAGAAGGCGGTGTAACCGCAGATCATATTATTTCACTAAAGTCAATGTGCTACATTCCCGTTGAAATATTCCCTCGCAGACACCTTTACGGTTGGTCTGATGATATGTATGTCATCCCTGAATATTCATTCGGTTTTGAATGTACCGACGAGCTTGTTTTATCTCATGAACATACAGAACTTGTTTGGCTCCCATACAAAGAAGCAAGAGAAAGATTGCAATGGGATTCCAACAAGACTGCTTTATATGAATTGAATTGCATATTATCAAAACAACACGATAAATGACTGCTTAACACCAAG
>SVSC01000035.1 GCA_015064525.1 Oscillospiraceae bacterium
GCCACGGCAGTATTCATCCACCAAAAGGCTTTCACTTTGTGTGCTTTCGTTGAACACGTACACCCCCTGAGAGTCTCCTCTCAGCCAAAAGCATTGAAAATCGCGCCACGCTTTGACAATATTCTGCCCATGCTCGCCGTCCCGATCCTCGCCAAAAACCGACAAACGGCCGTTCAGCACAGCCACGTTATTCCAAGGAACATCCACGTAGCTGGGTCTGTTTGCCAGATTGAAGTCTCCCGGCACCAGATATTGCAGGTTCGGATAGGTGGAATACACCTCCACCGCGCCCTCCGGCAAGGGTGGCTCGGGTGTGGCTTGCGCTGTGTCCACCAGCCGCACGCAAGAGGTTGACAAAACACCAACAAGGAAAAAACAAACAAGGGCTACAAGCTTTTTGGCCATGAATTGCTCCTTTCTTGGCAAGTGACCGAGGATGGAGGAACGACTGCTCTGTATTTTTCATTATACAACAAACCCATAGGCTTGTCAATACGAAAAAAACGATTTTTCAATTGTTTTTTTCAGAATATATCTCAAGGAGGATCTATGTCAAGCAAGCAAAAATACCGTTATTTTTTTCGCAGTCTCTTGATTCGACGACTGCTGATCGTCCTTCTGCTGCTCGCCCAAATGGCGTTCATCGTTTTTTCCATTCTCTACTATTCCAACATGAAATGGGTGTCTCTGGGACTGCGGATTCTGGCGCTCCTCACCGTGTTTCATTTGATCACCCATCCCATTCCCTCCGCCATGAAAATCTCCACCGTTCTGCTCATTCTCCTCTTTCCCCTGTTTGGCGGCGCTCTTTACTGGTTCTTTCGGTTTCAAACCACAACCGTTGGATATAAGAAGGCACTGCGGAGGGTTGAGCGCGCCACCGCGCCCGCCTTTCGGGCAATCGAAACGGTTTCATGGGAGACCGACGGTATCCCCGCCGACGCGCAACGGCTGATCCGCTATCTGAACACCATTCCCAATTTTCCCCTCTACCAAAAAACCGAAACCGCCTATTATTCCGACGGCAAACTCTTTCAAAACGCGCTTCTGGAGGAATTGAAACAAGCCAAACGGTATATCTTTTTGGAGTTTTTCATCATTGGAGAGGGCGAATTCTGGACGTCTGTTTTGGAGGTTCTGAAGGAGCGGGCGCAGGCAGGGGTAGACGTTCGGGTGATCTACGACGACCTCGGTTGCTTTGTAACGCTTCCGCCGAAATACATGAACCGTCTCCGCGCTTATGGAATTCGCTGTGAGGTTTTCAATCGGTTCGTCCCCTTTCTCACCGCCATTCAGAACAACCGCGACCACCGCAAGATTGCCGTGGTTGACGGCACCGTGGCGTTCACGGGTGGAATCAATTTGGCGGACGAATATATCAACGTGCGGCGCCGCTTCGGGCATTGGAAGGATTCCGCCATTCGATTGCGAGGAGATGGCGCGTGGAGCCTGACCGTGATGTTTTTGCAGATGTGGAGCTTTCTTTCCAATAAGCAGGAGGATTGGGAGCGATACTACCCGCTCACGCTCCCCACACAGCACCGCGAGAACGCCTTGGTGCAGCCCTACTGCGACAGCCCCATGGACGGAGAGCACGTGAGCGAGCAGGTTTACCTGCAGATCATTCACGGCGCGCGGCACCGACTGTATATCACCACCCCCTACCTTGCTCCCGACGATTGCCTGCTCACCGCCTTGAAATCCGCGGGAAAGAGCGGCGTGGACGTTCGTTTGATTCTTCCCCACCACCCCGACAAGCCTGCCGTTCACTTTACGGGGCGCTCCTACTATCGGGAGCTGATCGCCTCGGGCGTGCGGATTTATGAATACACCAACGGCTTCATTCATTCCAAAAGCATCCTTTCCGACGGCAAAATAGCCTGCATCGGTACCGCAAATCTGGATTTTCGCAGCTTGTATCTGCACTTTGAATGCGGCGTTTGCCTATACCGCGCCGACGCCGTTCTCGCCATGGAAACCGATTTTCTGCAAACTCTTTTCCGCTCCAAGGAGATCACCGAACGGGATTGCCGCGTGTCTCCTCCCAAAAAGCTCCTGCAGGACATCTGCCGCCTCTTTTCCCCCTGGATGTAGCAAACAAAAAAAAACAACTCGCCCGCTCCGTGGTTACGGAGCGGGCGAGCTTTCCTTTCGGATCAATCCTCGTAATTGAGTCCGGTCACGCCCAGAAGCGCTGCGATAGCATCCAGTCTTTCCTTCAGCTCGTCGCCCTTCTCGGTGTGGTTCTTATAGTACTTTTCAACTGCGTTCTTGCAATCAACGTAGTCGTCGCTGCCCTCGTCGATATTCAGACCGAAGGGGTTCACCTTCAATTCGTCGTGGCTCTTGAGGGTCTTCATGACTGCGTTGCAAACCATATCCGAATCCAGAATGGTGGAAACCACTTCCTCTGCGGTTGCGTTCAGAAGTCCAACGTTGTTGCTTCTGTTGAAGAGGTGGTCGGATCCGTTGTTGCCCTGCTTGGAGGTTGCGGATACCATGTTGAAGATCTTCAGAATTGCCTTGGTTTGGGCATCGTAGGAGGAGCTGTACTTCTGCTTATCGCCCATTTCGGTGAGCATATTCTGAATCAGCTCGGTGCTGAGCTCCACGTTGTCCTCGGGAACGCCGAAGGTTCTCATACGCTCAACCGTCATATATGCCTTCAGCATATTCGCGGTTTGGGGCGTCATGTTCTCCAGCATCTCGCGGATATCATCCTCGGTGATCTCGGCATCCTCCTGCGTGAGCTTGTTAGCGATATTGGCTCCCGTTGCAAGGCTGTTCATGGTTTCGGTGAAGCTGCCCTTGCTACCGTCGGGATTCTTTTCGGTTGCCGCCTTTGCCAGCTCGGTTGCGGTTTTATGGTCAATGTTCGCGCTCTCACGAACGGTTTCACTCTGAAGAACCGCAAAGAGCAGGTTGTCGGTCTTTTCCTCACCAAAGGATGCGGTGCCGCTCAGACCGTCCAGAACGGTTCCGAGGCTACCCGCGATCTCGCCGATACCGTCGATACCGTCGATGCCCTCCTCCAGCTTGGTCACGATCTCACCGGCGCTGTTGAAGATCTGCTTGATCGCCTCTGCCTCTTTTTCCACGGCTGCGGCGGAATCCAGCTTACCCGCGGACTCCTCCGCGTCTACCAACAGGTCCTCAATGGTCACCTTGGTGGTAACCTCTTTGAGCGCTGCGGGAGACTGCATAACGGCGGTGGTGTTGATGGTTTCCTCGGTGATCGAATCCATTTTGATCACCACGGAGGTGGCAAAGCTTTCCGCCTTGGAAGCATCCTTACCGGTTGCCTCCGCATAATTCTTGTAGTTCTCGGTGAGGATATTCTTCACGCTCTCCTGGAATGCTTCCTCGTTGTCGGCATTCACGATAGCGGCGGTAACAACCTCCTTCAGCACGGTAGCGAGAAGACCTGCGGCGCTTTCATTCTTCAGCTGCTCGGTGGTCTTGCCTGCGTATGCGGGGCTCTTATACTTGTTACCGTTGTTGTTCTTATCCTTATCGTTCTTCAAGCCAAAGCTTCCCAGCAGCGTGGTAGAACCGGAGGAAGCCTGCTCATTACCGGGGAGATCCAGCTCGGTTCCATTCACCTCGGCAAATACCTGGAAGAACTCGGAAACGTCGTCTGCGGTGATATTTTCGTAATTTGCAAAATCCTCAAGAAGCGTTTCGGCGTAGAGTCCGATCACGTCGTCCTCCAGAGCCAGCTCGTTGCCCGACTCAGCGAATGCTTCCTTGATGGCGGCGGTCAGCTCGGCCTTCTTCTCCTCCTCGGTTTTCTCGGAGGACATGAGGGTGTTCATAGCCGCCGCAATGTCGTCGGTGAACTGCTGATAAATTGCCTCGGCGTTCTCGGGAATCTTCAGAGAGGAACCGATGGCGCGCATACCGATATTGGTAACGTCGCTGATCAGAATTTTGAAGCTGGAGTTGCTTCCCAATGCGGTAATCAAATCCTTCACGGTGTTGCCGCTGCTCAGGGTATTCACCAAGGAGGTGGTGGAATCCTCGCCCATGCCTGCGAATACGCCGTCGCGAACCAGAATGCCAACGATATCGGCAAGGGTATCAAAATCGGCACAAAGCGCGGTCACGTTTCTCGCGTCGGTATGGAACGCTTCCAGAATGTGCCGGAAGGCATCGGCAAACATTGCGGTGGTGGATTCATCGAAGGCAGGCTTCTCCATGCCAAGGAAAGCGGTGTTGCCATCCTCAGAGAGCCATGCGTCGGTAACGCCGTAGATCAGCTCTCCCGCAACAGAGGGGAGCAGAACAGACTCACCAAAGCACTGGCTGAGCGACTCAATGGCTTGGGTTTCGGCTTCTCCGAAATTCTCCATTTCATTTTCGGTCAGCTTCATCACGTTGGCAACGAAGCGCGTAATGCTTCCAAGCTCAACCGACAGCGTGGTTTTTTCCTCACCGATCTTTATGGAGGTGAGAGAATTGCACATTGCGTCACCGCCCAAGAAACGGTATGTAACCACCAGAGGCAGGGTTTCAACCTCCTCAACGAAATCCAGAATTTGATCCTGACCGAGATTGTTTGCGTTATCGGGCTCGGATTCAATCATTCCGATCTGATCGGCAGCCTTCACCACGTCGGGAACGCAATCCAAGTAGGCAACCACGGGAGTCATGATCACGAACACGGTGAGAAGCACCTGCGCAACTGCGTAAATCAGCACGCGAACAAAGCCGCGATGCGCTCTTTTGCCCTTGGGGATGAACAGCGTGACTACAAACAGCACGGCGCCGACAATCCACGTAACCAGAGACAGAGTTACAAAAATTGTGAAGAATACCAGCGGAGCCACAACTGCGCCGGCGCAGGACAAAAGAGCCTCCTGCAGGGGCTGAGAGGATTCCACAAATGCCATGATATCCTTCAGCGATTCCGCCGCGGCAGGATTTTGCGCCACGAGAAAATCAATGGCAATCTTCACATCAGCAAAGGTTACGTCCTTCATGACGAGGGATGCAACAAGGGCGACCACAAAGCAAGCCGCAACGCAAATAAAGCGCGCGCGCGTGCGCCCCAATCCGATCGCCAAGCCCCACGCAACCGCAACAAGCATCAGAATTGCGGGGATCAGCAAGCTCAAAAAACTTGGCATAACAAAACACTCCTTTTAATTTTTTGTTCTTTTGGGTGGTTATGGGTTACTCCGTGGTAATTTTAGCACATTTTTCTTCAATTGTCAACACATATTTAAAAAAACATGCATCCTATTTTATAATAGCATCGTATTTCCCGCAAAAGAAAGCCGCGCCCTCCCGTTTTGGAACGAAAAAGCGCGACTTTGTCAAAAAAATGACCATTTTATGGGATATTTCCTACTTTAAAATAATGTTTTCCTCTCCCAGCAGCTCGCGCAGCTCACGCAAAAGATAGTCTGAAAGCGTGACCGACGCATGAGACATGGCGTACTGCTTGGTTGCAGCATCATAGAAGGACACGGGGAACGATCCCTCAAAGATCGCCGCCAAATTTTCCGCTTTTTTCCAAAGGTGTCCATCTCGCTCGGGCAGGCGCAAAAAGAGCCGCGTGGGCTTTTGTGCGGGCGCCGCGCGCCGCTCAGCTTGACCGTTGGAGCGAGCTTCGGCGGACGTATTGTCACGCGCCTCCGCGAGCCCTGCGATTGGCGCCTTTTTTACGTCGGATTCCCGAAACGCGCCGTTCTCAATCAATTCCTCCATGCGGTTGATCAACACCTTGGGCGATTCCTCATCCCGCAGGGAAACGGATCCCGAAGCGCACACCGCAAGGTCGCTGCGAATCAAGTGGGCGCACTCGGAAAATTGGCGGGAAAAAGCGATACATTCCAGCTCACCGCTTTGATCCTCCAGCGTGAAAAACGCCATACGGTCGCCGTTTTTCGTGGTTTTCAGCGACACCGAGGTAATGATTCCCGCCACGGTGGCGCGCGCCTTGTCGGCAGGATCGGCATCCTCTCCAACCAGCTCGGAGATCGGCTGAGGAGCAAGCAGTGCAAGATGCTTGGAATAGCTGTCCAGCAGCTGTCCCGAAAAGAACATCCCTGTTGCCTCCCGTTCCATCATGAGCTTTTCGCGAGGGCTGAGATCGGGAAGGGTTGGATAGGAAAAGTAGCTTTCCTCGGCGGCATAGGTGCCGGGCGTGGAGAACATATCCAGCTGCCCCGCCAGATTGTTTCTCCCCTTCTCCGCCGCCTGATCCAACAGCATTTCGTATGCCGCCAGCAATCGGCTGCGGTAAACGCCCAATCGGTCGAAGGCACCCGCCTTGATCAGCGCCTCCACCATGCGGCGGTTAAGATCTCCCCCGCCCATGCGATCCACAAAGCCCTCAAAGGAGGAAAACGCGCCGTTCCTGCGCTCCTCGAGGATGCGCTTGATAAACTGCTCCCCCACGTTGCGAATGGCAAGAAGACCGAAGCGGATATCCTTTCCGCTGACAGAGAAAAGCATACGGCTCTCGTTGATATCGGGAGGCAAAACGCGGATGCCGCGGGAGGTACATTCGGAGATATACTCCGCTACCTTGGGCTGATTTCCCAGCACGCTGGTGAGCAAGGCCGAAAAATACTCCTTGGGGTAGTGTTGCTTGAGATACGCCGTTCGGTAGGACAGCACGGCATAGGCAGCAGCATGGGATTTATTAAAGGCATAGTTGGCAAAGCTCTCCATATCGGCAAAGAGCAGCTCCGCCGTTTCCCGATCGACCCCTCTCTCGGCGGCTCCCTCCACAAAGGTTTCCCGCTCGGCAAGCAGCACGTCCATCTTCTTTTTGGACATGGCGCGGCGCACGATATCGGCGTGTCCGAAGGTGTAGCCTCCGATCTCGCGGAAGATCTGCATCACCTGCTCCTGATACACCACACATCCATAGGTGGAGGCAAGGATGGGCTCCAATTGCGGCACGGCGTAACGCACCTTTTCGGGGTGGTGGCGGCAGTCAACAAAGGTTGGAATCGAATCCATAGGCCCCGGGCGATAGAGCGCAATGGCGGCGATGATATCGTCGAAGCGCTCGGGCGCAAGGGTGGTGAGCATCTGCTTCATCCCCCCCGACTCCAGCTGGAACACTCCTCCCGTTTTTCCCGAGGAGATCAGCTTGAAGGTGGCGGGATCGTTCAGGGGAAGCGACTCCAGAGAAAAAGAGGGCTCACTCTCGCGGATCTGAAGCTCGGCGTCATGGAGAATGGTGAGATAACGCAACGCCAAAAAGTCGAATTTGAGAAGCCCCACCTGCGCCACGGTGTCCATATCGAACTGGGTTACCACCGTTCCGTTGCTCAACGCCAGCGGCACGTATTCCGAAACGGGGCGGTCGGTGATCACCACACCCGCCGCGTGAATCGAAACGTTTCTCGGCATCCCCTCAATTGCCATGGCGGTGTCTACCAGGCGGCGCACCTGCTCGGACTCCTCGTAGAGCCGCTTCAGATCGGGGAGCTTCAGCGCCATGGAAATGGTAATGTTTAATTCCTGCGGAACAGCTCGCGCCACCACGTCCACGTCGGCATAGGACATTCCCAGCGCACGTCCCACGTCGCGGATCGAGGCGCGGGCGGCAAGGGTTCCGAAGGTGATGATCTGGGAAACGTGATCCTTTCCGTATTTTCTGCAGACGTAGTCGATTACCTCGTCCCGACGGTTATAGCAGAAGTCGATATCAAAGTCGGGCATGCTCACCCGCTCGGGGTTGAGAAAGCGCTCAAAGAGCAGATCGAATTGCAGAGGATCAACGCTTGTGATGCCAATAGAGAACGCAACCAAGCTTCCGGCTCCCGAGCCACGCCCGGGTCCCACGGGAATCTCCTTGGAGCGGGCGTAATTCACGTAGTCCTGCACGATGAGAAAATAATCCTCATAGCCCATTTGCAGGATGACGGAAAGCTCATATTCCATGCGGGAGAGATACTCCTCCCTTGTATGCCCCGTGAAATCAATCAGCCCCGACCGCACCCGCTCCTCAAAGCCCTCCATGGTGCGGCGGCGGAGATAGTTCCCCGCGGTTTCCCCTGCGGGACAGGGAAATTTTGGCAGGAAGGTTTGCTTCAGATCAAAGGTGACCGAGCAACGCTCGGCAATGCGAACCGTGTTTTCGAGCGCTTCGGGACGGTGACGGAAGAGCAGCCGCATCTCCTCGGAATCCTTCATATAGAACTCGTTGGTGGCGAATGCCGCGGGGCGCCCCGCATCCACTGTGGTGTTGGTTTGAATACACATCAGCACCGCTTGGGTGTCGGCATCCCGACGGCGCAAATAGTGGCAATCGTTGGTGGCAACGGTTGGAAGCCCACAGGCATCGGCAAGCTGCTCCAGCATGGGCAGAACCGTTCTTTGCTCGGGCAGATCGTGATTTTGCAGCTCAATAAAGAAATTTCCCTCTCCGAAAATCTCGGCATATCGCAGAGCCGTTTCCCTTGCCGCCTCATGCTCCCCTCTGGTGAGCAGCTTTGGAATTCTGCCTCCGAGGCAGGCGGAGAGCGCAATCAACCCCTCGGAATGCTTTCGGAGCAGCTCCTCATCCACACGGGGCTTGTTGTAGAAGCCCTCGGTGAAGCCGAGAGACACCATTTTGCAGAGATTGCGATATCCCGTTTCGTTTTCACACAGCAGCACAAGATGGTCGGCATAGCCGTCCGCCCCCGTGTTTTTTTCAAAACGCGAGCCGTGGGCAACGTAGACCTCACAGCCGATGATCGGATGAATCCCCTCCTCCAGGCATTTTTGGTAGAAGGCGATGGCGCCGTACATCACCCCGTGGTCGGTAATCGCCACGGCAGACTGCCCGCATTCCTTGGCGCGACGGGGGATCTCGGAGATCCTGCAGGCACCGTCCAGCAGGCTGTATTCACTATGCAGGTGCAAATGCACAAAATCACTCATGGCAGTCTCCTTGCTCAGAGCTTGTCCGCCTCGGCAAGAATTCGTTGCAGGCGATGGTTCAGCCCCGATTTTGTGATGGGCGGGTTGTGGAGATTCCGAAGCTCCTCCAGGGTGGCGTCGGGATTCTCCGCCCGCAAAAGCGCGGTGGCGCGCACAGCTTCGGGAAGCTGCGCCAGCATTCCCGTAACCGTTAATTTCTCAATCGCCGCCATCTGCTTTGCGGCGGCGGATACGCTTTTTTCAATGTTTTTCGCCACGCAGTTGGTGGCGCGGTTTTCCTGATTTCGGATCTCCCGCTCGATGCGAACGTTCATCACGTCCATCATCGCAAGGGATGCCCCCATCATTGCCAGCAGATCCTCCACGGCGTTCCCGTTTTTGAAATAGAGCCCCCGCACTCCCTTTCGGTCGGTCACCCCCGGAAAATACCCGCAGGCACACAGAAATTCGGAAAGAAGGCTACTTCTGGAGGGATCGGGGATCAGAAACTCCAGATTGCTGGAGCGCTTGGGATCATTCATGGTGCCGCAGGCAAGAAAGACGCCGCGGAGAAACGCCGAGCGACAGCTATCGCAACCGTCGAAGGTCAAGCCCCCCCGATCCAGCTCCTCCAGAAGCCTTGCGGCAGGCGCGGAGGACACCGAAAGCGCCCACACGGTATGACCGTAGGCAGAGTGGGGCTGCAGCTCGGGCAATCTGCCCAGCTGACGCTTCAGCTCTTCTCGGGCATAGAGCGCCACGCGCTCCTGCTTATAGCTGACCGTTACCAGCTTTTCGGCTTTGGTGGCGGTGAGAAGCAAGCCTGCAACCAAGGATTTTCTACAGCAGGGACGCTTGAGGCTCAGCTCGATCAGCTCCTCCCTTACCGCGTCCGCATAGGATGCCACGGTCAGGACTCCTTGTGATCAACCAGATCGGACAGAAGCGGGTGGCGACCGCAGCTGCGGGACTTGGTTTCGGTGCAAAAGCTGTTAGGCGCGTGCTTTTCGCATTTCGGCACCAAAAAGTCCTTCAATTCGGGAGCGACCTCCGCCACGGCGCGCACCATTTCTCTCGTCATGGCGCGGATCTCCCATTGGGCGCAGGCGCAAAGACGCTCGTTGCAGAAATGAATCAGCTCCCGCAAATTCATCTTCACGCAGATCTCGCTGCAGCAAGCGTTCGGAAGCAGCATACGGGCATCCTCGGCGGGAACCCCCATTTCGGTGAGAGCAGAATATGCCCGTCGGATCGCGTCAACGGTTTCCTTGTAGAGCGCCAGCGCCTCCTCGCTCTTCTCCACACTGCGGGGGGTGACGTACTCAAAGCCGTCCTCCACGCAATAGCGCTGACTTCTTTGGGCAAAGCTTGCAACGCGGTGGCGCACCAGCTGGTGGGTGAGGGCGCGGCTGACGCCGCTGATGCGGAAGGTGAAGTCGGCAAACTCCAGCACCGAATGGTGTCCGCTTTTGTAGCAATGGCGCATGATCCGCCCACCCGCGGCAGCGCTGTCGTAGCAGGTGGAGGCGGCGGTTTCAATGGCGTTCACGGGATCCTTGGTGTATTGAATCAGTTCAACCTTCATTTTCGTTCGTCCTCTTTTTCGTATTGATTTCGTAAAGCTTCGATTTCAGCGAGCGATGGGGGTCATTTCATTCAGATCTCCCTCCGCCGCCCGCAATTCACATTCCAGCACGATGCCGTGGGTTTGGTAGACTTTTTGACGGATAAAGCGAATCAGCGCAACCACGTCTCTCGCGGTGGCGCCGCCGCGATTCACAATGAAATTGGCGTGCTGAACGGAAACCTCCGCGCCGCCGATCCGCGCGCCCTTCAAGCCGCAATCCTCGATCAGGCGCCCCGCAAAGTCTCCCTCGGGATTTTTGAAAATACTCCCCGCGTTAGGCTGCTTGAGAGGCTGGGAATCCGACCGTTTACGGTGATATTCCTTCATGCGTTGGTCAATTTCGTCCAAATTTCCTTCCTCCAGCCGAAGAAGCGCGGAAAGCACCGTGAGGCGCGGGCGGGTGGCATAAAAGGAGGTTCGTTTTCCAAAGCAATGCTCCTCCGCCACCAGCTCCCCCACGCATCCCGCATCGGGATCCCAATAGCGGGAGGAAACGGTAATCGCCGCCATGGAGGAACCGAAGGCGCCTGCGTTCATCACCAACGCGCCGCCTACCGTTCCGGGAATTCCACCGAGAAATTCGGCACCCGTCAGGGCAGAATTGCGGGCTCGAATGGCAACCGTTCCCAGCAGGGCTCCTGCCGACACGCGGAAGTCCCGCCCCTCCAGGCAGCAATCCATGATCCGCTGAGTGAAAAGCGCAACGCCGCTGTATTCTCCGTCCGGAAACAGCAGATTGCTTCCCTTTCCCACCGTGATCCACCGAAGTCCCCGACGGGATATCTCCGTAAGAGCCTCCACCAATTGCGCCTCGGTTTGCGGAAAAACGGCAAGCGCCGCGCGACCGCCCACACGGAGGGTGCTGTAGCCCGCAAGGGGGCAATGCTCCACAAACGGGATCCGACACTTTGCCAGGTAAGCAATCAGGTCAGTCATACGATCGTCCCCCCTAACACAATAGATAATACTATTATACTATTTTTCTGTGGGAATTGCAAGTACCGTAAGGAAAAAACGTTCAAGAAATTTCCAACAATCTTTTTCAAACCCACTTGAAAAAAGAAAGAAAATGCGTTATAATATATACTGATAGAGTTTTTGCCGTTTTTCCTTGGAGAAACAGCGGAAAGGAAGGCATTGCCATGCAAGCATCCCGCAAGCTGAGAATCGGACTTCTGGGCTTTGGAGCCATGGGCAGAACCCACACCTGGGCGGTGCGAAATCTCCCCTATTTCTACGGAACGCTCCCCTTTGAAGCCACCACCGTTGGCGTTTGCACCACCACGGCAGAGGGTGCCGCTCGGATCGCAAATGAATTTCATATTCCACTCGCCACCGAAAGCGAGGACGAGCTGATCTACGCTCCCGATATTGACGTTATCGATATTTGTACCCCCAATATCTGTCACTATGAAACGCTGAAAAAAGCGTTGATGGCAGGCAAGCACGTTCTGTGCGAAAAGCCCATCACCGTTACCGCCGAGCAGGCGCGGGAGATCGCCGAGCTGGAGGCAAGCGCGGGAAGCGTTTGCGGCATGGTCTTTAACAACCGTTGGCTCGCCCCCGTGATGCGCGCAAAGCAGCTGGTGGAGGAAGGACGCATCGGGCGTGTGCTTCATTTTCACGCCTCCTATCTGCACAACAGCTGTATCGACCCCAACCGTCGGGTTGGCTGGAAGCAGGACAAAACGGTTTGCGGCGGCGGTGTGCTGTTTGATTTGGGCTCCCACGTCATTGACCTGATCCGTTTTCTGTGCGGCGACCTTCAAGCGGTGAGCGGTCACTCCCAGATCGCCTACCCTACGCATTTGGATGCCCGTGGCAACGAATGGGTCACCAATGCCGACGAGGCGTTCTACCTGCATGCCCTTCTGCAAAATCAAGCCCACGGCACCATAGAAGTAAGCAAGATCAGCCTCGGCACCAACGACGATCTCTCCTTTGAGATCTACGGTGAGCGCGGCTCGCTGAAGTTCTCCCTAATGGAGCCCAATTGGCTGTATTTCTACGATTCCCGAGACGCCCTCTCTCCCATCGGCGGAGATCGGGGCTTTAAGCGCATCGAATGTGTGGGACGCTACCCCGAAATGGTATTTCCTTCTCCCAAGGCACCTGCGGGATGGCTCTACGGTCATCTGGAAAGCATGCACGCTTATCTCTCCGCCGTGGCATCGGAAACACCCTTCAAGCCCTCGCTTGCCGATGGCGCCTACGTGCAACGGGTGATGGACGCCGCCTACCGCTCAGATGCCTTGGGCGGAGCCTCTGTGGAGGTGAACTGATGCTGGTGTTTGGATTAACGGGCCCCAGCGGCGCGGGAAAAAGCACCGTGGCGGAGCTGTTTCGCTCCCACGGCGTCCCCGTTCTCAACGCGGATGAGATCTACCACCGCCTGCTGATCCCCCCCTCCCAATGTCTCAATGAGTTGACCGACACCTTTGGCAGGCAGATCCTCGCGCCCGACGGCACGCTGAACCGCAGCGCTCTGGCAGAGATCGTTTTTGAGGATCACGGGGAGCTGGAGCGGCTGAACAAAATTGCTCACGCTCACGTGCTTCGGGAGGCGCAGCGTCAGCTCCGCGTCCTGCGGGACAGCGGACACGCCGCCGCTGTGTTTGATGCGCCACAGCTGTTTGAAAGCGGCGCAAACCGCTCCTGCAACGCGGTGATCTCTGTGCTGGCAGAGCCTAACATCCGTCTCCATCGGATTCTTTTGCGGGATGGGATTTCTCCTGAGGCAGCGATCAAGCGGATGGAGGCGCAAAAGCCCGACACCTTCTTCCGCAGTCATTCCGATTACATCATCGAGAACAACAGCAATCCCGAAAATCTGATCCCGCAGGTTCGTCGGATCCTTGCGGAAACGGGGGTGTGCGAGGCATGAAGCTCACCCTGCAGCGATTGCTGATCCTTCTGGCGCTGATTCCCCTTTCCATTCTCTTTGGATTGGGCTACGATGCCGCCGCCACCGCCATTGAAAAAAGCAAGTACCCCATCGACCCCCTCTACGCGGAAATGATTCTTGAGCAGGCAAACGCCTTTGGCGTTCCTCCCGCCATCCTCTGGGCAACCGTTCGGCAGGAAAGCGACTTTGTGAGCAACAAGGTCTCCGAGGACGGCTCCATCGGGCTGATGCAGATCACCCCCGCGTTGCTGGATTCGGTCTGCCGTCAAATTCTGAACGAGCCCACGCCCGACACGGGTATGCTCTACGACCCCGCAACCAATCTTCGGATTGGCGCCGCGTGGCTGTCCGCCCTTTATGAAAAATACGGGATGTGGGAGTCGGTTTACGCCGCATGGCACGCGGGAACGGGCTCCGCCGACTTCTGGCTTTCGGATCCCGAATGCCTCAATGAACAAGGACGCTTGACCTATATTCCCGACGAAGCTACGGCAAAATTTGTTTCCCGTATGAAAAAAAGCGCGGAAATGTACACAAAGCTATACTATGAATGATCATACAAAGGAGACCATAATCATGTCCGAAACCAACGTTCGTTACGAAAAGAAAACCGTTTATGCCAAGGCAGGCAAGGAAATTGTTGATGCCGCCTACGAATACGCCAAGGGCTACGTTCGCTATTTGGACGCCTCCAAGACCGAGAGAGAAGCCACCGACGAGGCGGTGAAAATGGCTGAGGCGGCAGGCTACCGCCCCTATGAATTCGGTATGCCCCTGCAGGCAGGCGACAAGCTCTACTACAATAACAGAGGCAAGAATATCTATCTGTTCAAGATCGGAACCGAGCATATCAACAACGGTATCCGCATCACGGGCGCTCACATTGATTCCCCCCGTCTCGACCTCAAGCAGGTTCCCGTTTACGAGGAGGCAGATATGTGCTATCTGAAAACCCACTACTACGGCGGCATTCGTAAGTATCAATGGCTGGCGATGCCTCTGGCGCTCCACGGCGTTGTGGCAAAGCAGAACGGCGAGATCGTGAAGATCACCGTGGGTGAGAACGAGAATGACCCCGTGATGTATATCACCGACCTGCTTCCTCACCTTGCTGCCAATGAGAACACCAAAACGGTGGCAACCGCGTTTCAGGGCGAAAAGCTGAACATTCTGGTAGGCAGCCGCCCTGTGGAGGGGGATGAAAAGGAGGCTGTGAAGCTGGGCGTGCTGAGATATCTCAACGAAACCTACGGCATCACCGAGGAGGATTTCCTCTCCGCGGAGCTTTCCATCGTTCCCGCAGGTCGCGCCCGCGACGTTGGCTTCGACCGCTCCATGATCTGCGGCTACGGTCACGACGACCGCGTTTGCGCCTACCCCTCCATCACCGCAATGATCGACGCGGACGAGTCGGTTCACACCACCATGTGCATCCTTGTGGACAAGGAGGAAACGGGAAGCGACGGCGTGACGGGTATGCAGTGCAATCTGATTATGGATCTCATTTCCGAAATTTCCAAGGCGCTGGGCGGCAACGAGGCAACCGTTCGCTACAACTCCAAATGTCTCTCCAGCGACGTTGCCGCAACCTTTGACCCCGCCTTTGCCGACGTTTACGAAAAGCGCAACGCGGCGCTGATCAACTGCGGCGTTGCCATGTGCAAATTCACGGGCTCCCGCGGAAAGGGCGGCACCTCCGATGCCTCCGCCGAGCTGGTGGCATGGGTGCGCCGCGTGCTGAACGAGGCTGGCGTGGTTTGGCAAACCTGCGAGCTGGGTAAGATCGACGTTGGCGGCGGCGGAACCATCGCCAAATATATGGCAAACCACAACATTGATACCATTGACCTGGGCGTTGGCGTGCTTTCCATGCACGCGCCCTATGAGGTGATCTCCAAGGTTGACCTATATGAGGCATACCGTGCCTTCCGCGCCTTCTACAATTTCTGATTCCAACGTATGTCCATTCCAATGATCGACCGTTTACGGGAGGCGGAGCTTCGCTATCTGGATTTGGAGGCATCCCTCTCCTCCCCTGCCGTACTGGCAGACAACGCCCGCTATACCTCGGTGATGAAGGAATATCGCTCTCTCACCCCCCTGATGGACGCCTTCCGCGCCTACCGTCGGGCGGAGGAGACCGCGCAGGAGGCGCTTCTTCTCCTGGAGGAAAGCGATCCCGAATTGCGGGAGCTGGCATCCGCCGAGCTTCGGCGGGCAAGAGAGGACACGGAGGCTCTGCAGGAGCAGCTCACCCGTCTCCTGCTTCCCAAGGATCCCAACGACGAAAAGAACGTGCTGGTGGAGATCCGCGCGGGAGCGGGCGGCGAGGAAGCCGCACTCTTTGCCGCGGTGCTTTACCGAATGTACAATATGTACGCCGCGTCAACCGGCTTTCGCTGCGCCATGATGAGCGCAACCCCCACCGAGCTGGGCGGCTACCGACAGGTCGTCTTTCGGGTGGAGGGCGAGGGCGCATACTCCCGCTTCCGCTTTGAAAGCGGCGTTCATCGGGTGCAAAGAGTCCCCCTTACCGAATCGCAGGGGCGGATCCAAACCTCCACGGCAACCGTTGCCGTTCTGCCCGAGGCAGAGGAGGTGGAGGTGGAAATCAACCCCGCCGATCTGCTGTTTGAATCCTGCAAGTCCAGCGGCGCGGGCGGTCAGCACATCAACAAAACCGAGTCTGCCGTTCGTCTCACCCACAAGCCAACGGGAATTGTGGTGGAATGTCAGGAAGAGCGGAGTCAGTTCAAAAACAAGGACAAGGCATTGCGGATGCTCCGCACCATTCTCTACAATCAAACCCTGCAGGCACAGAACGAGCAGATTGCATCCGATCGCCGCGCCCAGGTGGGAACGGGAGATCGGAGCGAGCGGATCCGCACCTACAACTACCCTCAGGGGCGCATCACCGATCATCGCATCGGGGTGAGTCTCCATTCCATCGACCGTTTTCTGGACGGCGAGATCGGCGGGCTGATCGACCAGCTTGCCACCGCCGAGGCTGCCGAACGGATCAAGCAAGCGCAGCAAGGCTGAACCGAAAAGAGGTGTTTTCTCTGCAAACCGAGCTGATCAAAATTACCAATCTCACCGCCGCGGAGGAGCCTCTCTCGCGCGCGGCGGCAATCCTGCGGCAGGGCGGCTTGGTGGTTTTCCCCACCGAAACCGTTTACGGTTTGGGCGGCAACGGCACCGATGCCAATGCTGCAAAAAGGATCTACGCCGCCAAGGGGCGTCCCTCGGATAATCCCCTGATCATCCACGTGGCAAGGCCCGAGGATGCCGAGGCGTATGCCGTTACCCATCCTCTCTATTACCGTTTGGCAAACGCCTTTATGCCGGGTCCCCTCACGGTGATCCTGCCCAAGCGCGACACGATTCCCCTATCCGTTACGGGAGGTTTGGACAGCGTTGCCGTTCGATGCCCCGCCCATCCCGTTGCAAACAGGCTGATCGAGCTGGCGGGTATCCCCGTTGCCGCTCCCTCCGCCAATCTTTCGGGCAAGCCCTCTCCCACCTGCGCCGAGGACGTGATCCGAGATCTGAGCGGACGGGTGGACATAATCCTCGACGGCGGAGACTGTGAGATCGGGTTGGAATCCACCATTGTGAAAATTGAGGACGACGGTCTGCTTCTGCTCCGTCCCGGCGGAATTACTTACGATGCCCTCTGCATGGTCTGCGAGCGCGTGCGCGTGGCGGATGCCGTCACGCATCAGCTTGCCGCCAACGAGCGTCCTCTGTCCCCGGGAATGAAGTACCGTCATTACGCGCCCACCGCCCCTCTTGTCCTGCTTTCGGGCGAGGACAATGCCGTTTTGCGCTTTTTGCAAACGGAGCAAGCCGCCCGCCGTTGCGCCATCCTCTGCTATGAGGAGGAGCGGGCGGCATTACAGCCCAACTGCTTGATTCCCGTTGGCGGCAGGGAGGATCTGGAGCAGCAGGCAAGGCGCCTCTTTCACGCCCTTCGACAAGCCGATGACACGGGAGCCGAAATCATCTACGCCCACCTGCCACCTCTTGAGGGGCTGGGGCTGGCGCTCTACAACCGCATGATCCGAGCCGCGGCGCACACCGTGATGCAGATCCGTGAAACGGGAGCGCAGCAATGAATTTCAAAGCAGAATTGGAGCAAATGCGAGCGAATTACGCGGCGCGTCCGCTCAAACGACTTCGCCTACCCCGTCCCGCATGGCTGACCGACAGCGATCCTCTCTCGGAAATCTACTTTGAAAAGGATCGCTTGCTGCGGGAGGGAGCTGTCTACTATGCCCATGTGGTACAAGCGAATACGCTGCTGTTCCGCGCCCTGCCTCAGGTGGACTGTCCCGCAAGCCTGATCTTCTCCATCGACGATGCCGCGGCGGAAACGCCCCAATTGCTCCGCATCACGGCAAAGCGTATCTTTTCCTACAAGGGAAAGTCCCCCGAGGAGATCCCCGAGGAATGGAGAAGGATTGCAGCCGTCATTACCGATGAGCATGATCGCTCCACCCACACCTTTATGATTTCCGCAGGCGTTGGTGCGGGGCTCACCGTTCGCCTGAACGCCAACATGATCTTTCGCCGTCTCCTGCCCCGCGCAAGGCTTTGCGGCTCCTTGCTCCCCGTGTTGGCGCTCCCCGCCCATTGTAACTCCCTCATGATCTTACCCCGAAAATACTGGACGAAGAGCTTTCGGAGGGCTTGGATCAAGGGTGAAATCTGATCCGCGTCCCAATCAGTCAGTTTTATCAGAAAGGACCACCGTTTCCATATGGCGAAAAAGAAAAAGAACGAAAAAGAGAAAAAAGAGATACAGTACGCCCCCATTGTTTATCAGCCCATCACAGAAACCATTGAAAAGAACTATATGCCCTACGTGATGAGCGTGATCGTTTCCCGCGCCATCCCCGAGATCGACGGTCTCAAGCCCTCCCACCGCAAGCTCCTTTACACCATGTATAAAATGGGACTTCTGACGGGGCCGAGAACCAAGAGCGCCAACATTGTGGGGCAAACCATGAAGCTCAACCCCCACGGTGACGCTTCCATCTACGAAACCATGGTTCGCCTCACCCGCGGCAACGCAACCCTGCTGCATCCGCTGGTGGACTCCAAGGGCTCCTTCGGTAAGCAGTATTCCTCCGAAATGAAATACGCCGCCGCCCGTTACACCGAGTGTAAGCTGGATCCCATTTGCCAGGAGCTGTTCTCGGGCATTGACAAGAACGCCGTGGACATGGTGGACAACTACGATGCTACCATGAAGGAGCCCGTGCTTTTGCCCACCACCTTCCCCAATATTTTGGTCACCCCCAACATGGGAATTGCCGTTGGTATGGCATCCAACATCTGCTCCTTTAATCTGGCAGAGGTGTGCGATGCCACCATTGCCATACTCCGCCGCCCCAAT
>SVSC01000036.1 GCA_015064525.1 Oscillospiraceae bacterium
TACCTTAAACTCCTTTGTGTATTTCCTGCTCATTTTGGACTCCTCTCTGTCTGTTTTCTTTATTATACCATTCTCTCTTCGAGGTGTCCACTATTATTATACAACTTTCGATAGCTTTTTCTTTGCGCCTCTTTCTGCAAAGAAAAAGCGGCTAACAAGTTTGTGCAATCTAACGAATTGCGCACCTTTGGTCTACACTCTGCGGAAAAGCCATGGGCTTTTCCGCAGACCGTAGACAAAACCAACGGGTTTCGTCAGTTTCATGAAAGTTTTCGTCCACCTTTTCCAAAAGGCGGGCGAAAACTTTTCGTCAAAATGATAGTGCTAACCCCTTTGCCTACGTTTCGATCTGCTTTTTACTGCTTGGCAATGGCATAGGACACCAGCAGGTCGGGAAAATTGACCGTCATGCCGTCCACGCCGCAATCGTAGGCGTGCTTCATCACCTGCACGTTGGTCACACCCCACGCGCGAACGCTATGCCCCATTTCATGCCACAGCGCCACCTTTTCGGCAGTCACGTTCTTTGCCTGCGGACAGAATTGCTCCCCGCCAATGGCATTCATTTTCGCGATCCGCTCCTCGTTGAAGTCCGACACCAGATATCCCACCCGCCAGAAGGGATCCAGCTCCTTCACCGTTTTGATGCAGTCGAATTCAAAGGAGGTGATCACAGTTTTTTCCCGCATACCGTATTGCTCCAGCATGGCAAGAACCTCGCGCTCGGTTCCCTTTTCCTTCAGCTCAATGGCAAAGGAAAGCTCGCGGTAGCCGAAGTACTTCAGAAAATCCTCCAGCGACACCACAATGTCCTCGGTTCCCGTTTTCTCGTTCCGCACCCGCATTTCCAAAAGCTGACGGTAGGTGTAGTCTCCCACGCCTCCCTCTTTTCCGATCACTCGCTCCAGGGTGTCGTCATGAAACAGCACCAACACGCCGTCCTTCGTTCTGCGCACGTCGGTCTCAATGCCGTTCGCCCCCAGCTTCAGCCCCAAAAAGAAGGAACTCATGGTATTCTCGGGCGCATATTCGCTGGCTCCTCTATGAGCAAATACCGTAAACATTTTTACCTCCATTATAAAACAGTCTGCTTAAGCCGCCGCAGAAAATCGAACCCCGATCATCGCTTTGCCGCCTTCAACGGTTATTTTCGAGAATTTCATTTCCTTGCTGCGAATTTTCTTTATTATAGCACACCTTTCGGGGAATGTCAATCCTTGCAAATGGAGGAAGAAAAATCATTTTCGCTCTGATCGGGGATACCGCTCCGCAACTCCATTACCACTTCGCCGTTCCAATTACCTGTGCCTCGGCGCTTCCCGCCAGCTGCACCTTCACAACCGTGTCAACGGCGCTGGGGCATTGCTCGGGAAGAAGGATGTACAGCCGATGCTCGTCTCTGGCAATCTCATAGGATTGTGAGATTCGCAGGGGCTCTTGCTCTCCAAGAACGTTGACCGCCAACGTCTTGGTCTTCAGTCCCGTGAGCAGAATCCGATACGGGAAGGATGGATAATTTTGCACGTGGAGATACAGCGTGTTGCTCCGATCGTTGTAGGTAAGGTCGCCCCAGGGCAACAGGTAGGGGAAATTGGGGGCGGCAGAGGTTCCGAAAATACTCTCCCCGTTCTGCTCCAGCCATTCGCCAACCTCGCAAAGGATCTCGTTTGAGCGAGGAGGAATCCTTCCGAATGCATCGGGACCCACGTTCAGCACAAGGTTTCCTCCCTTGCCAACAATGCGAACCAGATTTCGGATTACCTCGGCGGGCTCCTTGAAACGATGATCGGTGTGGCTATAGCCCCAAGAGCTGTTGAGCGTCATGGGAGACTCCCAGCACTCCTCCTGAGAAAGCACGGGAATGGCGTTGTCCGCCGCCTCGCGAAAATCGCCCAGACCGTAGCCAATCCGCCCGTTGATCAAGCAATCGGGCTGACATTTCCGAACCTCATCGGCAAGCTCGCGGCATAGATCCAAAGGCATATCGTAGGGCGTGTCGAACCACATCATGCCGATTTTTCCGTAGTTGGTGAGCAGCTCCCGCACCTGCGGCAACGCCTTTTGGTAGAAGTACCGTTTAAAATCCTGTTTTTGGGGATCATAGTCCCAGGTGTTGCCGTTTCCGTCGGGATGCTCCCAATCCTGCATCTGGGAATAGTAGATGCAGAGCGTCATGCCCTCCGCCTCGCAGGCATCGGCAAGCTGACGCACAATGTCCTTGCCGTAGGGCGTGTGCATGATGGAATACTCGGAAACCTTGGTGTCGTACATCGCAAAGCCATCGTGGTGCTTGGCAGTAAACACGATGTATTTCATTCCCCATTTTTTCGCCTGACGAACGTAGAAATAAGGATCAAACCCCTCGGGATTGAACTGACCCACCAGCTTTTTGTAGTGGGCAAGCGGGATCTTCATGTTCTTCATGATCCATTCGGTTCCGTGGGGCGCGGACTTTCCCTCCCATATTCCTCCGGGGATGGCGTACAGCCCCCAATGGATAAACAATCCGTACTTCGCTTCTCTGAACCATTGTAATTTATCTGCCATTTTTGTTCTCCATTTTTCTGTCAAATATTTGTGTCAATTCCCCCAATCCCTCAATGGAGAGCCTTGCCAAATGGGAGCCCTTGGCTTCTCCGATGGCAATGGGGAGCATTCCTCCGCTCACGGCGGCAGAAAGCCCCGCCTCGGCATCCTCAATAACCGCGCACCGCTCGGGGGGAACCCCCAGCGCCTCCGCCGCCTTTACAAAGACCTCGGGATCAGGCTTGGAGCGGCTGATATCGTTTCCATCCACAATGGCGTGGAAGCAGCCGTCGAGATCTGTTTTTTTCAAAATGAACCCCGAATTTTTGCTGGAGGAGCCCACCGCCAAGCGGTAGCCCCGCTCTTTCAGAACCCGAAGGGTTTCTCGCACCTCCTCTGCCACAAACGCGGGAGTAATGCCCTCCAGAAGGCTGCGGTACCGTTCATTTTTCTTTGTGGCGTACGCCACCTTCTCCGCCTCTGTCAAACGAAGCTCGGCGCGCTTGGAAAGAAGAAGCTCCATGCAGTCCATTCTGCTCACACCGCGAAACGCCAGATTGTCCTTTTCGCAAAAGGGGATCTCCAGCTCGTCGGCAAGCGCCTTCCAAGCGGCATAGTGATATTGATCGGTGGAAAGCAACACGCCGTCCAGATCAAAAATGATCGCGCTTACAGCGCCGAAATCTACCATCAGGCTTCTCCTTTGTTGTATTTTTCAAAATCAATTGGCGGTCCAAGACTTGTAGCGGCGTCCCATTTCCCGCAAAAAGCATCCACGGGAGAGATCCCCGTGAAGGGGCTTTTTCCCATCAGCTTTTCCATGAGCGCGTCAATCACCGATTGGGTACCGTTATAGCAATTGATATAGGTGCGAACCTGCGGCACGTCCACCAGATGATACGGGCTTTCCAACGACACAAACACCGTTGGAATGGTGTGGCAAAGGGTGGGGATGTTCGCCCCCTGAGGAGAGGACCAATCGATCCGCGCCACGGGCTGATATCGCGCCCGAACCAATGCCGAATAAATGATCATATCGTAGCGGGAGGTCATTTCGCTCACCGAGGTCATGCTTCCCTCGGTCACGTTTTGCGCCTCAAACAGCGTGACGTTGAAGCCCGCCCGCTCCAATGCCCTCATAAATTTTCCGTTGGGCGTTTTTTCATCGGCATTGTTGCCGTTTTTATCCAGAGGGCAGAACAAAATCCGCGGAAAGCGTTGGGGAAGAATGGGAAATACGCCCTTCTCCTCCTTCACCAGGGTGATGGCGCGATCGGCGCACTCTCGCTCCCATTGCTTATACAAGGGCTCCGCAATCGCCCGCTTCAGCCGATCCGCATCGGGGCAAAGCGCGCCGCTTGCCTGCTTTTCGGGCAGACCCAACGCCGCTTTCATGGCAAGAATTCGAAGAACCGCCTCGTCCAGCCGTTCCCGTGTCAGCACGCCCTTTTCAAAGCCCCGCTCCATGAAGGCAAGATCCTCCTCCATGTTTTTGGTAAACAGAAACATATCGCAGCCCGCGGCGATGGTGAGGGGAATCATATCCTCTCGCGGCATCACCAGAGAAATTCCCGCCATGGCGGTGGAATCGGTGACGATCACGCCGTTGAAGCCCAGCTGCTCCCGCAAAAGCCCCGTGACCAACGCGCGGTTGACAGAGGCGGGCAGGATCTCCCCATTGGAAATATCGGGCGCAAAGCGCTTGGTGTAGGCGGGCTGCATGATATGCCCCACCATCACGCTCATGGCGCCTGCCGCAATGCATCGGGAATAGACCGCGCCGTAGGTCTTGTCCCATTCCTCGCAGGAAAGAGAGTTGACCGACGTGCTGACGTGCTGATCCCGTTCGTCGCATCCGTCTCCCGGAAAATGCTTGATGCAGGCGGCAACGCCGTGGCGCTGGATCTCCCGAACGTACGCCTCCCCCATGCCTCCAACGGTTTCCGCATTGGAGCCGAAGGTTCGGAAATTGGTGATGGGATTTCTCCAGTTATAGTCGATATCAATAATGGGAGCGAACGACCAGTTCACTCCTGCGGCGCTTCCCTGCACGCCGCAAACCTCCCCCAACCGACGGGCAAATTTAACGTCTCCCGTTGCCGCCGCCTGCATGGGGCGACACACCGCCGTTCCGCCGCTGACCACACCGTTGCCTCCCGCCTCCAGATTGGCGGCAATGAGCAGGGGGATCCTGGAATGGCGTTGCAAAGTGGAAACGGCGTTGGCGCATTGGTCGGGCTTCATCACCCGCCCCATCACGCCGCCGGGCTGCACCGTTTCGCTCAGATGCCTGCAATATTCCTCGTCGTCGCTATAGGTTACCAAGCAGAACAGCTGATGGAGCTTTTCCCGATCCGTCATGCTCTCCAGGGTGTTGTTCACCCAGGCAATCTGCTCATCGTTCAAAAAAAAGGATTTTCCTTTAGTTGTACATTCATAGCGCTCTCCCTCCCAAGGGGTTATTTCGGTTCCTCCAACAAAATGCGTCTGATCCGCTCCAGCTGTTCTTCGGTGACGCCGCAAGCCCGCATAAAGGAGGCGCAAGCCTCCTGCAGGCTGTTGCCGTACCGATACAGTTCCCGCAAGAACTCCATGAACTGATCGGAGGAGCGGGAACGCCTTCCCCAGCGGGAAAAGGAGGATAGCTCATAGTCCAGATCCAGATCGTTTTTGCTGACCCCCAGCATTCCGCCGAGAATATACAGCCACGTGCCGGTACGGTCGATGCCGCCCCAGCAATGGATCATCAGCGGATAGCTTTCCTCCCGCGCCAGAAGCGCGTAGCTTTCTCCGTAGAGCTTTTTCTGCTCCTCGGAAAAGCAATCCGCGTATGCCGCCAGCGGAAAGTTCACCCACTTAACCCGCGCCTCGTTGAGGATGGGGCCGCGGGGCTCGTTTTTGATGCCGCGAATATCCACGTCCAGCCGAATGCCAAGCTCCTGCTCCAGCGTTTGCTTGCCCTGCTCCGTGATCTGCACGTGGGTATCCATTTCCGAGGTGCGATAAATCAGCCCCTGACGCACGCGCCCCCCCTGTTCGGTGGCAAAACCGCCAAAGTCCCGCACGTTGGAAATGCCGTCCACCCGCAGCATACGGGGGGCTTGCGGATCGGTGTGAAAGCGGAAAAGCTCCGAGCATTCCTCCCCAATCCGCGCATACCACCGATAGTCCTCGTCGATAAGAAGATTGGAAAGGTACGCCTCCCCCGCCACCGCGGGATAGACCCGCCGCTCACCGTTTTGGCGAATGAGGACGATTTCTCCATCCACCCGCGGCGAAAAGGCGAACCGAAGGGGCTCGGGAAAGGACTGATCCTCCTGCGTCTCCATCAGATTGAGCCAGTCGATCTTTGCGGTGGGAAAGCTTTGGGGATTTCGGATATAGTCTAAATGCTTCTGCTTGAGAAGCGTTACCGTTGCGTTGTTTTGGGGCTCGATCAACGAAATCATAGCAGTCTCCTTTGAAGCCTCGCTTATTGGAGGACGATATCCGCGTAGATCAGCGAGTGATCGCTCATCACATGGGTCATGTTGGAGCGGATGGTATCGTGACACAGCACGTCGCAGGCGCCGCCCGAGAGCAGAATGTGGTCGATAAAATGATCGTCCACGGCGCGCATCACGCTCTCATCCATTTTTTTCACATTGCCACGACATCCGCCGGGTGTCAACAGAACGCCCTTATCCCTTGCCACCGAGGAGGCAATCCTGCCGTTGATCTCCGAAACCAATTTATTGAGATACTGATCTCCCCATTCTCTGTTGGGAAGGTTGTTGTAGTCGCCCGTGCAGAACACGGTAACTCCCTCGTATCTCCTCTTCAGCTGATTTACCAGCGCCGCCTGCTCCACAGCGCAGGCGTTCACGGTTTCGTCATCCTCGTGCGCCCAGTGGGTGTTCACCAGCACGAACTCCTTCTGTGGATCGGTTTTTCCCGTCAGCTTCACATAAGTGGCGACGCGCTGGAAATATTTGGGCGTCTTACTCCAAATGGAGAACACCTCGTAGCCCGAAACGTCCACGGAGTAAAGGTCGGAACGGTACAGAATGGTGGAAAAGTTGATCATGGTTTTTCCCTCATGGGTAAGCTTTTCCAGCAGGAAGGTGTACTCCACGCCATCCTTTTCCCGGATCCGCTCCAGATACCAGGGAAGTACCTGCTGCCAGGGCTCGTCGGTCTCCTGCATTCCCACCGCATCGGGACTGTAGCGCAGCAGAACCCCCGCAAAGATCTCGGCGCGCTCGGCAGCGGGCAGAACGTTGTCGTAATCCTCCTCGCCCCAACGGTAGGCAAGAATATTGGCAGACATAATGCGAACGTCCGCGCCCGCGGTAAGCTCCTTCTCGGTTTTGGCAAAATCCTCCGCGTGGTGACTACCCGAGGTAAAGTACTTTTCCTCGTCTCTGAGCATCCGAAAACCGAAATTCTCCACGCTCTTTCTTCCCGAATAGTACCCACCGAACGCCAGCTGCAGCTGGCAGCCCTCAACCAGATACTCATACGTCATGAGTCTGGAGGAATCCGCGTAGCACCGCCCGGAGAAGGGACGGTTGGTTTCTCCGATCAGGATTTCAAATTGACCCGCCTCCCGCTCGGTGTCCTTGTAGATATCCACGGTATAACCCGTTCGATCCAAAATCTCCGCCTGCAACGACTTTGCGATTCTCAGCATACTCAGTCCACTTGCGGGATAGATGATGGAATACTCCCGAATGTGCTTCGCGGAAAAGCCCGTGGGGAACACCTTGGTTCCGTTGTAGCGGCTTCCCTCAAAATAAAGGGTTTTGGTGGCGGAATCGTAATTATCCTCCACAAGACTGTCGGTATAATACTTCACCGCGTTGTAAAGCGCTTCCTCGGAGGCGCCCGCGATATAAATATCTCCGTTGCTGATGTCAATCACGTAGGAATCAAATTTATCCCGCATCATCTGCTCCCGCGCCTCCTTGGCGGGGGCAAAGGTGGTGTTTCCAACGTAGATGATCTTGGCGTCGGGCTCCTCATTCTTAAATTCCTCGCTGATTGCCTTCAGGCGCACGTTCGTAACGCTTTGAATCTTGGTGCGGAGCAGCTGCACCACCTCGGTTTCGGTTGCCGTTGGCACCTCGGGATACAGAATCACGTACCGACTCACGCCACCTTCAATAATAGCAACCTGCTCGGCAGGCTCCTGCCCCTTTGGCGGTTCTTCAACGGAAGGGGTCTTTTCGCAGCCCCCAAAAACGCCAACCACCCCAAGAAGGGTTGCCATTGCGATCAGTAAACCTACAATTCTTTTCATAGCTATCTCCTAATTCCTTTCCTCCTAAGCCTTCTCCTGCATGGAATAGGGCCAATCGTGCTTTTGCTCTCCGGTGGCAGGCTCGGTGTGGGCGGGAGCCGCCTTCCAGCGGGTTCCCTCCGCCTCGTTCGCGGTGACGATTGGGAAGCAAGAAATTCTCAATCCGGCACAGCCCATCGGGATCAGCTCGATCTGCCCCTCCTCACAATCGGTAACCGCAGGAGAGGGCTGCGGCTCTGCCGCCATATCGTCCTCGATTACCCCTTCGCACATCAGCTCCGGCTGCCCTCTCAGCCAGCCTCGCTCCACCGAAACCTCTCCCGGCGGCAACCGCTCCATAGGGATCTCCGCAAGGAGCTTTTGCCCGTTGCCGCCATGGGAAATTTCTTTGCTATACGGTAACCTTCATAAGGTCCTCCAAAAAACAAGAAGATTGTTTCCCCTCCGCTTTCCGCATCAAGAAAACAATCCTCTTGCAGCTTTCATGAGCTTACCTATTGATCGTGGCGTCCACAACCTCCTGAGCAGCGGTTCTGTAGGAAGCCCAGTTTGTGGCAATGGTAGCGATCGTTGTTCCGTTCAGCTTAGCGCGAAGCATTTTGGGAATGGTATATACAAGAATACCCAAAGGCTCGTTTGCCTTTTCGCTGAAATTGAAAACGGGATTCAGCGTTACCGTTCCGAAAATATACTCATCCAGCATTTCGGCATCGTCGGGCGCGTTGGCAACTCTGGTTCCGAGCAATCTTTCATAGTAGGCAATATTCACGGTGTCGGCGCTGTAGAACGACAGGCACTCCAGCACCTTACCAACCATTTCCTTGTTCTGAACCATCACGGGAACGCACATCACGCCACCCGCATCCAGAGAGTGATACTCCGTTTGATTGGTATCGAACTTGGGGTAAGGAAGCATTCCGAACTTCACCTCGGAGGCGAGATACTTGTAGGAATACTTCACGGGCTCCATGGTGAACAGAAATCTTCCGTCCGCAATGGTCACCTTGTTCTCGTTGTCTCCGAAGTTATACATATACGACCACTCGGCTTCCTCCAGATCGTACACCCAATCGTAGAGATCCTGATATTTTTGGTTGCCGGAGCCCATATTCAGGGTTCTGTAGCCGCTTCCCTCCAGCCATTCAACCTCGCAGGAGGTGACCAGCGGAATGAACTCCCAGTCGGCTCTCACGCCCAAGCCGTAGATTCCGTTCTTGGTGCCGGCAAGCTCTCCGTTGTTGACGTCAACCTTGGCGCTCAGTTCCATAAACTTTTCCAGCGTCCACTTGCCGTCTCTCACAAGGTCGTAGGGGTTTTCCTCAATGCCGTACTGTTCGTACATACTCTTGTTGTAGAAAACCGCCTGCACATCGGCAATATTGAAATCCGAGGTGGCAAAATAAGCCTTCCCGCCAACCTCCAGCGCGTCGATGGCATCCAGATTCCAGTACTCCTCGTTAAAGGAGATGTCCTCCAGCTCGTAGAAATCCATCACGTATTCCTTGGATAGCAGGTTTCCGAGACCGATGTAGCTATGGGTAAGAGCCACCTGATAGTTATCCAAGCCCGCCAGATTGTCTCTCTGCAGAACCGTTACGATGCTATCCTCCCGATCGCTCTCCGCCTTTCCGACCACGTTCACGCCAAGATATTCCTCCACCAAATAGCGGCGCTCCTCCAGGGCGGATTGCATCACGTCGCCCGCCTCGGTAACGTCACCGAAATAAAAATCTCTGTACATTGAGTTGGTGAAGTACAAAATGGTCAGATCCTCTCCGTAGTCCTCCTTCCCAAAGGGCAGTTGAACGCCATCCTCATTCGTTACGGCACCTTCCGTGGTTCCCGCAGCAACGGGGGGAGTATCATTGTTGCCGCAGGCAGCCGCAGAAAGCAGCACACCCAGCAGCATCACCAGCGTCAGCACGCGGACAAACATTCTTTTTGTGTTCATATGTCCTCCTTTCCATATTTGAGAGACGGCATAATTTCAAGTGCTGTAAAATCATACCGTCTCCCGAATCAATCAGTTATTCAGAATTGGATCGAGCCGATCAATCCTCTTTCTTTTTCATGCAAAGAGCGCAAGCGCCAAGGGAAATCAGAGCAACCGCTCCAAATCCGAGAACGCTGCCGCCGCAGCCGGAGTCCTCGCCGTTGGAGCTTCCCTCATTGGTGGCTGCGGGCGCCTCGGTTACAACCAGCTTCTCGAGCTTTTCGGTAATCTCGTGTCCGCAAACGGTGCAAGCCTTCGCGCGCTCACCCTCTCTCTTGGTGGTGGGCTCTCTGGTAACCTTCCAATCGCCGTAGGTGTGGGTGCCAACGTCGCTCTTTTCCTCCAGGCAAACGGTGCAAACGTGCCAATGCTCGGTATCGTTGTTGGTCCACTTATCAGAGAGCTTATGTCCCGCGGGCTCGCCATGCGTGAAGGTAATGCTCTCGTCAAATCCGCCGCAGGAGCAGGACTTATAGTAAACAGCTGCCTCGGTGCAGGTTGCTGCAGACTTGAGGAAGGCAGCCTCTGCCAGCTCAATCGTGTAATCGTGAACGTGGCCAACGATCTCCTCAAAGATCGCTTCGGTGATGAAGGTGTTGTTCTTAAAGATCTCCTCCGCCTTGGCAATCATATCCGACTGCTTGTTGATCACGGGCAGCATTGCCTCGGACCACAGGGTTTCGGTATCGTTGAGAGTGAGCTTAGAGGTTTCGGCAACATCCGCGGAGGCAACGAATCCTTTGTCCAAAGGGCTGAGCTTCTCGGCGGTCTCGCCATCCTTGTAGATGAAGAGGTTGGACAAAATAACGGTGCCTGTAGTGGTATTGGTGAGCTTACCGAGGGGGGCGCCCGTAACAACGCAATGATCAAGGGTCAGAGTGAGCTTGTTGATATCAAAGGCAATGGCACCCTTGGTTCCCTTGGACGCGTTCTTTACCACCAGCTCCGCAAGGGATACGCAGTTGGTAACCGTCATGGGGATGGTGCTGTGGTAGCCCAGAATCGCGGAAACACCGCCCGAGGCAGCTCCGGTTTGCGCGTAATTACCCGCAATAACGCAGTTTTTAACAGTGATGCTCGCGGTTTTTACGGAGGAGCTGACAGACTCGCCGCCGATCAAGCCCGCAACGCGGCAATCACCCGTGAGCGTTGCAACAACCGAGCAACCGTTGACCTCGGTTTTGTTTGCGCCCGCCTTACCGATCATTGCGCCGGTATAGCTGTTGCGAATACCGCCGGAGGTTGCCTTGCCGTTATCGTCACCGTTCAGACCCACCACGGTGGTCTCGCGAACGTGAACGTTCTCAACCAGCACCTTGCTCTCGGCGTCATCGGCGTTTGCCTGCGCCGTTTCTCCGATGATCACGGAAACGAACTCAACGCCCTGCAGATTGAAGCCCGTGATCTTCAGGTTCTTCACGGCGCAGCCCTCGTTGGCTTTTCCGATCAGGGAAACGTAAACACCCTTGGAGGAAACGCCCTCATCGGTGTTCTCGATGATACAGGTCAGGTTTTTGATGGTGAAGTTGGCACCGTTGAAGACTCCCTTGTAGGGTCTGTTGGTGGTGCCGATCGGAGTCCACGTCTTGCCCGCGAGATCAATGTCCGCGGCAAGAGTAATGTTATAATCGTTGTTTCCGCCGTTGATCAGAGCCGTAACGGCAAGAAGGCCATCCGCCGTGGTAACGGTGTAGGTCTTATCAACAACCGTGTACCCCGCATCCGCGGAGGTGTCCGCATACGCGCCAACCGTTGCAAGCGGCGTCATGAGAATCACAAGGCAAAGCGCAATCGCCAAAAATTTCTTTTTCATAGCAAAAATCCTTTCTTGGTATCGTTGGTTTTGAAAGCTGTTGCAACCATTTCAGCTTCTGTAGTAATTGTAACAAAAAAGCACCTGTTCGTCTACGGTTATTTGCGGCGTAATGCTTAAAAAAAGTGACTTTTTAGCTTGGTCAAAACTAACAAACAGCTTGTTAAAATTGCAAATCCCGATCGAATTTGCACCTATTTATTTATATTCGTTTTCTTTCCGCAATCGGAGAGAGAATGCCGCGCCCTTTCAAAAAAGCACAAAGCATCGCTCCGCGCTCCATCAGAACGCGATGATCTGATCTCCGTCCTTGGTAACGTAATGCTCGGTAACGCCGATCTCCTCCATCCAGCGGCGGGTCATGGCAACGCCATACATATCGGGCAGGATTAGGCGGTCGTTCTCGCGGTAGAGCCACGCCTGACAACACCAGATGCAGGCTCTGGGGTCGATCGCCTCATAAACGTCCTTTTCCACGCACATATGCCCGTGATGCGCCATTTGCACCACGTCCGATTGGAGATAGTCGCCATGCCGACGAAGCAGCTCCCGCCCCGCAATGGGCCCCAAATCCCCCAGAAACAGAATGTTCTGCTTTCTGCCGTGTACGCGGAACACCAACGAGCTGTCGTTTGGAACGTTGCTTGTGAACCGCTCATCCTTATGAAACAGGAACTCGATCCGCAAGCCGTCGATCTCGATTTCATCCCCCGTAACCGGGTGCAGGACTCGATCCTGAATCCCCCCGCTCCACTCCAGAAAATCAAGATAGGGTTGACGCTCCCCCTCCTTGGCGTACTGAGAATAAAAATCAAGATCGTGAAAATGATAGATAAATTTCTCGGTTCTCTCAATGAGGGGATGCTTGTGCTTCAGCGCGTGGTTGATGCAGTTGATATGGTCGCTGTGGGGATGGGTGAGAATCCACGCCGCAACAGGTCGGTCACCCACATGCGCCGCCACGTTGGGAAGCTCCTGAGAGCGTCCTCCGTCGATGATGATCGCCCGATCCTCGGGGGTGATGATCACAAAGCCCATGGAATATTGGCTGTACTCGGTTAACACGTGAAGCTGCGCTCTTTTGTTTTTCATCGTAGACCCTCCTGATTTTATTTAAAAAATGCCGTGGGGGAGCAGCCCATCACCCGCTTAAAGGCAATGCGGAAGGCGTTTTCGTTTTGGTAGCCGCAGAGCTGCGCCGTTTCGGTTACCGACCGATCTCCGCGAAGCTCGTCGATGGCATGCTCAATTCTGCACTGGGTCAGATATTGATAGGGCGACATTCCAACGTATTTTTTGAACAGACGCATAAAATAACGGGTGTCGATGTGCAGCTCCGCCGCAATATCGTTGTTGGAGATGTGGTTGGCGTAATTTTTTTCGATATATCGGATCGCCTGCTCGATTTTGGGATTTTCCATGGTTTGCAGACCGTACTTAATGCAAAGATGGGAAATCACTACGCGAAGCAGCGACTGTGCCTGACCAAACAGCTCCTCCTCCGCCTTGTCGCCCGTGATGCTCCGCGCGGTCAGCTTTTTGTCCTCCTGCCCCTGCAAAAGACATTGCAGAGCCTTGAGCAGATAGGTGAGATAGTAGTCATGCTCCAGATCCACCTCCAGAACGTCGCGGTTCAAAAGCGGCGGAACCGTGCGGAAATCCAGGTACATATGGTAATACTGCTCATTCTCCAGCAGCTCAAAATTAGCGGCTGTGCTGTTGACCAGCAGATAAAGCCCCCCTACCTCCAGAAGCTTATCTCCGTTCACATCGTGATAGATCGCCGCGCCGCTGATGGGAAAATGCATACGGTTATAGCGATAGTTTGCCTTTTGCCAGCGTTCTCTGGTGGCGCTGGCAAGCCCTGTGCTGTTTAACAACACCTTGGTTTTCATGGGAGTTTTTCCTCCTTCTTCCATTCAATTGCCACCATGGCGTGAAGAAGCACCTTGGGAACCGAGAAGCGCAGAACGCCCTTTTCGTCCACCGTGTACGCCAAATTCTCGCCCTCGGGCGCCGAGTACACGCGGGCAACCGCTCTTTCGCGGGTCTTCAACGCTACCTCCACCCCATACAACGGGATCGCATCCTCAATGATCTCCAGCTTTTCCGTTCCCTTGGAGCCGCGGGGAGCGTACAGCAGGTGCAGCACGCTTCTTTCCAACGCGCCCTGCTCCATCAGCGTGACGATTCCCTGCGCGGGCAGCTCCACCGTAACCGTTTTGTTCTCGCCCAGCAAACGGTCGATCGCCGCTGTTACCGCCTGCTTGGAGATCCGCGAGCCAACGGCGGCATATTCCCGAAACATGGCGCTTGCAAGATAAATTCCGTGCTTGCCCTCGCTCACGCCAACACCCGCGAATTCCTTTTTCTCGGGGGCGTGGAAATGAGAGCAAAAATGCTTGGCGGTTCTGGCGAAATAGGGCTCGTGAAGCGCAGCCAAAGCGCTTCCCTCCCGGGTCAGCTCGGCGCGCTGCGTTTGGGCGTAGATCACGTAGCCTGCGGGACGGATTCCCTCCAGCTTATCCTCCACCGAAAGATATACGGGCTTCATTGGCATATCGCCCCGATGGGTGACACCGAGATCGTAAGCAAAATTGCCCACCTGACCGTACTCATCCAACAAAAGTCCCGAGCGTCCGCTTGCCAGCAGCTTGCCTCCCGCCGCAACGTAGCGATCCAATTTGCGCTTCATGCCACCGTCGATCTTCACGTTGTCGGGCAGGATCAGCAGCTTATAATTTTCAAATTCGGACTCGCAGTCCAAAACATCGAAGAGATACTTCCCCTCCAGCAGGATCCGCAGGGCGCCAACGTCGCTGAGCCTTCGCTCGGCGTCCCCTGCCTGCTCCTCGGGATGAGACGCCAGCCACGCGGAATAGGACAATAGACCGATATCGGCAACGCCCCGAACGCCCTCCAGCCAGGGCTCCCGCTCCTCAATCCGACGGTACGCCTCTCCGATGATGCGGTAGGTTTCCTCGTCCATCTGCCCATCGGGATGGAGCTGGTCGCCCACCGAGCATTTTCCGCCGTTTGCCACGGCAAGGGCGGTTTCAAAGATCAAGGCGTTTGGGTGCTTGTAGCCGCCAAACTCGCCCCACGACAAATGAAATTTGCCCGTCATTCCCAAAAAATCCATGTCCATGGGCTGAACGTAGCGCGCGGTGAGGGGAAGGTTATCGTAGCCCCAGCCGCCCGTTGGAAGCGACTCGATCTCAATGTGGGAATTCATTGCCATCAGATCCCTTCTGCCTCTGGGGGTTCCGCCGCCGTTATGAAAAACCGTGAGCGAGGGATCCACCGAATCCACCGCAGCCCGCATGGTCTTGGCGTACTTGGCGTAGGTTTTTTCAGCCATCAGGGCAACGTGCGCCTCGTTTTCGGGATCCAGCCCCTCCGCCTCCATCAGAGCAACGCAATTGCGGCAATAGCATTTGGTGGGCTTCACAATGTCCAAAAACACACCGCTCACGGGATAGCCTTGGCACATTTCCCGCACCTGATCCGCCAAAATCCCCAAATAGGGGGAATTCATGCAAAGCAGATGGTAGCCCGCCGTGGTGAAGTCTGCCGTTCGCAGGATGGATTCATCCCGACGGCGCGCCAGACATTCGGGATGGCGCACGGCAAACTTTTCATCCAAGCCCGCCGATAGATAGCCAACCACGTTCACACCAATCTCCTGCGCCGCGCGGATCTGCTCGCCGAACAGATCGAAGCTCAGATGGGGGTGCATCTCGTTTGCCTCGGTGGGATGATAAGACCATCCGTGATGACATTTTGAGAACAGCGTGACCGACTCCACGTGTCCCGCCTTCAGCGCCCGCTGAAACGCCTCCTTTTGAAACCGACTTCCGATCTCCTCAATCTTTTCGCTTGTGTGAAAATCCAAATGTACCTGCCTGAAATACATAGCAATCTCCTTTGCCAAAGCCTTGCCAAAGCCTTGCGAAAGTCTTGTTTTCATTATTATATCATAAAAAAAATGGCATTTCTACCGAATATACCAACTTATTTCATAAAAAAAGCGACATTTGATTTCAGCAAAGCAAAGACCTCGGGTTGTAAAAAACAACGGCGCAATTACCGTGGGGTCACGTTATATAAAAACGATCCTTGGCGAACACATCCTTTTGGGGCGTAAAATCGGCGATTGGCTCATTTTCACTTAAAAAGGCCGCATTTTTGATTGAAAAAGTCTGTTTTTTCGGTTGTCAAAGCCGCCATCCTATGGTATAATGATGACAGAAACATTTCCTAAAAGGAGGCTACCGCATGGCAATCCTCGAATTTCAAAAGATCTTGAACGGTGTTTGGAGAGCAACCGTTGGCGAAGGCGCCGCAACCCTGCTCTCTCTTGCGGGCGCAGAACCGAGGCGCGACAACGGCGCAGATCTTCCCTTCCCCTTTGCAATGCATTCCGTTTCGGCGCGGTGTGTTGGCGGCAAGCAGGTGATCTCGATCCCCTTTTCCGAGGAGGAAACGCTCTACGGTCTCGGCCTGAGCTTCCAATCGCTGCGAAAAAACTACGCCGTTGTGCCCTTACAGGTGGATCATTTCGGCGGGAAGGACAACGGAAGAACCCACGTTCCAACTCCTTTTTATATTTCCGACCGCGGCTACGGGATCTTTTTGGACACCACCGCCCGCCCCACCTTTTACATGGGCGGGGCAGTGCGAAAGGACGCAAAAAATCCCCCCGCCGAGAAGGATCGGGGAAGAGATGCCGACTGGAGCGCCGTAACCCCCTCGGAATTCGTTGAAATCTCCTTTAGCGAGGGCGGCGCCGCGCTTTACGTGATTGCGGGAGAGGACATGAAGCGCGTTGCGGCGCGGTTTAATCTGCTCTGCGGCGGTGGGTGCATGGTTCCCAAATGGGGGCTTGGCTTTTGGGAGCGTCTCCATCTGCGGAGCCGCGAGGAGGACGTTTACCGCACCGTTGAGGACTACGGCGCCCACGGGCTTTTCCCCGACGTGATCGGCTTGGAGCCCGGCTGGCAAAGCAATTCCTATCCCTGCTCGCTGGAGATCTGCCGTGAGAAGTACCCCCATTTTGAGGACATGACGCGAGATCTGCTGAACAGCGGCATTCGACTGAACCTTTGGGAAAACCTTTATCTTTCCAAAAAGTCTCCCCTCTATGAAAAAATGTATCCCCTCTCGGGCTCCCACACGGTATGGAACGGCATTGTTCCCGACCTCACGCTTCCCGATGCCCGCGAGATCTACCAAAGCCATCACCGCCAAACCCTGCTGCGCGCGGGCGTTTCGGGCTTTAAGATCGACGAATGCGACGGCTACGACAAATATCTCTGGCCCGATCATGCCGAATTTCCCTCCGGAAACTCCGCCGAAGCACTTCGGCAAAGCTACGGCGTGCTGTGTCAGAGAACCGTTTTTGAACTGTTCCGCGGGGAAAATAAGCGCACCTACGGTCTGGTGCGCGCCTCCAACGCGGGGGCGGTTTCCTTCCCCTTCTGCGTGTACAACGATTGCTACACCTTCAGCGACTACCTCAACGGCATCTGCTCCTCGGCATTCTGCGGCACCCTTTGGGTTCCCGAGGTGCGCGACGCCAAAACCCCCGAGGAATGGGTGCGTCGCTTCCAGCTCTGCGCCCTTTCTCCCATGATGATGCTCAACTCCTGGGCAACCGGCAACAAGCCTTGGAAATTCCCCGAGGTGGAGGAGATCATTGCCGGGCTGATCCAATTGCGGCGCCAACTGCTCCCCTACCTCTACAACGCCTTCCACACCTACGCCACCGAGGGCATTCCGCCCTTCCGCCCCATCTGCATGGATTTCGGAACGGTTGCGGCAAAGGAGACCGAGGGCGAGCTGGACGACACCAATAACCCCTACCAGCACAAAAAGCTCAGCGACGTTACCGATCAATTCCTGGTGGGAGACGCCCTGATGGTGGCGCCTTTGATGCCGGGCTGTGAGGAGCGTGAGGTGGTTCTTCCCGCAGGCTGTAAATGGTACGATTTCTTCACGGGAGAGTACGTTGGCAGCGGCGAGGTCAAAACCCTTTTCTGCCCCTTGGATCGAATGCTGATCCTTGTGCGGGAGGGCGGCATGATCCCCATGCTCGACCTCTGTGATTCCGAGCAGAAGGATCACGCGCATATCGTTGTGAAATGCTTTGGAGAGGCGGGCGAGGGCTTCCTCTACGACGACGACGGCGAGACCTTTGATTTTGAGAAGGGCAAATACACCCTCACCAAGCTCTCCTTTGAGCGGCAAGGCGAAAACCTGCGCGGAGAGGCAACCGTTCTGCGCAACGGCTACCCTTCCCCCTATCAAATCCGCTTCGCTTGAAAGTCGCGGAAGAATGCGTTGAAAAAACGTCAAATCGGGCAGGAGGCTGATCCTTCGTGATCAGCCGACCTCGCCACACCACCGCGCGTACCGCTCTGTACACGGCGGTTTCATCAGAATCCGCGCAGAGCGCAAAAAAGAACTCTCCTTGTTCAAAAGAGAGTTCTTTTTTTCATTCCTTTCCGCCGTCCCCCTCTAAATATTTTTCGGGGATCGACGGAGTGCAGAACACCGCCGTTTCCACCGCGCTCTTGATCTTTTCAAGCTCTGCGGTTTCCAAATCGAAGCCGTAAGTGACCTGCTTGGTGGGAACGCGGAAAATTTTGCAGAAAATCGTCATCGCGGCTGTATAGGTTCCCGTGGGAGAGGGGTGGGAGCCGTCCTCGTGATACAGCTCAAGGTCGGTTTTGGTGTAAAGCTCAAAGAAGGAAATTCCCGCGTGCGCCACGTTGATTTCAAATTCTTTTCCCATTTTCTCATACGCCGCGGCAAGCCTCCACGTCATGGTTTCATTGTCCACCAGCTGAAGCCTTTCAATGTCGGCGTTTCCCGCCCGACGCCCCCACGTTGCGTACAGCACGGGCGCGGCGCCGATTGCCCGCACCTTTGCGGCAAGCGAGCGTACGCCGCGGCAAAACCGCTCGGGATTGGTTATGGGGGTGTGACTCTGCTCCTGCAGAACCACAAAATCGTATCGCTTTTCCAAAAGCTTTTCGCGAACCTGCTGCCCCATGGGGCCGTTAACGTCCGCAAACTGCTCCAGCGCATACCCGCCCTTGGTAACCGAATCCACGTTCACGGAATAGCCCGCGCAGGAGCAGTTTGCGGAC
>SVSC01000037.1 GCA_015064525.1 Oscillospiraceae bacterium
GACCTGCCAGCTTGGCGTGCTGACCTCCGCCTCCATCACCGAGCTGGTGGGGGATGAATTGGGCGACGACTACGCCAAGCTGGCAGGTCTTTCCGCCGAGGAGGATCTGCGGGAGCCCGTTTTCCACAGCATTGGAAAGCGCCTGCCCTGGCTGATGATCCTTTTGGGACTTGGCATGGTGGTTTCCGCCATCGTTGGACTTTTTGAGCAGGTGGTTGCGAGCCTGACAGTGATCGTCAGCTTCCAGTCCTTGGTGCTGGGTATGGCGGGTAACGCGGGAACACAATCCCTTGCCGTTACCATCCGCGTGCTGATGGATGAGCAGTTAGACCGACGTCAAAAACTCCGTCTCATCCGCAAGGAGGCGTCCATCGGATTTTTGAACGGTGCGTTGCTTTGCATTGCCTCCTTCCTGTTTGTTGGCGGGTATCTGACGCTGATCAAGGGGGAGTCCCCCGCACTGGCATTCTCGGTCTCCTTCTGCACAGGCATTGCCCTACTCATTTCGATTCTGCTGGCGAGCGTTGCGGGAACCGTGATCCCCATCCTTTTCAAAAAGCTGAAGGTGGACCCTGCCGTGGCGTCGGGTCCCCTGATCACCACGGTGAACGATCTGGTTGCCGTTGTTTCCTACTACGGCATCGCCTGGCTCTTACTCATCACAACTTTATAAAAACAACGAGGGCAAACGCGCCGACGCGTTTGCCCTCGTTGATCGTTTATTTCAGAAATTCGGGATTGATGTAGAGTCCCTTGAACTCCTCGGAGTTCTTCAACTCGATAAAGTTCTCTCTGGTAATCACCTGACGTCTGGTTTCCCCCGCCGTCATGGATGCCACCTTCACGTAGATTTCAGCGCTCTTTTCCACCGTATGCGCCAATCCAAAGGTCTCGTCAAAATCCGCTCCCGCGCAAAAGATGCCGTGCTGTGCCCAAACCACAACGTTGTAGGACTTGATCTTCTCCACGGTTGCCAGCGCAATGTCGCGCCCGCCGCAAACCATCCACGGCACCACGCCAACACCCTCGCCGTAAACCACGGGACACTCGGTCATATTCTGCCAGAGCGCCAGGGTAAAATCACGGTCGGTAAGGGGAAGCACGCAGCTCAAAGCAATTACGTTCACGGGATGGCAGTGGTAGATCACGCGGCTTCTTCCGCCGCTCGCCTGCTTTTTCACCTCATGGTTCATCAGGTGCGTGGGAAGCTCGCTGGTGGGGCGACCGCCCTTGGTGAGCCCCCAAACCACGCGATAACGCTCTCCCTTTTCGTCTACCTCTATGATACAGCAGTTTTCCTCGGGTGCCGCCAGCACGTTGGAAAAATATTTTCCGGAGCCGGTTACCATAAAGAATTCCCCCGCAAGACCGGGAACCTCGGTTCCAATGGGCAAGAAATCGCCCGTGAGATTCAGATCCTCGCGAACCGCCTCGATCTCCTCAGCGGGAATACGGTAGGAAAGATTACCGCCGTTTCTCTCATGAAACCGCAGTTGCCAGCCATCGTCAGCCATTTTTGCAAATCCGCGCGCAAAGGCGCTATCCATTACCTTCATCGTCTTCTCCTTTTCAAGTAAATTTCACGTCATTCAATACATTAAGTATATCACGCTCCAATCCATCTGTCAAGGGCGTTTTTTATTCTAAAAACGGCTTTTTTTATTCTTTTTTGCCAAAAAAACAGAATATCGGTTTACTTTGTCAAAAATCTGTGATATAATTGATGTAACTGCTTTTATCGGAGGTTCATCAATCATGAAAAGAGCTTCGGCGGCGCTTCTGCTTGCCCTCTCACTTTTGTTCTCGGTTGGCTGTCAGGTCATCCAACTAACGCCCCCCCTCTCCACCCAAGGCACTCAGCCGTCGGCTCCCTCGGCGGATCCCAACTGCTCCCACGCAGACGGCGACAACAACGGTATCTGCGACGATTGCAGCTGCTCGGTGATCGTGATGCTGGATTTTTACGCCATCAACGATCTCCACGGCAAATTTGCCGACAGCGATTCTCAGCCCGGCGTGGACGAGCTGACCACCTACTTAAAAAACGCCCGCAGAACCGATGATCACGTGATTCTGCTCTCCTCGGGCGATATGTGGCAGGGCAGCTCGGAATCCAATCTTACCCGCGGCGCCCTGGTAACCGATTGGATGAACGAAATGGATTTCGCCGCCATGACGCTGGGGAATCATGAGTTTGACTGGGGCGAGGACTATATCACGGAAAATCTCGCCTTGGCAGAGTTTCCCTTCCTTGCCATCAACATTGTGAGTCGGCAGACCGGAGAACGTGTTCCCTACTGCGCCCCCTCGGTGGTTGTGGAGCAGGGCGGCTTGCAGATCGGCATCATCGGCGCCGTTGGCGATTGCTATTCCTCCATTTCCCCCGACCACACGGGCAACATCTCCTTTGTGGTTGGCGACGCGCTCACGGAGCTGGTTAAGGAAGAGGCGACCCGTCTTCGCGCCGACGGCGTGGACTATATCATTTATTCGATCCACGACGGCTATGACAAAACCTATAACAATACCGTGACAAGCGTTTACGGCAATCAGATTGCCTCCTACTACAGCGTGGAGCTTTCCCGCGGCGGCTACGTGGATCTGGTGTTTGAGGGTCACACCCACCAGCGCTACGTTCTGGTGGATCCCGACGGCGTTTATCACCTGCAAAACGGCGGCGACAACAAGGGAATCTCCCACGCCGAGGTTGCCTACAACGTTGCCAACAACAGCTCTCTGGTCACCGAGGCGGAATTTGTTTCCACATCGGTTTACCAAAACCTTCCCGACGACCCCATTGTGGCGTCTCTCCTGAAAAAATACGAGGGGCTCATTGCGCAGGGGGATCAGATTCTTGGAAGGAACGCCCGCTATCGGGATCGGAACGCGTTGAGATCTCTTGTGGCGGAGCTTTACTACCAAAAGGGACTGGAGCTTTGGGGCGATCAGTATCCTCTGGTTCTGGGCGGCGGCTTTCTCACGGTGCGAAGTCCCGGAAATCTGCCTGCGGGCGAGGTTCGGTATTCCGATCTGCTCACCCTTCTGCCCTTTGATAACCAATTGGTGCTTTGCTCTATCAAGGGCGCGGATCTGCTTTCCAAATTCTTTCACTCCACCAATGAAAACTACTTTATCGCCTACGGCAGCTACGGAGAATCGGTGAAAAACAACGTTGACCCCAAGGCCACCTATTACCTCATCACCGACACCTATACCTCCACCTACCGCTACAACAATCTCACCGAGGTGCAACGCTTGGATCAGGAGCTTTACGCCCGAGATCTGCTGGCGGAATACATTCGGCAAGGCGGTCTTGCCAAATAAGAAACGAAAGGAGACTCCATGGAGCTTTCCATCAAGAATCCCCACTTCAAGGGAAGAACCAAGGGCGGCAGACAGCGGCAGATCTGCCTGAAGGGCGGCGTTCTCCTGCAGGTTGGCGGAAAGACCCTTTCCACTCCCGAGGAGCATACCGAACGCTGTCTCCCGGCGGTTGCCATCCGCTTTCTGCGCTCTCTGTTTCAAAATCATTTCGCGGGAACCCACCAGCCCCTGATCCCCTCTGAGCCCTGCCGTCTCCTTCCCCTTGACACCGCCACGGTGCTTCTGGACGGCGTTCCCCTGGGAGTGGATCTGGACATCCTTCATGAAAACGGCTCTGTTCTCCTGCGTGGAGTGGGCGGCTTTTGGGCAAGAATTCCCTACGGAGAATACCGCGAGGCGGTGCTTCACATGGCAAGGCAGGTGCGCGATGCCTACACCGGCGCGCCCCCAAGACAGCCCGAGCGAGAGCTTGACCGCAGAGGCTACCGCGCCTTTATGGGAGAATTGGTGGCGCTGCTGGAGCAGGCAAAAGTCACCTCTCACCGCAAGCCTCCCCGCATCCAAGCCCCCGATTTTCGCGAGCCGCTTTCCTATTCCGACCGTCAGATCAAAACCGTTTCGGCGGCAGGGATCGCCATGTCGGATCAAAACCTGCTCTCCCTTCGCCAATGCGCCTACTATTTCCGTCGGATGAACGGTGGTGAGGGCAGGATCGTTGGTGAACGGGAGTTTGTTGGGCAGCATCCCTGCGTCAGACTCTACACCCACCCAACCGTCACCGAAATTCATTTTCTGCCCAATTCTCGCCCCAAATGGCGTCACTCTCCCGATTTTGTGGAAAAATACGTTTTGTTCGAGGATCGCCTGCTGGCGCTGGGCTACGGACTGGTTGACGTGGAGACACAATAACGATTTTACATACAGGAGGAAGCCTTGAAGCATCCGATTTTGATTCAAGGAGCGATGGATAGCGAGCTGACGCTGCTCATTCAAGCCACCGCTCCGCATAAGTTTGAGCAGGTTGGAAATTTTCGCTTTTGGAAGGGCGCGGTGGCAGACACTCCCGTTGTGATCTGCAAAACGGGGATCGGTGTGATCAATGCCGCGGCTGCAACCGCCCTTGCCGTTCAGCGGTATTCCCCCCGTTGTATCCTCAACCAAGGCACCGCAGGCGCCCATACTCGCGCCCTGGCGGTGGGCGACGTGATTGTTGGCGAGCAAGTTTGCTATCTATCCTCCTTTTCCACCGAACGCTCCCGCGGCGAGGATCCGTTAAACCCCTGGAAGCCCGCGGCATTTCAATCCCCCGAGGGAGAAACGATCTCCTACCACGCCAACGAAGTGATGCTACGCGCGGCAAAAGCCGCCCTTGCGGATGAGCCTCGGGTTACCTTCGGCTGCATCGGGAGCGGCGATCTCTGGACAAGGGATCCCTCCTCGCTCCAAGCGCTGCACGATATGCACGGCACGCTCTGCGAGGAAATGGAAGCGGCGGCGGTGTACCTTACCGCCAACAATTTGGGCGTTCCCGTGCTATCCATCCGCGTGATCTCCAATAACGAAGGAACAGGGGAGCCCTTCGATCCCAACAGCGCGCTCCGCGCGCAGGAATTGACCTTGAAGCTTTTGTCCTTTTTGCATACCTAACGGGAGGAATTTATGAAAACCAAGCAATCAAAAAAATTTTGGTGTACTCTTGTGATCTTCAGCCTTGCGGGGCAGGTGGCATGGACGGTGGAGAATATGTATCTCAACGTCTTTATCTATCAGATGTTCCGCGCCACCCCCGGCGATATCTCCCTGATGGTTGCCGCCAGCGCCGTTGCCGCAACCCTCACCACCGTGCTGATCGGCGCGCTTTCGGATCAGCTGGGCAAACGAAAGCTCTTTATTTGCGGCGGCTACCTGCTTTGGGGCGTTTCCATTCTGTCCTTTGCTCTGCTCCGCACCGACGTAATCGCCAAAATCATTCCCGCAACCGTATCCGCCTCTGCCGTTGGCGTTTCGCTCGTTATCCTGTTTGATTGCGTGATGACCTTCTTCGGCTCCTCCGCCAACGATGCCGCCTTTAACGCGTGGCTCACCGACAGCACCGACGAAACCAATCGCGGCGCCGCAGAGGGGATCAACGCCATGATGCCTCTGATCTCGGTGCTTGCGGTTTTCGGCGGCTTCATGTCCTTCAACTTGGAGCTTGCCGAAAGCTGGAGCATCATCTTCACCGTGATCGGCGGCGTGGTGCTTTTCATCGGCGTTCTGGGCTTCTTCCTCATTGAGGACGCTCCCATACGAAAAAGCGAGGACGGCTACCTTGCGGGCGTGATCCACGGCTTCCGCCCCGCCACCGTGCGCGCGCATCCCGCCTTCTACCTCGCTCTGCCCGTCTTCATTCTCTTCAACGTGGCGGTGCAGATCTTCATGCCCTATCTGATCCTCTACTACCAGGTATCTCTCGGCATGGACAACTACGTTCTCATCATGGCACCTGCCGTGATCCTTGCCTCTGCGGTCACAGCTCTTTGGGGGCGGGTCTACGACAAAAAGGGCTTTCGCTTCTCGGCATGGACAGCCCTTACCGCGGAGGCGGCAGGACTGTTCCTTCTGATCCTTTTCCATGCCACCCTACCGGTCTTTTTCGGCTCGGTTCTGCTTCTTTCGGGTCAGCTTTCGGGCGGCGCTGTGTTCGGCGCCAAGCTTCGCGACACCACCCCCGAGGGCATGGCGGGGCGCTTTCAGGGCGTTCGCATCTGCTCGCAGGTGTTGATTCCCGGCATCGTTGGACCCTTCATCGGCAAAACCGTTCTTGCCAACGCCGAAACGGTGGTGAACTCCGATGGAACCGAATCCTTTATCCCCAACGCCAATATCTTCCTTGCCGCCCTTTGCGTGGTGACAATCACCCTTCTGATCCTTCTGCTTTGCTACAAGCGCCCTCGCCCCCGCCTCAACCGTGGACTGAAAACGCCCTTTGAGGAAGCGGGAGAGGACTCCTCCTGGAACGAATATCCCCGTCCCCAATGGAAGCGCGACTCCTATCTCCCGCTCAATGGAGAATGGACGCTTTCCGTGTTGGACAAAAACGGAACGGAAACGCCCTTGGGCGTGATTCGCGTTCCCTTCCCCCCCGAATCCCGCCTTTCGGGCATTGAGCGGGAATTGGAAAGCGGAGAGCGCTATCTCTATCGCCGCGCCTTCACCCTTCCTCGGGGCTTTGCCAAGCATCAAACCCTTTTACACCTTGGCGCCGTAGACCAAATTGCCGAGGTGCGACTGAACGGCATCGCGCTCGCCACCCACGTGGGCGGGTACCTGCCCTTCTCCGTGGATCTCACCTCCGCGCTCCAAGCGGGCGAAAACAACCTGGAGATCCTGGTTACCGACACCACCGATCCCGAGCTTCCCTACGGCAAGCAATCCAAGCGGCGGGGCGGAATGTGGTACACCCCCATCAGCGGCATCTGGCAACCCGTTTGGCTGGAAAGCCTTGCGGAGAACCCCATCCGTTCCGCTCGCTTCACTCCCTCTCTCACGGGCGTAACGGTGGAAACGGTAGGCGGCGGAGAGAAAAAAACACTCACCGTCACTACCCCCGCAGGTATGCTTTCCTTCCCGTTCTGCGGGAATCGCGCAACGGTTGAGATCCCCGAGCCCATTCTCTGGACTCCCGAAAATCCCCATCTTTATCCCTGCGAGATTACCGACGGCAACGATCGTGTGGAATCCTATTTCGCGCTCCGCACGGTTGGAGCTGCGGTGGTGAACGGCAAGCCCACCATCACCCTCAACGGCAACCCCATTTTCTGTCACGGGCTTCTGGATCAAGGCTATTTCAGCGACGGCATCTATCTGCCCGCCACACCCGAGGGCTTCCGCTCGGATGTTCTCACCATGAAATCGCTGGGCTTCAATATGCTTCGCAAGCACATTAAGCTGGAGCCCGATCTGTTCTATTACTACTGCGACAAATACGGGATGCTGGTCTTTCAAGACATGGTAAACAGCGGCGTTTATCGGTTTCTCATCGACACCGCCCTTCCAACCGCAGGACTGAAAAAGGGCATCACCCATCGGGCGTCAAGCCGACGCCGCGCCCAATTTGAAGCCGACGCCCGCGCCACGGCAGAGCTGCTCTACAATCATCCGTCGGTGGTCTACTACACGATCTTCAACGAGGGCTGGGGACAATACGATGCCGACCGTATTTACGGCGAGCTGAAGGCGCTTGATCCCACCCGCCTCTGGGACGCCACCTCGGGCTGGTTTGCCGAGCGGGAGAGCGACGTGGTGAGCGAGCATATCTATTTTCGACCCATCCGCCTCAAGGCGCACTCCGATCGCCCTCTGGTGCTTTCCGAGTTCGGCGGCTACTCCTGCAAGCTTCCCGACCATTCCTACAATGCGGACAAAACCTACGGCTATCGCTTTTTCAACAGCCAAGATGACCTGATGGATGCTCTGGAAAAGCTCTATTTGCGGGAGGTGATCCCCGCCATTGAAGCGGGACTCTCCGCCGCCGTGCTGACGCAGGTCAGCGATGTGGAGGACGAAACAAACGGACTCCTCACCTATGATCGACAGATCTGCAAGGTGGATGCCTCACGAATGAGAAGCCTTGCCCAAAGCCTCAACGAGGCGTTTGCGAAGACCTTTGGAAAATAACGGACTACGGAATGTTTTCGCGTGGTTGATCACAGCGATCGCCCCCTCTGCCGTACTTTTGTATGGCAAAGGGGGCGATCGCTTCGGTTGTAAACAAAACAAACGAGCCTCGTTCGTTTGATATTTGCGACTTTTTCCGCAAAGAAAACGGCTATGGGTTCACGCGTCTTGGTTTTATAACCTAAGGCGCGCATGTGCATCGACGTTCTTTACAGGCTTCGTAGGCGCTCGGTTACTCCAAGCCTCGGAACTGCAAACGGTAAAGCTCAGCGTAAGCCCCACCCTGCGCCAGAAGCGCCTCATGGGTTCCCTGCTCCGCAATCCTTCCGTCCTTAATCACGGCAATCTCGTCGGCGTTCTTCACGGTGGAGAGGCGGTGCGCCACCACAATGGTGGTGCGTCCCTTGCACAGCTCGTCCAACGCTTGCTGAATCAGAATTTCGGTGGCATTGTCCAAGGCGCTGGTAGCTTCATCCAGAATGAGGATGGGGGGATTTTTCAGGAAAACCCGCGCGATACTCAACCGTTGCTTCTGACCGCCCGAAAGCCGCACGCCGCGCTCACCGATCTGGGTGTCGTAGCCCTGCTCCAGCGTCATGATATAATCGTGAATGTTCGCGCGCTTCGCCGCCTCGATCACCTCCTCCTCGGTGGCATCCAACCGACCGTAGAGGATATTCTCGCGAATGCTGGCATTGAAAAGGTAGACATCCTGCTGAACGATACCAATGTTGCGGCGCACCGAGCTGCGGGTAACCGACCGAAGCGACTTGCCGTCGATGAGAATATCTCCTTCGGTCACGTCATAGAAATGAGGAATCAGATGGCAGATGGTGGTCTTTCCGCCGCCGGAGGGGCCAACCAACGCAAAAGTCTTTCCCTTCTCCACCGTGAGATCCACGCCGTTTAAAACGTCCTTCTCGCCATCGTAAGCGTAGGTCACGTTCCGCAATTCGATCCGCCCCTCCACAGCACCGATGTCCACAGCATCCTTGGCGTCCTGTTCGGGAGGCGTGTCCAGAATTTCAACAAAGCGCTCAAAGCCCGTCACGCCGTTCTGATACTGCTCCATAAAGTTGATCAGGGTGGTAACGGGGTTGATGAACAAGCCCACCGACACCACAAAGGCAGAGTAGTCGCCCAAAAGAATGGCGCCGTTATAGAGGAACAGACCTCCCGCGATCAGCACCACCACGTTAAAAACGTCGGTAATAAACGCGGTTCCCGAATGGAAGCGCCCCATGGCATCGTATGCCTCGGTTCTCGCCTCGGTGAATTGCTCGTTACCGATCTCAAACTTTTCCTGCTCGCGGTCAGCGTTGGTAAACGCCTTGGTCACGCGGATCCCCGAGATACTGCTCTCCACCGACGCGTTAATCTGCGCCACCGACTGCCGTCCCTTTTGGAATGCAGCCCGCATTTTGGTGCGAAGGGTGAGAGAGATCACCAGCAAAAAGGGAACGCAGGCAAAAATGATCAGCGTGAGCCAGATGTTGATCCCCGCAAGATACACAAAGGAAACGATCACCGAAATTCCCGAAATGATCAGGTTCTCGGGGCCGTGATGTGCCAGTTCGCTGATATCCATCAGATCGTTGGTCATGCGGGACATAATTTTTCCCGTTTCGTTGTTATCGTAATAACTGTAGGGCAGCTTCTCCAAGTGACGGAACATATCCGATCGCATCTGTGCCTGCATCCGAACGCCCATCACGTGTCCCTTGAACTGGATGAAGTAGTTGAGCAGCATTCGAACCACGTAGATTCCCAACAGCGCAAGACCAAACAGAATCACCTGCTTGTACTGTCTTTGCGGGATAAACTCATTGAGCATTTTTCTGGTAACCACGGGATAAACAATGCCAACAAGCGCCACACAAAGTGAGGCTAACATATCCAAGGTGAATATCATCCGATGGGGTCGATAGTAGGATAAAAAGCGTTTTAGCATGATCAGTCTCCTTTGAAATGTGAAAAACATCCCTTTGCCGAACGACAAAGAGATGTTTCATGGAATCAATCAGTCGGCAAGAATGGTGATCCGATCGTTGAGAAGCTCGGTAATAAAGTCCACAACCCAAGCGATCGCGTTGCCAACACCGGTGAACAGAACAAGCAGTCCAACCACCAGAGTAACTACGTTCTTGGTTTCAGTGTAGCGAACGATTCTGTAGATACCGCCAACTACGGCGCCCAAAATCAACTGAATCAGCAGCTTTGCGATCTTGGGAAGAGCCTCATAGGTTTCGGTTAAACCTTTGCTTTGTGCCATGATCATTTCTCCTTTATCACGTATTGTTGAAAAATCAACGAATATAGTATAGCACAGAACCCTTGAAATGTCAATAGCAAGCTCCGATTTTTAAGAACAAGCACTCAATAAATCTTGGTGTAACCGTCATCGGTCACATTGGGAAATTCCGAGGTAGTGGGCGCCTCGGAGGACGGCACGGTGAATTCCGACGTTTCGGTGGTGGCGGGCGCCTGCGTTTCCGACACGGCTACCGACTCCGAGGGAAGGATTGCGTTGGGCAAATAGTGGCAGGAACACAACAAAAACGAAGCAAGCAACAAGAAAACCAACAAAATCGAGCGCACGGGGCCTCCTCCCTTCCTAATTTCGTACGTTTTATTATATCACAAAGATAAAAGCTTGTCAATACAAATTTTTTTGAAAAAATTTCAAACTTTTTTTCAAAAACCTATTGCATTTTTGAAAAAGATGTGGTATAATGTAAAAGTCGCAAGGACATGGCCCCTTAGTCAAGCGGCTAAGACGTCGCCCTCTCACGGCGAAGGCATGGGTTCGATTCCCGTAGGGGTCACCAAAAAACATCCGAACTTTTCAGTTCGGATGTTTTTTTATCCAAGCCGACGAAGGAGGCCGGGGATGGCATCCGTCGCTTGCGACGGCATGAAATCACCTCGAAAACGTGTATCTCCGTCGGCTTGATTCCATACGCGCCTTCGGCGTGATCGGGGTGCGAGATCGCGAAAAGGTTTTTTAAACAAAATCCCCATTCCCTCTTGACATCCTGTCTTTTTTGTATTATAATATTAGAGTACCTCATGCAGATGTAACTCAATGGCAGAGTGTCCGCTTCCCAAGCCGAATACGCGGGTTCGATTCCCGTCATCTGCTCCATCAGCGGTACCGATCCTCAATCGGGGATCGGTACCGTTTTTTTGTCAAAAAAAATGTCCCCGAACGGCGACGACCATCAGCGGTCTTCCGTTCGGGGCGCATTTATGATGAGAAAATCAATCCTCGATGTAGTAGTTGCGGGTGGTGATCAGCTGAACCACGAAGCAGAGAACACCCATGCCAACGGCAACCCAGAAGGGGATCGCGCCGGTGCCGAGACGGAACCAGGTTGCACCCGTCCAGATCTCGCCGATGCAATTCACCAGCACAAAGCCGGCAACCGCAGCGGTTACGCCAACAAACGCCACTCTCACCAAGCACATTGCAACCATACCGATGAGCAACGCGCCACCAATGCAGAGCAGAGCCTGATTGGGAACGTAGAAGTTCATAACCACAAAGCCGATCATGGCAAAGAGCAGGAACATAACGTTGAGGCACTTCTTCCATCCGAAAATGAAGAGAACGATCGCGATTACAAGACCCAGAACGTAACCAAAGCCATCGGGGATTTTAGCCATCCAGGAAAGCGCAAGATCAACCTTCAGGTAAGAGAAAAGAGTGGCTCCGCAAGCAAATCCAACGCCTGCGGCGGTAAAGGACATCAGCACCTTTGCCAAATGCATACCTGCCAAACCGATGATCAGCGCCAACACCGCGGTGGCAACGTAAAGGATGATGGGAGTCATGTGCATCTTGGAGGCGAGATCGGTCAGCGCACCGTTCAGCTTATCCAGAACACCCAGCACATCCAAATTCAGCAACTCTTGAAAATTCATTGTTTTTCCTCCTATGTGTAGGTTTGTTTAGTCTATTATAATCCAAAAAGGGTGTATTTGTCAATAGTTTTTTTATTTTTTTGTCGATATTTTTTTGCAAAACCATCAAAAACAGCAAATTTGCGAGAAAACAAGGCCGGAAAATGAAAAACTTTTGCTTTTCTCTTTACTTTTCCGAAAAAAAATGGTACAATATAGGATGGCATGGGACCGTTTCCCATTGATTACCCGCGCCTCGCGCGGCAACAGAAAGGAAGCATCAAGGATGGAATACAGAAAACCCGACGACAGCCTGGAATACCTGATTCGCGGTATTCTGACCCTGCAAACCCCTGAGGAATGTCTCCGCTTTTTTCAGGATCTCTGCACAGCCTCGGAGCTTCAGGAAATGTCCCGCCGCCTGCAGGCGGCAAAGTTGCTCAATCAAAACTATATTTATTCGGAAATCGCGGATCGAACGGGCTTGTCAACCGCTACCATCAGCCGCGTGAACCGATGCCTGAAATTCGGGAATGACGGCTACCTGACCGTTCTGAACCGTGTGGCGCGAAAAAAATGAGCGGCTGCAGCGGTTACGGCGCGCTGGCGCGCTTTTATGATCAACTGAACGCGGAGATCGACTATTCCGCGTGGGCAGACTTTGTTGAGCTTTGCTTCAGCCGTTATTTGGCGGAACGCCCCGAGCTGGTGCTGGATCTTGCCTGCGGTACCGGCAGCATGACCCGACGGCTTGCCGAACGGGGCTATGATATGATCGGCATCGACGGTAGCGAGGATATGCTCTCCGAGGCATTTCTTCGCGGTGCTGAGGAATCGGTTTCGGGAATCCTTTATCTCTGTCAGGATCTGCGCTCCTTTGAGCTTTACGGTACGGTGGGAGCCGTTACCTGCTGTCTTGACAGTCTAAACTATCTTTTGGGTGACGGCGAGCTGGAAACCTGCTTTTCACTGGTGCATAACTATTTGGATCCCAACGGTCTGTTCCTTTTTGATATGAACACCCCCTATAAGTTCCGCGAGATCTACGGAAACCGCGACTACGTTCTGGAGGGAGAGCTTCCCCCCTTGGAGGAGGGCGACTCCCCCACCGCCATTCTCTGTGGCTGGCAGAACAGCTTTGATCCCGAAACGGGAATCTGCGATTTTGACCTTTCCCTTTTCGAGGAAACCGCGTCGGGGCTCTACGAGCGCTCCGACGAGCATCAGCAGGAGCGGTGCTATTCCATGGAGGAGATCACCAATGCCCTGAAAAACAGCGGCATGGAGCTTTTGGGCGTTTTCTCCGATTGGAGCTTTGCTCCCCCCACCGAAGCCACGGAACGGTGGTATTTCGCGGCGAGAGCCGTTAAACCCGACCAACCCAACCAAGGAAACCTCTGATCATTCCACGCGCACGGACTCGACGGAAGCTCCGCAGGCGCGAAATCATTGGGGGTACCCTTGAGCCTATCAAACAGAAAGGACTTCACTTCCCTATGTCTTCCACCATTCTCCGCGCAATGACCTCCGACGGCAGCGCGCGAATCCACGTGATCCGGTCTACCGAGATCGTCAACCAAGCCATTCAATACCATCACACCTCCCCCACAGCCACAGCCACCCTCGGACGTCTCCTTACCGTTACCTCCATGATGGGCTGTATGCTTGGAGAAAAAACCAACACCATCACCCTCTCCCTCAACGGTAACGGCCCCGCGGGCAGAGTTTTGGCGGTATCCGATTATATCGGCAACGTGCGCGGCTACATTCAGAACCCGCAGGTGGATCTCCCGCTGAAGAAAAACGGCAAGCTGGACGTTGGCGGCGCCGTTGGGCAGGGGCTCCTCAACATCATTCGCGATATGGGCGCTGACGAGCCCTACAACGGCTCTATTGAGCTGGTGAGCGGCGAGATTGCCGAGGACGTGGCGGCATATTTTGCCCAAAGCGAGCAGATCCCCACCGTTTGCGCGCTGGGCGTGCTGGTGGAAACCGACGGCAGCTGTCGGGCGGCAGGAGGCGTGATCGTTCAGCTGCTTCCCTTTGCCGATCCCGCCGTGATTGATCTGCTGGAGCGGAACGCCCACGATCTCACCAACGTTTCCCGTTTATTTGAGGCGGGGCTTGACAACCAAGCCATTGCCGATATCGCCCTCCGCGACATTCCCTACGACGTGTTCGACGAATTGGACGTAGAGTATCGTTGCACCTGCAGTCGCGAGCGGGTCACCCGCGCGCTGATCACGCTGGGCAAGCCGGAGCTTTTGAAAATGCTGGAGGAGCAGGTGGCGGAGGGAAAGCCCGAACGCCTCATGGTGAACTGTCGCTTCTGCGATAAAAAGCAATACTTTAACCGACAGGATATTGAGGGGATGTTCTGATCAACTCCTCAGCCAATCAAGCGTTCCGAAGGAGAAAACAATATGAACGGCGAGATCGAACAATTGAGCAAAATCGTGTGCAGCGCGAGAAAAGCGATGTATGAAAACAAGGAAATCACGTTTTCTCCAAGTAAGTACGTTCGTTCAATACGGTTTGTTTTTGCTTCCCCGTTCCGTTTTTTGTCAAACGCCGAGGCGGATTCGGTTCAAAAATGGTTTCACCTTTGTCAAAAGCGCGGCTTGCGCGAGGTCAGGCTGATTCTACCCACCGCAACCGAACAGAAGCATCTGCTGGGCTTTGCCAACACTTCTCGAGGCGCGATTGTGTGCCGCTGGAAAAACGGGAAAATTTCGTGCTTTACACCCACGTGGATCGTTGACAAACAGCAAAACGGCTGGATGGTTGTTTACAAAGAGCGTCGCAGCGCAGCAGCGCAATTGACCGACGTCACACGTGCCAACAAAACCGACGAGTTCAAGGAGGTTCTTCTGGAGATCGGTGCCTTTTCCCTGGAAATTGGATTTCCTTATTTCTCCGAGGTCTTTCAAAAAGCGTACAACGCCCTGAACGACGCTACAAAAATCGACGCCTCCGCTGTTCCAAATGAACTTCCCGACGAGCTAAAAGGAATTTACTATGCGGTTCAAATCGCCGATGTTTTCGGCGCTATGGGCTCTTGGAACGATTCTCCGCCGTGCTATGCGGATCAAATGGGGTTGGGCCATCGCTATAACCAATTATCAAGTCGGCTGCTCTACCAATTGAGATATCACCTGATGCACGTTATCAATCATTGTTGGGAAACGTGCGAGGGCAATCCGCGCTCCTGATCGAGCGAGCTTTTGAAGAAACCTGTTTGTTTTGTCTATAACCTGAGGGCTTGGAGCAATCGCTCCAAGCCCTCGTTTTTTATCCTAACAAAGCGATTACGCCTCACACAGCGCCCTTGCCAGCTCCACCGTTGTATCAAGCAGCTCCAGCCCTTGCAGATATTTTCTCGGTATGCTTTGGACGCCGAGACAGGCGCCGATCAGGTTACCCGCAACAGCTCCCGTGGAGTCGCTGTCGCCGCTGTGGTTCACCGCCGCAATCACCGTTTCTGCAAAATCGGTTCGATGCTTGAGACAGCAATACAGGGCGATTGCAAGAGTCTCTTCCGCCACCCAGCCCTCTCCAAGCGCGCGAATGGCATCCAAATCGTCCAGATCCTGCTCCGCCAACGTCACAGCCCTTCTCACAAGCTCCACAGCCATCGCCGAATGCTCGCTCTCCTCAAACAAGACAGGAACCCGCAGGAGCGCATCCTTCACCGCGCTGTCAAGATCCGTTCCCTCCAGCGCGCGGTATAGAAGATGCACGAAAAACGCGGCGGGAATATAGCCCAAGGGATGCCCGTGTGTGATTGCCGCAGCCTCGGCTCCCAGCAGATCTGCCTCCTCAATGGGAATGCTCCTGCTATGGCAATAGATCGCCACGGGAGCCACCCGCATGATGCCACCGCATCCCTTACTGCGGTTGATGGGGCGGGCAACGCTTCCTCGCAAGCCGCTCTCCAGGGCGCTGAGACAAGTATTCCCCGGCGCGCGTCTGCTATAAAGCTCCGAGAGGCTCATCAGCCCCTCAGCGGCAATCGGAGCCCGTTCCGTCTGGGTTTTCAGCCAATTCAGATACGATTGATGGATCGCGCCCACAGGATCGCCACGGCGAACGCGGGACAGCAGTCCCTCCGCGGTGAACAACGTCATTTGCGTGTCATCGGAGATCTGCGCCACGCCTCCCACAGCTTGGTACTCGGTGATCCCCCGCTCTCCGTATTTGCGAAAAATTGCCGAATCCTCGGCAAATTCCACGGCATAGCCCAGCGCGTCGCCCACGGCACCGCCCACCAGGCACCCAACCGCTCTCATTTCTTTTTCACTCAAAATCATTGCACTCCTCCTTGAGCAGTAGCCGAGGCGTTTCCAACGGAATTCCCCGACACGCTACATTCGTTATATGCGAAATACCGCCCGCTGCGTTTGCAGCGGGCGCAGACTGTAGACAAAACAAACAGCTTTCGTCAGTTTGATGAAAGTTTTGATCAAACTTTTTCAAAAGTTTGCGGGGTGAAGGGGCGGAGCCCTTCTCGCCCGTCGCAACGGGCGAAATTCCCCTAATCGGCGTTCTCTTTTGATAACTTTTCTCTTGCGCCTTTTTCTGCAAGAGAAAAGTGGCTAACGCATTTGTGCAATCTCACGGTTAGCGCGCCTTTGGTCTACAACCTGCGCCCGCTGCGTTTGCAGCGGGCGACATTTTGTTAATTTGTGGAGCTGGGGAGCAGCTTGCCGTTGATCAGATCCTCGGCATACTGCAGAATATCCTCCATCTCGCCTGCGGACACGTAGAACGCGCCCTGCCCCTTGGTGGGATCGGGTGTTGCGTCCGCGCTCTCCAGCACCTCAATGGTGAGGAGCAGCTTCCAATCGGAGCTGGGATAGGAGTAGAATCGGATCACCATATCCACCGTGTTGTTCTTTTCATAATGCTCGGGATTCAGGATCGACGCCATATCCTCCAGAGAGAAGCGGATCTCCGCCATGGCATCGTGATTTGCCACGTAGGTCTTCACGTCGCTTCCAAGCTCCTTCTGGCTAACGTCTCCCTCAATGGAATACCACAGCAGCTTGGAATAGAGTCTGCGGAAGTTATCCAGAGCCGTGTAGGTCTTGGTCTTTTCGGTACCCGTATCGGTTTGGGTGGTCTCCGTGATCACGTAATCCAAAAGGTCCCCATTCTGCCCCTGATACTGCGGACAATGGATGTTCAGATTGGTTGTGCTGGAGGTCACCTCCACCAGAATGGTTTGACCGTTGTCGCCGGTTCCTCTGTAAAGAATCTTGTTGGAATCCTTATCGCGGTAGGTTCTGCCCGCCGAGAAATCCATCAGATAGATTCTATGCTGCTTTCCGGTTTTTGTTTCCGTGTAAATCTCGTTGCCATTGGCATCCTTTGAGATGGTTCCCTTGGTGAGGTTGATCACGGTTCCCGTTCCGTTGCCGTTATCGTAGAAGGCGTAGGAATAGCGGTTGTCCATATTGAACTCAAAAACCTTCTCGCCGGAGGTAATGCTCATATTCTTGATATAAGCAATATTATTCTGGAAGAAATACTGATTATACCACTTGCTCTGATCCCACTCCAGGAAGGAAAGATAATACTGATCCACCTCAACGATCATATCGTAGAGGAAGGAATAAACGAAATAGGTTCCATCCTCCGTGAGACGGCTGATCACCAGCATATTGGACACCCATTCATCCTCCTCCGAGCCACCCTGAGCCACCTCGGGGTCGTAATCGAAGGAAAGGATAAACACATCCTGATCCAAATGGTACTTTTCAAAGTCCGCATCCTCCTTGGGATTCAGCATCCTGCAGGCAACGAACTCCATTTGATAAAGGTTACCGAGAACGGTGGAAACGCTATCGCTGTTGAACTGATAGCCGTTTGTGATGCTCTGATCCTTCACCAGCCAATAAGGCACGGAGGAATAGATACTGTTTTCTCTTTCCTCCAGGCTCACAAAATCGAAAGCGGAGATCAGCTTCACGTTATCGTCGTTTTTCAAATCCTCCTCGTTGTCGGTGAGGAAGGTTTCCACCGAGCCCAAACGGAAATTATACACCATAACGTAGGTGCTGACCGTCATGGGATAGATGGTTGCGGGAGCCACCAGCGCCTCAACCGGTTGCAGCACGGTGTTTCCGATGCTGGAGCTGACGATATATACCGCATCTCTGCCCACCAGTTGAACGTAGTAGCCGCCACCGGAAAGAATGGCGCTTCCCACCTTCACGGTGTAGGAGATATCGGATGCGGAGCATTTCCCGTCGGCGGCGAAATTCGCCTTGGTGATGGTGTATTCCGCGGGAGTGTAGACGAGGTTTCCTTCCTCATCGTAAACGTCCGCCAAGCCGTAGTCCTCCAAACGCACCGAGCCGTCGGCGTGAAGGTGGGAAGC
>SVSC01000038.1 GCA_015064525.1 Oscillospiraceae bacterium
CAGAGGGCGAAATCCCCCCTAAACGGCGTTTTCTTTGTTAGCTTTCTTTTGCGCCTGTGGCATCAAAAGAAAGCGGCTGACGCATTTGTGCAATTTAACGATCGACATTCCTTTGGTCTACACCCTCGAAACGCCCCCTCGGAGCGAATGCTCCGAGGGGGCGTTTCTTATGCTCTGTAGACTACCTTACCGTCCACAACCGTTACGAACGCTTCCGCGCCTACCGTGGTGAGGGGATCCGCCGTCCAGATCACGACGTCCCCATCCTTGCCCACCTCCAGGCTTCCAACGCGGTCCCCAATGCCCGTTTGGTTGGCAGGGTTAACGGTGATGGCTCTCCAACCCTCCTCCATGGGAAGTCCAGAGGAAACGGCAAGCCCCGCACACATGGGAAGATACTCCAAGGGGATCACGGGAGCATCGGTAATGATGCTGACGGGAACTCCCGCCTTGTGCAGAACTGCAGGAGTGGTGAAGCTCTTATTCACCAGCTCGATCTTGGATTTGCTTCCGAGAGAGGGGCCCACAAAGGCGGGATAGCCCTCCTTCGCCAGCTCCTCGGCAATCACCGCGCCGTCGGTGCAATGATCCAGCGTGAGCCGCAAATCAAACTCCTTGGCAATGCGGATGGCGGTGAAAATATCGTCTGCCCGATGAGCGTGCGCCTTAAGCGGAATCTCACGCTTCATAACGGGGATCATTGCCTCCAGCTTCATATCAAAGGCGGGATTTTTGTCCGCCTCCTTTTCCTCCAGATAGCGACGGGCGCGGAACAACAGCTCCCGCAACAGCGCCGCTGTTCCCATGCGGGTGGCGGGGTTGCGTTTTGCGCCCTGACCGTAAACGTTCTTGGGATTCTCGCCAAAGGCGCACTTCATGGCAAGGGGCTCCCGCACAATCATATCGTCCACACGCTTGCCAAACAGCTTGATGGCAACAAAGGTTCCGCCCACCACGTTGGCGCTTCCGGGACCTGTACACGCCGTGGTAACACCGTGGCGAAGGGCGTTGGCAAAGGACTCATCCTGAGGATAGATCGAATCAATGGCGCGCATCTGAGGCGTGATGGGATCGTATCGCTCGTTGTAGTCCCGTCCCTCCCAGCCAACCGCCTCGTTATGAAGCCCGATGTGACAATGCGCGTCCACACAGCCCGGGGTCACCAGTCGCCCCTCCGCGTTGATTACCTCAGCGCCCTCGGGCGCCTTCAGGTCGGCTCCCACAGCCAAAATCTTACCGTTATCGTCAATCAGCACCGAGCCTCCCGCAATATCCTCACCTGCCATGGTTTTCAGGTATCCGTTTTGAATCAGCAGCATTTTGCACCTCCGTAATATAAGATACCTACATTATACCACGCCGTTCTCGATTTGTCAAATCCTATCGTTACTCCGCCGCCTTAAAATTGTAGATCGGCTTCAAGCGCCCCACCACCTCCGCCGTGGGAGAAAGATGCTTTAAAATATCGTCGATGCTCTTATATGCCATAGGCGACTCATCCAGCGTTTCGGGCAAAACGCAGGTGGAATAGATTCCCTGCATCGCTTCGGCGTACTCCGCCATGGTGAGCTGCTCCAGCGCCGTTCTGCGGGACATCAGCCGTCCCGCCCCGTGAGGCGCTGAAAAGTTCCAATCGGCGTTTCCCTTTCCAACGCACAGGAGACTACCGTCCCGCATATTGATGGGAATCAGCAGCCGCTCCCCCGCGCGGGCGGACACGGCGCCCTTCCGCAGGATCCGCTCCTCCACGTTGATATAATTATGCACCGTGTGAAAGGCATCTCCTGCCTCCAAGCCATTCCACTCCAAAAGAAGCTCCGCCATTTTTTCCCGATTGCGGGTGGCAAAATTCTGACAAACGGCAACGTCGTGGAGATAGTCCTCCATAAATGCTCCGTACAGATGACAAAGATCCCGCGGCAAGGTGGGAGAGACGGTTTGCCACTCCTTCTCCAGCTTCCGAAGCTCCCCTTGAATCTCGCTTCTTCGCCCGGCTGCCTTGTAGCTCTCAATGATCTCGTTTCTGCGGCGGAAGTACTCCTCCTTGCCCATGTTGAGATCCAGGGCGATCTGCTGATAGTACTCCGCCACCTGCTTGCCCAGATTGCGGCTGCCCGAATGGATCACCAGATAGTGATCTCCCTCTTCGTCCACGTCCAGCTCGATAAAGTGATTTCCGCCTCCCAGCGTTCCGAGGCTGCGCTCCAGCCGCTTGGAATCCTTGAGGGCGCGGTAGCAGCGCAGGGCAGTCAGGTCAAACCGCTCCACACGTCCCTCCCAAACCGACGTTCCCGAGGGGATGCGGTGAGACGCCTCGTCCAGCAGCCGCAGGTCGGGCTTTTGCGCCCCCAGCTCCACCGTGTACATTCCACAGCCGATGTCCACGCCCACCATGGCGGGAACCACCCGATCGGCAATGGTCATGGTAGTGCCGATGGTACAGCCTCTGCCCGCGTGAACGTCGGGCATCACGCGGATCTTCTCATCGGCAAAGGTGGGAAGATCGCAAACAGCCTTCAATTGCTCCCGCGCGGTCTCCTCCAGGGCGTCGGTATAGCAGATCGCCCGATTGTATGCTCCAATAATCTCTATCATTCTACTCCTCCTATTGATCAGACGGAAGACGCGCCTCCCCGAAGCACCGAGGTGAGCTGCGCCAGAAGATCGCCGCTTCCGTTCAGGGTAATGTTTCCAACGTTCTCGCAGATCCGCTCCACGTACTCCAGCTCCTTCAGCCGATATAGCGTGGGGTTCTCCTCCATCAGTCTGGCGGTATTCAGGAGCGAGCGTGTGGACGCCACCTCCTCGCGGCGGGCGATCACGTTTGCCTGCGCCTTCTTTTCCGCAATCAGAACAGTGTTCATAATGTCGCGGATCTCCCCGGGAAGCACCACGTCCTTCACGTTCACCTCTCCGATCTCCACAAACCAACGATGCCCGCGCTCCCGCAGAAAGGCGGTGAGATGCTCCGCGATCTGCTCCTTGTTTTCTAAAATCTCATCCAACCGACGGTGACCCACGTACTCTCGGAGTGCCAGCTGAGCCGACACACGAATCTGCTCCGCGCCATCGTTTAGCTCGGTGAGAAACCGCAGCGCGTCCGTCACACGGTACTCACAAACCAGGCTGATCCGCAGGGTAACCTTATCGGCGGTGAGCAGCTCCTGCCCCGCGATCAGCAGCTGAATCATGCGGGTGTCTACCTCCACCGCTTCAACCGTTGTACCGTTCCGCCAAAAATAGTGGGCTCCGCTCTCGATCATTCCCTGCACCTGACCGTTGAAAAGAAGAAGCGCCTTGTGATATGCGGGAACGTCGATTCGCATACATACCGAGGGGGTGAGCGCAAGAAGAATATGCGAAGGAATCGACGCCTCAGGGCGGGGATCCGTGACGTTGATCACGCGGAAGGAATGGGTGCTGCAGATCCGCCAAAAGGCGTGCTTTCCCGCGGAAAGCGCTCCCGCGAAATTGCCGTTCACCTCGTGCAGGGCAAGCTCACCGTCCCCTACCTCCACAGTTTCCACCAGCGGCGCAAGAGCAGGATCGGCAAGCAATACCTCCAAGCCGCAATGAATAGGCTTTAAGGGCTGAGACAGATCGCACACCTCCACCGTTCTGCCTCCCCATAAGCGGTATTTCCCCGCGCCTAACAACCGCTTGTATCTGCCGTTTTTGAACAGCAGACCTCTCTGATTTTCATGAATTACGATGGTTTTCATCACACACACTCCTCTCCGCAACGATCTCGATGTTCCGTTGCCCTGTTTTGCGGTAGCCAAAGCATTCCGCGTATAATTTTCTTCCAATATAGTCCCGATAGCGGTAGCAATCCCATCGGTAAAATTCTGCCCAATAGCTGATCATGCGGCTGTGGGCGCGGCGGATATAGTCGATGTTTTCAACGCACAAGGCGCGGCAACGGGAACGATCCTCTAACGAAAGTCGCTCGTAGACCACCTGCAAGATCTCCACCACGTATTCGTCGCAAAGCTTCACAACGTAGGGCAAGGCAAAATCGGGTAATTTACCTGCCAACAGCCGCTCCAGCGACCTCTGCCGCTGATAGCCGTTACAGCTTCTGGTGAGGACGCAATCCAGTATCACCTGCTGTTGATGGGTCAGCGAGGGCGCGTTGTAGGCGCTATCCTCAATGCAAAGACGGTACGGCATTCGGATCGATTCTCCCGACAACAGTCGCCAATTTACCGACTCGTTCAAATAATAGACATTGGCACACGAACACCCTTTTTTCAGGAAAAGCACCTGACACACCGCGCGAACGTCCTCGTTGCATTCCTTGGGAAACGCCCGCAAAAGAATTCGCAAAAGGCGGTCGTATTCTCTTTTTCGCAAGATTCTTTGAAGCAACGCCAATCTCATTGCGGTTGTCTCCTTTCTGTTTTCATAGACGTAGCCCGTTGCATCGGGCGAGCGGCTCGGGGCTTGAGCGGAGGGTGAAGAAGCGCGGACAGCTGTTCCGTTGGCGCTTCCCACCGCCCTGCGGGATCCACCCCAAGACAAGGCGCGCCCGATGGGAGGGACGGCAGGATGCGCCGTCGCTCCAAGGCTTGGGAAAAGCTCTGTGCGTGGAATCCACGCGCTTTTGTCCTTTCGGACGGTTGACCGATCCACCGGAGAATCCTTGCGAGGGATTCTGCGGGATTCGAACCCGCGTGCGAGGAGTTGAACCTCATCGTTGAACAAACGATTGCCAACCGCAAAAGCGAAATCGACTCGGGCATACGTTTCGGGCACTCCCAACGCACCGCCGTGAAGCACACTCACAGGCATCGAGCCGCTCTTGCAAGAATATTTTACCATAGCCGACGCCCCGTTTCACGGAAAAAAAGCTGCGAAAAGTCTGTTTTGGGCTTCAAAAAAGCAAAAAAAACACCCTTTCGGCTTGAAAATGCCCAAAGGGTGTGTGTGATTATTCTTTTTCCAACAGCGGGCGCACCAAGCGCTCCACCTCATTTACCGATCGATCCAGCGCAATGGAAAGCTCGGCAGAAAGATACCGCAAGGCATCCTCTCCGTAGGAGCGCTCGGTATCCGAAAGCCTTTGCGTGCGGGATGCTTCCGCCAACCGTCGGAGTCGTTTCCAAACGGTTTTGATCACCCGCACCCATGCAGCGGGGGTATGTGTTTTCATCGCCTCCGCATACCTTGCCTTTAAAAGCTTGGCGTTGGGCTCCTCAAAGGGTTGAATTTCCTCCAGCCCCGCAAGCAAAGCCTCCGCTTCCTCTCGGCTCATCAGCGAGCGAATGAACACCGTTTCGCTGTCCACGGGAATATACATCACGCTGTTGCTGTTGTGCAGAGAGCGCAAGACATAGTAGCAACGGTCGGCAGGCATTCCCGCAAGCGGCGCCTGACAGATATCGGAAACAAGGCAAACCCCACCCGAGGCGTAGTAGACATAGTCGTTGATCTGAAACATTTTTCCACTCTCCTTTGATTGTCTTTTTCCGAGCATTGTGGAGCAAAAGGTTCACTTCCAACCTTATTATAACATATTTTTTCAAAAAATGTAAGTATTTTTTTGAAAAAAATTTTGGCGGCTGTCTCTCCAAACAAGAGACAGCCGCCACAGCAATCATGTTATTTCGGGAAGCTCCTCATCCTCATCGTCGTCCTCGGGACTGCGCAGCTGAGCCTTCAGCATCATGTCCTTCACCTTCATGAGACGGGTGGTATTTCCTCGTTCATTCTCCTCCAGCCGCATACGGATGGTGCGAATCACCTCCAGATATTGGGGCATCAGGATATGCTCCAGCGCGTTCACGCGCCTGCGGGTACGCTCGATTTCCTCCGCCAAAAGCTGCGCCGTTTTTTCCAGCTCCGCCAAGCGGATCAGATCCTCCAAAATCCCGTTCAGGGAAAGCAACGCCGCATCCAATTCTCCCGACGTGAACGCCATACCGTAGTTGCAGAATTCCGAATTGTCAGCTCTCACCTTCAATTCAAATTTCGGCACGTTCACGCTCATGAGATTACGATAATCCACGTGCAATTCGCCCTCCTTTTTGGGGCAGATCAGCGCCTCCTGTAGCATTTGCGGACTACTCACCGCACTTGCCACGGTAAAGCCGCCGTAAACCTGCGCCAAGGATGCCTCCACACGCTCCCGAAGCTGCTTATTTTCCCGCACCACGTCCAAAAACCTGCGCATCAGCTCGTCCCGCTTGTCCTTGAGGAGCTTGTGTCCTCTGCGGGCGGTTTGATAACGGGTCTGATAGCGCTTCATTTCCATACGGGTGGGGTTCACTCGAATTTCAGCCATGGTAAACCCTCCTGTGAAGCGATGGGATCACGCCTTTTCGGCAGACTCCACCCAGTACTTCTCCAGAAGCTCGGGCTTGATTCGCTTCATTTCGCTCTTGGGCAGGATCGAAAGCAGTCGCCAGCCCAGATCCAAGGTTTCCTCAATGGAACGGTCCTCATAGAAGCCCTGATTGATATAGTCGGACTCAAAGGCATCCGCAAACTTGGCGTAGAGGCGATCCACGGGAGAAAGCGCCGCCTCACCCAGAACCACCATCAATTCTCTTGCCTCCTTGCCTCTGGCGTACGCCGCGAACAGCTGGTTCATGGTGTTGGCGTGATCCTCACGGGTTTTGCCAACGCCGATTCCCTTATCCTTCAGACGGGAAAGAGACGGCAGAACGTCCACGGGCGGCAGATATCCCTTGCGATAAAGCTCACGGGAAAGAATGACCTGACCCTCGGTGATATAGCCCGTCAGGTCGGGGATAGGATGCGTTTTATCGTCCTCGGGCATAGACAGAATGGGGATCATGGTGATAGAGCCCTCGGAGCCCATCTTTCTGCCCGCCCGCTCGTAAAGGGTTGCAAGGTCGGTGTAGAGATATCCGGGGTATCCGCGTCTGCCGGGAACCTCCTTGCGCGCAGCGGAAACCTCACGGAGCGCCTCCGCATAGTTTGTGATGTCGGTCATGATAACCAGAACGTGCATATCGCATTCAAACGCCAGATACTCCGCCGCGGTCAACGCCATACGGGGGGTGTTGATACGCTCGATGGCGGCATCCGACGCCAGATTGATGAACAGAACGGTGCGATCCAAGGCACCCGTTTTGCGGAAATCCGAAATGAAGAAATCCGCCTCCTCAAAGGTGATTCCGATAGCTGCGAACACCACCGCGAACCGTTCGTCCTTTCCCAACACCTTTGCCTGACGGGCGATCTGCGCCGCCAGATTGGCATGAGGCAGACCCGAGCCCGAAAAGATGGGGAGCTTTTGCCCGCGCACCAGCGTATTCAAGCCGTCGATGCTGGAAACGCCTGTTTGAATGAATTCGGAGGGATAATGGCGGGCAGCGGGATTGATGGGAGTGCCGTTGATGTTCATGGACTTTTCGGGAATGATCCGCGCGCCGCCGTCGATGGGCTCACCCATACCGTTGAACACCCGTCCCAGCATATTGCGGGATACGGGAAGCTCCACGCCATGCCCTGTGAACCGCACCTTGCTGCTGGAAAGATTCAAGCCCGCGGAGGACTCAAACAGCTGAACCAGCACGTTTTTGCCGTTCACCTCCAGCACGCGGCAACGGCGCACCTCGCCACTCGGCAGCTCGATTTCTCCCAATTCGTCGTACTTCACGCCTTCCACACGGCGCACCAGCATCAAAGGACCTGCAACCTCTTCAATGGTTCTGTATTCTCTGATCATGGTTAGTCCTCCTCCCTCGCCCGTTCGATCAAATGATCGATCTCGGCTTGGATCCCCTCTAAGATCTCAGCAAACTGAGCCCTCCATTGGGTCTCCTCGGCAAATTTCGCACGCCCCAGCTTCTCCACCGAGGGAACCGCGCAGATGGTGTCGGCATCCACGCCGCTTTCCACACCTCGCAGAGCCGCGTCGTAGAAGCCAAAGATCAATTCCAGCATACCGTGTTGCTTTTCCAGCGTGGTGTAGCAATCCACCTCGGCATAGGCGTTCTGCTGTAAAAAGTCCTCTCGCAGAGACTGCGCCACGTTCAATTTCAGCTTTTCCTCATTGGAAAGGGCGTCCATGCCCACCAGCTTCACAATCTCCTGCAGCTCCGCCTCCTCCTGAAGCACCTTGAGGGTTCGACCGGTCAGGTCGTTCCAGTTCCCCGCCACGTGTCCCGAGAACCAGTCGGACAAACGGTCACGGTAGAGCGAATAGGAGTTGAGCCAGTTGATTGCGGGGAAATGGCGACGGTACGCCAGAGAGGAATCCAAGCCCCAGAACACCTTTACGATACGCAGCGTTGCCTGGGTAACGGGCTCGGAAATGTCGCCTCCCTGAGGAGACACGGCGCCAATGGCAGACAACGCGCCCTCGCGCCCGTCCTCTCCAAGGCAGACCACCTTGCCCGCGCGCTCATAAAACTGGGCAAGACGGGAGGTGAGGTAAGCGGGATAGCCCTCCTCACCGGGCATTTCCTCCAAACGTCCCGACATTTCGCGCAACGCCTCCGCCCAACGGGAGGTGGAATCCGCGATCACCGCCACCGAATAGCCCATATCGCGGAAGTACTCCGCAATGGTAATTCCCGTGTAGATCGACGCCTCGCGCGCCGCCACGGGCATATCCGAGGTGTTGGCAATGAGAACGGTTCGCTCCATCAGGGATTTTCCGGTTCTCGGGTCTGTCAATTCGGGGAATTCCCGAAGCACGTCGGTCATCTCGTTTCCGCGCTCGCCGCATCCGATATAAACAACCAGATCCACGTCACTCCACTTGGCAAGCTGGTGCTGAACCACGGTTTTTCCCGAACCGAAGGGGCCGGGAACGCAGGCGGTTCCACCCTTGGCGATGGGGAAAAGCGCGTCGATGGAGCGCTGACCCGTGATCATGGGATCCACGGGCGGCAGCTTTTTCCGATAGGGACGGGACACGCGAACAGGCCACCGCTGCATCAGGCTGATATCCTCCATGGAGCCGTCCGTTCGCTTCAGCCGACCGATTCGCTCGCCCACGCCAAAGCTGCCCTCCTTTAATTCCACAATGGTACCCTCGGTTTTGGGAGGCACCATAATCTTGTGCAGGATCACCTCGTTTTCCTGCACCGTTCCGTAAATATCTCCCGCCCCAACAGGATCGCCAACCTTTTTCGCGGGCTTGAAATACCATGTTTTTTCGCGATCCAGCGCGGGCTCGTCAACACCCTTGGTCAGATTGGAGCCATACTTCAGCCGCATAGTCTCCAGAGGACGCTGAATTCCGTCGAAAATATTGGTGAGAAGTCCGGGGCCCAATTCCACCGAAAGAGGCGCGCCCGTGGAAACCACCGCGTCTCCCCTTCCCAGCCCCGCTGTTTCCTCATATACCTGAATAGAAGCGCAATCCCCATGCATTTCGATGATCTCACCGATAAGGCGATCCGCGCCAACGCGTACCACGTCGAACAGATTTGCCTCCCGCATTCCCTCGGCAATCACCAGAGGGCCGGATACCTTCCTGATTTTTCCTTCTACCATGTTCGGGTCTGTTTCCTTTCTGAAATTCTTACGACTTATCGTTTCCGAAGAGAATATCGGTGCCAACGGCTCTCTCCACAGCGCGGCGGAGATTGTTCATGCCGTAGCCCGAGGAGCCCTCCTGCCCGGGAATGGAAACGATGGCGGGAATGGGCAGATCGCGGTAGCGCGTCAGCTCCTCCTCCAGTTGCATGGCGTAATTCTCGGTGAGAAAAATGATACCGAATTCTCCCGATTTTGTCATGGCGTGGAGCGTTTTCGCAGCCTCCTGCGCGTCGGACACCTCACGAACCGCAAAGCCCACCGCCATGAAGCCCTGCACTGCGTCCCGATTTCCGATAATACCGATCTTATACATAGCTGCTTCGAATCCTTTCCCGCAACGCCTGCTCCGAAAGGCCGATCTCCAGCCCCGAAAGCAGAATGCGAAGGTTCCGTACCTCATACTCACTGCCCAGCAGGTAGCCCAAAAGCACCTCGGATCCCAAGGCACCGCGACGGCGCTCTTTGAGATAATTGATCATGGAGTTGTCGGCGGCGCGCTCAATCTCCGAAAGAGAGGCGCTTGCCCCTCGCAGAGCGTTGGCAAGAAAGCCGTACTCCCCGCGGGAAAGCCGCTTCCAAAAGCCCTCCTCGTCCCCCTCGCACAGCGCGGCAAGCTCCTCATATGAGAGACTTCCGCCCGGGAGATAAGCCTGCTCCAGCACCCGCAAAAGCGCATGGGGCTTGACCATTCGCATCAACCGCACGCAAACCGTGAGATTGGTGAGATCAATCTTTCTCCGCACCAACAGAGCGGCATACGCCACACCGCTCTCCTCCGCCTCCTTCAGCATGGCAGCATAGCAGGCGCGGTCTAAAATAAAGTCCACCGTTTGCGGATCTCCCGTGGTGGCAAGAGTGACCGCCGCCTCACGAGCCGCCTCGGCAAACGCCTCGGGCAGGAGCGAAAAATCGTGTCCGCGCACGGCGCCGATCAGATCGTTGCGAGGGATCGTTCCGCAGTTGAAGAGCATTCCCTCAAAATCCACCCCGCGGGAGAGGCATTTGATCACCGATTTCAGATTGTTGCAATCGTAGGGATAGAGCCACAGCCTGAGAAAAGGCTTGCTCTCATCCCCCAGCAATTCCTCATAGACCCGCGACAACCGATCGGAGAGGGTTTGCTCCCGCAAAAACGCGCCGTCCTCCCGATAGCGCACCGCAACGCCGAATTCCTCCAGCAGGCGCAAACATTCCGCAAGAGAGCCCGATTCCAGAAGCCGCTCCATACGGGCGGCGCCGATCATGCGCATTTCCAGAATACTCAGGCGGGCGCTTTGGTAAACCAGCTCCTCCGCGCGATATTCCACGCCCTTCATATCAAGCTCCCCCGCACTTCAAACAAAACCTGCGCAACCTCGCCCTCCAATTCACGGCGAAGCTGGGAAAACACTGTCTCAAAGGAATTGTTCAGCTCCACGTCTCCGCGACGAAGCACCACGCCACCGCGGATCCGAACGGTATCCTTGGAGAGGGTGAGCCTTGAAAGCTGCTCCTCGGAGAGCTTCCCCGTCAGCTTTCTTTTCGCCACCGCAAGCACCTCGCCTCCCACCGTTTCTCTGTCCTTTTTGTTCATCAGAACCTCGCAGGGAGCGTCGGCATCCTCGTCCTCCTCGCCGTAAAGAGCTTGATTTTCGGCTTGCGTTTCGAAAAGCTCATAAAGAGCCGCGGCAAGCAAGCCTCCCAAAACGTTGGCATACTGATCGGGAGAGAGAGAAAGCACCCAATCCTCGGCGCCCGTGAAAACGCCGTCGATCAGCTCTCCCTGCTGAACCAGCAAAAGATTTCTTTTCTCCATTGCCGCCGCCGACTTGGCACGGGCGATCATATCCGCCCCCTGCGCCTCTGCCTCCAGCGACAGCCGCTCACGAATGCCGTCCGCCGCCTCCCGATAACGCGCGGCGATTTCACGGCAATCCGCCTCCGCAGCCGCAAGAATGGCGTCGGCGCGGTCGCGGGCATCCGACAGAATTCTGTCGGTCATATGTTTCAGTCCGTTCATGATCCGAGCTCCTTTGGAGATCAGAACACCAGCAGAATCGATACCAGAGCGGCAAGAATGGCGTAGGTCTCCACCAGCGCGGCAGAGGTAACCGCCTTACCAACCTCACCGGGGCGCTTGGAGATCGCCAGCACGCCTGCGGTTGCAACCTCGCCCTGCTTAATGGCGGAATAGAATCCAACGATCGCGGTGGGGAGGGCGGCAACCAGATAGTAGGCACCCTCGGCAACGGTCAACGCGGGAGCATCTCCGAAGATACCCGCCTTCATGTTGAAAAGGATCAGGAAGGATACGATAAAGCCGTAGAAGCCCTGGGTCATGGGAAGCGCCTGCAAAAGAAGGGTCTTACCGAAGAGAGAGGGATCCTCGCTGAGGGCGCCAACAGATGCCTTTGCAACCATGTTCACGCCTCTCGCGGAGCCCATGCCCGCCAACAGAACTGCCAGAGCGGCGCCTGCCAGCGCCAAGGTGTTACCGCTGAAAATCATGCTCAAGAATTCGGAAATCGTCATTGTTTTAGTCTCCTTTTTTATTGTTTTTTATTGCTTTTTTTTTTTTAAAAGTAAATTACGCTTCATCGACGGTGACGGCTTCGGAATATTGCTCGGTGGGCGCGGCGGGCTCAAAGGGCTTGCCGCCGTCCTCGTAGAACTTTCCGAAAAATTCCATATACTGCAGGCGGGAGGTGTGAACGAAGGCACCCAGCACGTTCAGAACCAGGTTGATTCCGTGACCCAAAATCATAACAAGAATCACAACCACCGTTCCCCAGCCGCCGCTCATCATGGTGATCATGTTCACCACCTTGGCAACCACCGCCGCCACCAAGCCCAGCGCCAGGATACGGGAATAGGACAGAAGATCCGACACATAATTGATCAAGCCGTAGATTCCGCCCAGTCCCTTCACAATCCTCTTGAAGGGATTTCTGATGCCATAGCCCATAAAGGCGATGACCAGCAAGGCGCCCACGCCCGCAACGATCAAGCCGAGCGTTGTGTTCACCAACAGGAGAAGCAGACCCGCAAACAGCACCCAAAGGGTTGCCACGGTGGAAAGCGCCTCCTTCACCTTGCCGTCACGGCAGAGGATATAAAAGTTCACGCCCATGCCTGCCAACAAATGGATGCCGCCCGCGATCAGGCTGACCGCCATAAAGCCCAGAGGGTTGTCCAAGGGACTGAACAAAAGCCCCGAGCTGAAAAATCTTCCCACAGGTGTATCGGTGGGAATGTGAAGGACGTTCTGCATAATCGCCGTGGGAAGATCCCCCAGCCATCCGCCGAACAGCACGCCCGCGAGCATTGCCGAAATACCACAGTAGCCGAACATCAGCAGCATTTTTTGCATAGATGGCTTACGCTTCATCAGCCGAGAGCCCGCAAAGCCCCCAACCGTCAGCAAAAAACCGTAGCCAACGTCGGCAAAGATCAAGCCAAAGATCAGAAAATAGAATACGCTCATGATCGCGGTTGGATCAAAGCGACCGTACTTAGGGTAGGAATACATTCCCACCACCCACTCAAAGTTCCGAACGAATTTGTTGTTCCGCAGCAGAATCGGAGGATCCTCGTCCTCCAAGGGATCCCGTGCCTCATACGCGCACTCGAATTTGCTCAGGAGTGATTCCACCGCAGCCAGGCGATGCTCGGGAACCCACCCCTCCAAAACCGAACAGCATTCGGTTTGCGCCAGCTTGCGGCGCAGCTCCGCCACCGATCGGTCGGTGGAAATTAAATCGTGAAGGATCTCGGCGGCTCCAAGCTGCTCGGAGACATTCTGCAATTCTTCAATCAGCGAGGACATCCGATCGTAGCTTATCCGAATTTCCTGCTCCAAGCGCTCCCGCGCCTGCACCGCGGTTCCGTCCGACACGGGCAACACAACCTCCAGAAAGCCCAGCTCTGCCGCCAAGGCGTTCCATTCCCGCTCCCGATCCAAAAAGACCGTAACGGCAACGTAGGATATTCCCTTGTTCTGCCACACCGCCTCGGCACAGCCCTCGATCTCCTCCACAGCCGCCTGCAGATCGGAAAAGGCAACGCCCTTGGGGATCGTTCCAAGGCGAGTGCGCGTGGTCTTTGTTTCCAAGTCTCCCAGTGGGAGATCACAGTCCAGCCAGGGCAACAGCGAAAGCTCCCGCGCCCGAAGCTCGGAGCATTTGCGCTCCTCTGCGTTCAGAAGCTCCTTCAGCTCCAGCGTCCGTTGCGCGGCGGCGTAGGCGCGCTCCCGTTGCTTTTCCCGTTCAAAGCTTTTGGGCTCATATTCCCGAACCCCCTTGCCAAGAGAGCCGTACTCCCGCATGAGCGGCAGCGCTTCCCCCAGCAGGTTGAGCTTGGCTGTGCAGGCGGCAATCTCGGTGTCGGCATCTGCGCGCCGCACGGCAAGCAGCTCTCCCGACCGATCGGATTCCCGAACCTCCACGCAACGAAGGCTCATGAGCTTTCTCAGAAATGTGATCCACGTCGGCGCGGAACGCAAACACGGTGAGCTTTTTCATTGCACTTACCGACATTTTGCATCCAACCCCCTGATCACAATTTTTTCGGCGCTCTTTCGATTCAGGCGAACGTTGGAGGCAATCGTTTCCGCCTCTCCGCGCGTTTCCTCCAGCACCCTTTGGCGATGCTCCTCGGATCTCTCGCGAATCTGCTCCAGCATTCCCGCCAGCTCCTCTGAAAGCTCTCGTTCGGTGGACTCACACAGCGCTCGTCCCGCCGCCTCAGCGTCGGCGCGCATCTGCTTCGCCCGCGCCTCGGCATCCGAAAGGATCCGAGCTGCCTCAGCCTCCGCCTCCTTCAGGCGGATGATCGTTTCCTTCGACATGAATTCCTCCTTGCCGCTCCCCGCGGTTTTGCGCGCGGAGAGGAGGTGACCGTCTCACGGCGCGCAAGCATTCAACAATCCGATCAAAACAGATCGTTCTTCTATTATTGTAACACATTTTCATAAAAAATGCAAGAAGATTTTGCCACTTTTTAAAGGAAATAAACGATAGTTTTTTATCAATCTTTTTCGCTTTTTTTGAAACCGATCCACTCTTGTTCCCCCTCGCCTCCCCGAGGATTCCGAAAGAACAGGAGTCCGCCGCGGTCCGGATAAAAGCCGTCTGCCGCAAAGGGGACGCGCGGAGGTCTGCCGTCTCCCCACAGCAATCGCAACGCCTGCTCTCGCGGGTATGCCGTCTCCTCCTCGGTATTCCAAAGCTGCGCCGACCGTCTCCGCTCGCTTTTGCCATCGTTGGTGAACACCGCCTCACAAAGCCACAGACACAGCGCCTTCTCCCGATATACGGGCGCGATCCGCATCCGATAGCTTGCCGCCCGAAGCCGACAGCGATCCCGTTCGTCGGTCATCGAAAGAAACCGTTGACGCAGTCGCTCTCCCGTCACCTCCTCCGCCCAGCGTCGGCAACCCTCTCCTACGCTTCTGTAGTACTCCGCAATTCTGCTCCGATCGGTTGGCAGAGCCAGCTCCACGCAAATCCGCATCAGCAAGCGGTAGCCCTCACGCACCGTTCCGATCATACGTTCCTCTCGCAATTCCATGCCATCACCCCCCCTTCTTTCTTATTCCGCACGGGGAAAAATTATGCGCTTTTCCGCTTCTCCACTTGACATTCCGCCAAAAGCGTATTATAATGGTAGGTAGTATGCTCGCGAAAGGAACGCACCGTGAAAACAAGACAACACCAATCCAACTCCTTCCTCTCCTCCCTGCGGGAGCTGAAGCCCGCAAGCTGCGGCTTGATTCTGCTGGGAAGCGCCATTCTCGCATTTGGACTCTACCACGTACATTCCTTTTCGGGTGTAACCGAGGGAGGTGTTCTGGGGCTAACGCTCTTCCTTTTGAATCGCTTTTCCCTCTCTCCCGCGCTCACGGGAGCTGTTCTCAATCTGCTCTGCTATCTTTTGGGATGGCGTTTGTTGGGACACACCTTCATCCTCTATTCCGCCGTTGCGGGCGGAGGCTTTTCGCTTTTCTACGCCTTTGTGGAGCGCACGCAACCCCTGTTCCCCGCCCTTGCCGAGCATCCTCTGTTGGCGGCAGTGGTTGGCGCCTGCTTTGTTGGCGTTGGCGTGGGGATCTGCGTTCGCGCGGGCGGGGCGCCAAGCGGCGACGATGCCCTTGCCATGAGCCTTTCCCGCGTGACGCGCTTGAGCATTCGTTGGATCTATCTTTTCACCGACCTTTCGGTGCTTTCGCTTTCCGCCGTCTATCTCTCCCCCACACAGCTGGGGGCATCCCTGCTTTCGGTAATCCTTTCGGGGCAGATCATTGGGTTGATCCAGCACCTGCCCCGAAAACAAACGTAAAAAGTCATAATCATGCCACAAAGGAGAAAAATATGAAAAAACTCGGATTCGGTCTGATGCGTCTCCCCACCTTGGATCCCAACGACCCCTCGAAAATCGACATGGAGCAGCTCAAGCAAATGGTGGATACCTTTCTGGAAAAGGGCTTCACCTATTTCGACACCGCATGGATGTACTGCAAATTCCAAAGCGAACGCGCCGTGAAGGAGGCACTGGTGGATCGTTACCCCAGAGACAGCTTTACCCTCGCGACCAAGCTCCACGTAAACTACGTGAAATCTCTTGAGGATCGCGACCGTATTTTCAACGAGCAAAGAGCGAAAACGGGTGTGGAATTTTTCGACTACTATCTGCTCCACGCCATCAGCCGCGAGTGCTACCCCAAGTATAACGAGTTTGATTGCTTCCGCTGGCTTCGCGAGAAAAAGGAGGCGGGCTTGGTTCGCCACATCGGCTTCTCCTACCACGACAACGCCGAATTTTTAGACCGTGTGCTGACAGAGCATCCCTACATGGAGTTCGTCCAGCTGCAGATCAACTATCTGGATTGGGAGCATGACGGAATTCAGGCGCGCCAATGCTACGAGGTTGCCACCCGCCACAAGGTTCCCGTAATCGTGATGGAGCCCGTGAAGGGCGGAACCCTTGCAAAGGTTCCCGCCTCGGTGGAAAAGCTCTTCCGCTCGGTTCACCCCGATTGGTCTGCCCCCTCCTGGGCAATTCGCTTTGCCGCGGGCTTGGAAAACGTGTTTATGGTGCTTTCGGGCATGAGCAATCTGGAGCAAATGCTGGACAACACCTCCTATATGCAGGAGCTTCAGCCCCTCACCGCGCAGGAAACCAACACGGTATGGAAGGCGGTAGAGCTGATCAATTCGGGCATCGCCATTCCCTGCACCAACTGTGCCTACTGTGTGGACGGTTGCCCCATGAGCATCCCGATCCCCACCTATTTTTCCCTCTATAACGCCGATCTGCAGGAGGCAGAGGGAAAGGAATGGAAGCCGCAGGAGGCATACTATTCCAACCTTGCCTCCGCGCAAGGAAAGGCAAGCGACTGCATCGGCTGCGGTCATTGCGAGGGCGTTTGCCCGCAGCACCTGCCCATCATGCGGCATTTGCGCGAGGTTGCCGACTATTTTGAAGAACAGTAATCCCCCCAAAAGCCAACAAAAAACAAAAAAAGGAGAAACCAGCCATGCCGTTAATTGATATGCCCCTTGAAAAATTGAAGGCTTATCAAGGCGTATCCCCGAGACCTGCCGATTTTGATGAATTTTGGGATCGCGCTCTTGCGGAAATGAACGCCATTGATCCCGCTCCTACCCTCCAAAAAGTGGAAACCGCTTCCCGCATTGCCGATTGCTATGCTCTCACCTTCACCTCCACCAAGGGAGCCCGTATTTACGCCAAGCTCCTGCTCCCCAAAAAGCTGGAGGGCAAGGTTCCCGCGGTTCTGCATTTTCACGGTCTGTCGGGCAGCAGCGACTCCTGGAAGTCCCTCTATTCCTACGTTTCTCAGGGCTATTGCGTTGCTTCGATGGATTGCAGAGGTCAGGGAGGCTACTCTCAGGACGTTGGCGGCGCCCTCGGCACCACCTACACCACCCCCTTTGTGAGGGGTCTCGACGGCGTGCCCGAAAATCTCTACTGTCGCGATCTGTTCTTGGACACCGCCATGCTTGCGCGCGTGGTGATGGGCTTGGACCAAGTGGATGAAGCTCGCGTTGGCGTGACGGGCGGCTCTCAGGGCGGAGCCTTATCGGTGGTTTGCGCCGCGCTGGTTCCCGAGATCAAGCTCTGCGCGCCCATCTATCCCTATCTTTCCGACTACCGCCGCGTGTGGAACATGGATCTGGACAAGGGTGCCTATGAGGGCTTGCGCTATTACTTCCGCCATTTCGACCCCAGACATGAGCGCGAGGACGAAATTTTTGAGAAGCTGGGCTACATCGACATCCAATTCCTCGCCCCCAGAATCCGCGCCAAGGTATTGTTCGGAACGGGACTGATGGACACCACCTGTCCCCCCTCCACCCAGTTCGCCATCTACAACAAGATCACCTCCGAGAAGGACATGAAGATCTATCCCGACTACGGCCACGAGGGCTTGAAGGGACACGACGACATTGTTTTCGATTTTCTCGCAGAGCTGTAAAATACAAAAAGCTCCATGGGCATTCGGTCCATGGAGCTTTTTTTTTGGGTTATCCAAATAAACCCCCAGTTCTACTGGGGGAGCGGAAAACGAGCGGAGCGACGACAAAGAGGGCGAGCTATAAGCAAGCCCGAAACGAAAAAGGGTTGAAAAGAGTTAAACCTCCAAGTATAATGTAAGTGGTTTGATGCCGTGTTACAAAATAAAAGGAGGT
>SVSC01000039.1 GCA_015064525.1 Oscillospiraceae bacterium
TGCCTGTGATTGTAATGCGGTATCAAACTTTCTGTACCCCTTTTAGGGGTTAAGCCTGTATTAGCCCCTTATAGGGGCTGTGCAAACCACCGGTTGAACCGGTGGTTTTGATTGCAAATTCCGCGATTCCGATTGAAAAAATGCGTTTCAAATGGTAGAATAAACGCACGGATCCCGCATCCGAAAAGATCACACAAGGGAGGACAGTTTATGAGAATCTTGACAGCACAGCATTCAACTGCGTTCGCTCAATTCTTAAAAGAGGAGGAGCGAAGCTCGGCAACGGTGGAAAAATACCTGCGTGATGTAAAACATTTTATTGCATTTATTGGATCGAACAAAATCAGCAAGCAACGGGTCTTGGATTACAAAACCGCATTGGGAAATGCCTATGCCCCCTCCAGCGCAAACTCCATGCTCGCCGCCCTTAACGCATTCTTGCGATTCTGCGGCTGGCAGGAGCTTTGCATAAAGCAGTTCCGCGTGCAACGGCAGATCTATCGCTCCGAGGAAAAGGAGCTGACCCGCGCGGAATATCAGCGGCTTGTGGAAACGGCAAGCGCGCAGCAAAACAGCCGCCTGAGCCTGATTCTGCAAACCATTTGCGGAACGGGAATTCGCGTAAGCGAGCTTCGGTATATCACCGTGGAAGCGGCAAAGCATGGGGAGGCAACTGTTACCTGCAAGGGCAAAAAACGGCGAGTCTTTTTGGTTTCCAAGCTGCGAAAAAAGCTGCTACGGTATGCAAAAGAGAGGAAAATTGCGAGCGGTTCTCTCTTTCTCACCAAAAGAGGCGTCCCCATCAGCCGCCATGCGGTCTGGCGGGAGATGAAGGCGCTTTGCGGGCGTGCGAAGGTACATTCAAAAAAGGTGTTTCCCCATAATCTGCGCCATTTGTTTGCCTGCGCCTTCTACCGAATGGAAAAGGATTTGGCAAAGCTGGCAGACATTTTGGGACACGCCAGCATCAACACCACGCGGCTCTACGTTGCGGAAACAGGCATTGAGCATCGGCAAAAGATGGAGCGGCTGCACCTCATCATTTAAAACAAAAAAAGCCTCGGGCAGGTTGCGCCGAGACCCATGAACATAATGAGCGTTATGTTGTAAAGGAGGTTTTTCTTTCCGCAAAGCGGCAGGCACACGTCCGGCGCAAAACAAAAAAAGGCACAACAAAACGGCCTTTCCCGAATTTTTTCAAAAGAGGGAGGGGAAGGCTTTTTTTGTGATGCTTTCTAAATTTTTTTTGTAAAACTATTGCATTTTCTTTTCGCATATGTTATAATAAAAGTCACATAAACTTCAAACTGTCAGTTGGAATACGTAACATAACGCTCATTATGTTGCAAACCGTGCTTTGCGGCGGTTTTCCCATCCCTTTGAAGTTTTCTCTCTTGGTGTATTGCGGAAGTCCGCTTTGCATAGTTAGTCTCAAAAAAATAAACCAATAAGGAGGTTCAAAACATGACTAACAAAAAATCCCTTAAAAGGGCGCTTCTGACCAGCGTGATGTCACTGTTCCTATGCTTCACCATGCTGCTCGGTACGACCTACGCTTGGTTCACGGATACCGTTCAGTCCGCGAACAACGTGATTACCACCGGTAACCTCGACGTTGCGCTCTACTACGCAAAAGAGTACACCGGCGACACAACCAACTGGCAGCCCGTTACCGAAACCACCAAGCTGTTCGATGAGAACGCGCTCTACGAGCCCGGCTTCACCGAGGTGGTATTCTTCAAGGTTGTGAACGAGGGCTCTCTGTGGCTCAAGTACAACATGAGCCTGAACATTGCAAGCGAGACCGCAGGCGTGAACGTTGAAGGACAATCCTTCATGCTCTCCGACTATCTCTGCGCAGATGTTCTCACTCCCACTCAGGTTACAAACGCTTCCAACAGAGAGTATATCTATGATAACTTCAGCAACGAGACTCTCAAAACAGTTATCTATGGTGATAGCTATAGATTCGACGGTGCAGGTTGGGCAAGCGCAAAGCAGTTGGCTCCCGGTGCATCCTATCTGACCGGTCTCACGATTTTCATGCCCACCACCGTTGGCAATGAAGTGAACCACAACGGCACCGCTCCCACAATTGAGCTGGGCATCGGTCTCAAGGCATCCCAGACTACCAAGGAAGAGGATAGCTTCGGCGATAACTACGATTTCGCAAACGGCGAGCTTACCGTAGATCCCTCCAATGCACAGACAGCTATTCACAACGCGCAACCCGGTGACGTAATCACGCTGGGGGTTGGTCACTATGACACCCTCGTTCTTGAGAATGCCGACGGTACCCCCAAGAACGATATCACCATCGTTGGTCGCGGCGGTAACTCTTCTGCCACCTGCACCGTTGGTTCCATCAACCTGAACGCCTCCACCAACGTAACCCTGCTCAACGTATGCTTTGACCAAACCAAGGCAGAGACCGTTTACAACAAGGCAGGCAATGACACCGGTTACGTTGCCAGCATCGTTGGCGCAAAGAGCGGCTCCAACACGGGCGCCAAGGGCGTTGTAATCGACAACTGCGCATTCAAGGCTACTTCCACTCCCGCATCCAATTACGTTGCCATCTGCTTTGAGGAGCAGGGTCGTCCCACCAGCCGCGCAACCGATATCGTTGTGATCGGCTGCAGAATGGATAGAGCAGGCTTCAACTTTATTCGCATGAATTATATGGCGCAAGGCACGATCTACATCAAGAACAACAGCATTGGCGTTCAGGGAACTCCCGGTCATAACGCAATGAACTTCACCGGCAACGCCGCAAACCTGGTAATTAAGGACAACACCTTTGGTATGAAATCCGGCTTCTCCAACGCTGTAATCGCACAGGGCTGGAACACCGAGAAGGCTGCCATCGGCACCAGCCGTCAAGGCACCAATAAGATCTCGATCACCATTACCGGAAACACCTTCATTAACAACGCGCTGGGCGCAGAGGGACGCGTTCTCGATCTCAAGTCCTCCTACACCGCAGGCAACTGTGTGATTGAGTTCTCCGGCAACACCTATGCAGGTGGTCTGTCCGGCATGACCGACGCAACCGCTCCCTGCAACAGACCTTGATTTCTCGGGAATGAATTGACCCTTTCACAAACGTCTTTTGAGTCTCCTTAGGGAACGGGCGCCTGCCCGTTCCCTTTTATCGCACCGATCTCAACAGCAGAAGGGAGACAATTATGAGCAGAGCCAAGCCAACCAAAAAAGATCTCACGGGACAGCGCTTTGGAAAATTGACCGTTGTTTGCCGATCCGATCGTCGCGGCTCCCGCGGCGCCCGCACCGTTCCCCTTTGGGAATGCCTGTGCGATTGCGGCAAGCTGACCTACAAGGCAACCGACACCCTCACCAACCCCAAGGTGAGCATGTGCGGAGAATGCGCCGTGCTATACGCCGCCGAGGGGATGCGCCGCCGCGCGGGCTTTGTGGACGGAACGCAGATCAGTCGCCTGAAAAGCTCTAAGCTGAGTAGCTTAAATACCAGCGGCGCTCGCGGCGTTTATTTTGAACGCGCCACCAACAAATGGCGCGCCCGCCTGCGCTTTCAGGGCAAGCTGATGGACTTTGGAAGCTACTCCACCTTTGAAGCCGCCCTGCAGGCAAGAAGGGCTGCCGAGCGCGAATACTTCGGTGCTTATTTGGATCAAACCGAAGACAACAAAGAAAAATAACCCGCCCTCACGACCGTTGGTCATGAGGGCGGGCTTTTGCTATGGATGCTTGAAAATCGGAAAGCAAGCGCTCAACCCTTTAACTGCTCCTTATGGTATTGTAGCGTGTAGAGGTGATGGTAGCGCCCCTTCTGCGCAAGAAGCTCCTTGTGAGTTCCCTGCTCCATGATCTCGCCATGGGAGAGCAAAATGATGTTATCGGCATGCTGAATGGTGGAAAGACGGTGAGCAACGATCAGCATGGTGCCAATGTTCATCATCTTCTCCAGGGAATCCTGAATGAGAATCTCGGTTTCGGTGTCGATGTTGGCTGTTGCCTCATCGAGGATCATTACCGAGGGCTTATGGATGATGGTGCGGGCAAAGGACAAAAGCTGACGCTGCCCCGCCGAGAAGTTGTTGCCTCTTTCCCGTACCGCCTCATCCAGTCCTCCCTCCAAGCGGTTGATAAAGGAATCGGCGTTCACGTAGCGGCAAACCTCCATGATCTCCCCGTCGGTGTATCCCTCCTCGCCAAGCAGAATATTGCTGCGTATGGTTCCCGAAAAGAGGAATACGTCCTGTAGCATCTGCCCGAAGTGGCGACGCAACGCGGAAATTTTGATCTTGCGGATGTCCATGCCGTCAATGAGAATCTGCCCCTTCTGCACGTCGTAATTTCTGCAGATCAGCGAAAGAATGGTGGTTTTTCCCGAGCCGGTGGAGCCAACAAAGGCAACCGTTTCCTTGGGGCGCACGTGGAAGGAAACCCCCTTCAGCACCCATTCGTCGGGAACATAGGAGAACCAAACGTCGCGGAACTCAATCTCGCCGCGGATTTCCTCGGGCTCAATGGCATCGGGATCGTCGGTAATGTCCACGGGAATATCGAACACGCGGAAGATCTTCTCCGCCGATGCCAGCGCCGATTGAAGCCAATTGAACTGCTCCGCCAGATTTTGAATGGGGTTGAAAAACTTGGAGATATACATATAAAAGGTGACCACCGTGGCGGAGGTGAGGGTTTGCCCCAGGAAGGACACGCTTTGAATATAGCCCTTACCGCCAAGGTAAAGCAGGCACAGCACCGAGCTGGTGTAGAGCATATAGACCATGGGGCGGAAAATACCGAACACAAAGGTTTGATTGTGCTTGGCGCTTCCCAAGGCGCGGCTCCGCTCCCGAAATGCCCGATTTTTTTCCGCCTCGCGGTTGAAGATCTGGGTAATCTTCATGCCCGAAAGATTCTCGGAAAGGAAGGTGTTGATCGCCGTGGTGCCGTCCTTCACCCTGCGGTAGGCTCTGCGGGAGAACTTGCGAAAGATCACCGTGAAAAGCACCACAAAGGGAACGAAGCAAAGCACCATGAGGGTGAGTTGATAGTTGAGCAGGAGCATTGCCACCAGCACGCCGAGAATCACGAACACGTTCTTGAAGAGATTCACCAAAAGATTGGTGAACATCATGGAAATGGCGTTGGTATCGTTGGTGACGCGGGTGACCAGCGTTCCAACGGGAATCTCATGGAGGCGGGCGTGGGAAAGCTGCTCAATATGCTCAAACAGCTCCATACGCATGGCGGAAAGAATTTGTTGTCCCGTTTTCTGCAGGATCAGCGACTGCACGTAGGTGCAGATCAGGGATACCACCAGAATACCTGCGTAAACGGCAACGTAAGCATAGAGGGTTGGCAATTGGAAGCTCCCCTGCACCAGCCGCTCGATCTCTCCCACCAGAAGCGGCGAGAGAATATCGTAGGAAATGGAAAAGAGCATCAGGAAGCCAACCGAAACGAACGCCATGGTGTGGGGCTTGGCGTAAGCCAGCAGGCGGCGGATGATCTCGGAATCCTTCATCTGGCGGTCAAAGCCCAGGGCTTCCTTTTTGTTTTTCATGAAAACGTACGCCAGGGTAAAGATCAGCGAGGCGGTTCCCACAATGGCGCCAACGATCAGAATAGGCAAATACTCACGCATTGGCTGCCTCGCCTCCTTCCTCCTCCAATTTTTGCAGATCTACCATACGGCGGTAATCCTCACAGCGGGCATAAAGCTCGGCATGGCTGCCGATATCGCGGATTTTCCCCTCATTGAGGAAAATGATCTTATCCATTCGCTCCACCGTGGAAATACGGTGAGCGATGAGAATGGTGGTCTTTCCCTTGCGGGTCTCCCGCAGATGATCCAGAATCACCCGCTCGGTTTTGGTGTCCACGGCGGAAACCGAATCGTCGAGGATCAGGATTGGCGCGTTCTTCATCAGAGCGCGGGCAATGGAGATTCTCTGCTTCTGTCCGCCCGAAACCGTTACGCCCCATTCTCCCAGCACCGTTTGGTAGCCGTCCTTAAACTCGGCAATATTTTCGTGAACGTCCGCCAATTTGGCAGCCTCCTCCACAGCGGCAAGATCCACTTCCTCGTAGCCGAAGGCAATGTTATTGGCAATGGTGTCGCTGAACAGAAAATTATCCTGCGGAACGTATGCCGCCGCGCCGCGGATCTGTCGGATGGGAACGCGGTTCACGTCGTAGCCGTCCACAAACAGGGTGCCGTCGGGCACGTTATAGGTACGCAGGATCAAATCCACCAGGGTGGTCTTTCCCGCTCCCGTTTTACCAACCAGCCCCACATTTTCTCCTGCCTCAATTACAAAGGAAACGTCGGAGAGCGCGTCGAATTCGCCGTCGGGGTAGCGGAAGGTAAGATGCTTCATCTCGATCCGTCCGTGAAGCTCCTCGGTAATGGGGGTCACGTCCTCGGCGTCCTTCACGTCGATGGGCGCATCCAGAAGCTCTCCGATCCGCTTGAGGGATGCCTTGCCGCGAGAGGTCATTTCAATCAGCTCGGAGACAGCCATCACAGGCCATACCACAGCGGTAAAATAGCCGATAAACTCTACCAGCTGACCTGCGTTGAAGGTTCCGTTGTAAACGAGATATCCGCCGTAGCCCAATATCACGCAGACCACCGACTCCACAAACAAGGTGACGGTGATGCGGAACAGCACCGACAGTCGGGTATAGGAAATATTCGCCTCCTCGTTCTCCCGATTCAGCTTTCCAAAGGACCACAGCTCCCGCCCTTCCTTTACGAAAGCCTTGATCACGGCGATGCCCGAAAAGCTCTCCTGGGAGAAGTCCGACAGCTTGGAGAACGCCTCCTGCCGAACGTCCCATTTTTTCATCATGTAACCGCTGACAATCACACTCGCCGCCAGCAAAAACGCCATGGGAATCATAGAAAGAAACGCCAGAAGCCCGTTCATTCGCGCCATTTTCACCACCGCGAGGGTGCCGAGAAAGGCGGTGTCCATCAGCATCATAATGCCCCAGCCAAAGCATTCCTGCACCGTGTCCAGATCGTTGGTGAACAGCGACATCAGGTTCCCCACCTTATTCACCTGATAATATTCACGGGAAAGCTCCTTGCAATGGTCGAACATTCGGTTTCTCAGATCGGTTTCCAAGCGAATGCCCGAGCCAAAAAAGCAGATTCGCCAAAGGAACCGTCCCGCCGTCATGGAAAGCACCACCACGATCATGGGAAGGCAAATCTGATCCAACAGAAACTCCATGTTGAAGGGAACGACCTGACCGTTCACCGTCATGGCTTCCCCGTTCATGCCGTTAATCACCATGCGGTAGTATTCGGGAATCTTCAATTGAAACACGTCCACCACGATCAACGCCAGAATTCCGAACAGCAGGATCGGCGCGTATCGCAGATAGTAGCGGTTGATATGCTTGCCGAAGATCATCTTTTCAAACCTCCTGACTTTCTTCGATTTGATCACTACAGTATTTTTTTATTATACCACAGCGCCTCTCATTTGTCAATTCCTTTCTCCCAAAAACGGGGATTGACCGCAAAAAAGCACCCCAATGAAGGACACATGGTAAGCGCGTTGACAAAAGCCGCCTCCATCAATGAAAAAGTATCCGTCTTTCCACAAAAAAAGGACAGCGAAATCCATTCGCTATCCTTTGTTGTTTTTACTGAGGATCGCCCAGCTTCAGCTTTTCAATAATCGCTTTGCAGGCATCGTCCAGATAGTTGTTTTCCATCAGCTCGATCATGCCGCGGTCAACCAGAGCCGCCAGCTTGGAGTCCATGGGAACGCGCGCCAGCAGATCGTAGCCAAAGCTTGCCGCAATCTCCTCAATGTGGCTGTCGCCAAACACGCGAATCTCCTTGCCGCAATCGGGGCATTTCACGTAGGAGAGATTCTCAACCAGCCCCAGCACGGGAATGTTCATCATCTGCGCCATGTTCGCTGCCTTGCTCACAATCATGGAAACCAGATCCTGCGGGCTGGAAACGATCACGATACCATCCAGAGGCATGGTCTGGAACACCGTGAGGGGCACGTCGCCCGTTCCGGGAGGGCAGTCTACCAGCAGCACGTCCACATCCCAAATGGTGTCCTTCCAGAACTGCTGAACGGTTCCCGAAATGATGGATCCTCTCCACACCACGGGCTTGGTTTCGTCGCTGAGCAGAAGGTTTACCGAGATCATATCAATTCCGGTGGTGGACTTGGGCGGGATCATACCGTTTTCGTCACCGTAAACCTCCACGTTCTTCAAGCCGAACGCCTTGGGAATCGAGGGGCCCGTGATGTCGGCATCCAGAATACCAACCTTATAGCCCTCTCTGGAGAGTAGCACCGCCAGCATGGAGGTGATCAGCGACTTTCCAACGCCGCCCTTTCCGCTCACAACACCGATTACGTGCTTGATATCACTGAGGGGATTTGCGGGAATCAGCAAGCTTTCCTGTTTTCTTGAAGCGCAATTGCTCGAGCAGGTGGAACAATCGTGAGTACATTCTGACATTTTATATCAACTTCCTTTCTTAAAACACGATCCTGACTATTATACACCCATTCTTTGGGAATTGCAAGGGATTTACGAAAAAAAGCGCTTTTTTTTGAAAAGATTTTAAAAAGCCCTTGCATTTCCGCGTTTTTTGTATATAATATTAGATGTGAAAATATGTTCTTTTTCAGAAATGGAGGATTGATAGCAATGAACACCAAACTTAACAAGCTGAGCAGCTTCCCCGGCGTGGCAGGCCCCGTTCTCACCATCGTGATGGATGGCGTGGGTCTGGCAGGCGACACCGTTTCCAACGCGGTAAAATCCGCGTACACCCCCAATCTCGACCGCCTGATGGCAAACTATCCCATGGTGGCGCTCAAGGCACACGGAACCGCGGTAGGTCTCCCCTCCGACGATGACATGGGCAACAGCGAGGTTGGTCACAACGCGCTGGGCGCGGGTCAGGTTTTCGCGCAGGGCGCAAAGTTGGTTTCCAATTCCATTGAGTCGGGCAAGATGTTCTCCTCCGCCACCTGGCAGGAGCTGATCGCGGGCGTGAAGGCAAACGGCTCCACCCTGCACTTTTTGGGTCTTTTCTCCGACGGTAACGTTCACTCCCACATCGACCACCTGAAGGCAATGGTGGCGCAGGCAAAGAAGGAGGGCGTTCGCACCGTTCGCGTTCACACGCTGATCGACGGAAGAGACGTTGGGGAAACCTCCGCGCTGGAGTATATCACCCCCTTTGAGGACTTCCTGGCAAGCCTCAATGACAGCGATTTCAACGCGCGCATCGCATCGGGCGGCGGACGGATGCAGATCACCATGGACCGCTACGAAGCAAACTGGGCAATGGTGGAGGCAGGCTGGAAGACCCACGTTTTGGGCGAGGGCAGACAGTTCGCAAGCGCCGCCGAGGCAGTTACCACCTACCGCGAGGAGCTTCACGTGATCGACCAGGATCTCCCCGCCTTTGTGATCGCCGAGAACGGCAAGCCCGTTGGCACCGTGAACGATGGCGACAGCGTGATCTTCTTCAACTTCCGCGGAGACCGCTCCATTGAGATTTCCAAAACCTTCGACGCCGCAGAGGGTGAATTTGACAAGTTCGACCGCGTGCGCGTTCCCAAGGTGCTGTACGCCGGTATGCTGGAGTATGACGGCGACCTGCACATTCCGAAGAAATATCTGGTATCTCCTCCCGAGATCACCAACACCATGGGCGAATATCTCGCCGCAACCGGCGTTTCGGTTCTCGCCATTTCCGAAACGCAGAAATACGGTCACGTAACCTATTTCTGGAACGGCAACAAGTCGGGCAAATTCAACGAGGAGCTGGAAACCTACATTGAGATCCCCTCCGACGTGGTTCCCTTTGAGCAGAGACCCTGGATGAAGTGCGCCGAAATAACCGACCGCCTCATTGAGTGCCTGCGCTCCGGCGCCTACAAGTGCCTGCGCGTCAATTTCCCCAACGGTGACATGGTTGGTCACACCGGCTCCCTCGCCGCAACCCGCTGCTCCATGGAGGCGCTGGACCTTCAGCTGGGCAGAATTCTGCCCGTGATCGACGAGCTGGGCGGCGTGGCTGTGATCACCGCCGACCACGGAAACGCCGACGAGATGTTTGAAATGGACAAGAAGGGTCAACCCAAGGTGGACAAGGACGGCAAGATGAAGTCCAAGACCAGCCACACCCTCAATCCCGTTCCCTGCATCATCTACGACAACACCAACGCCAAGAACAGCTACTCCGTGAAGGCAGACGAGGGCAAGTTCGGTCTTTCCAACGTTGCCGCCACCGTTGTGAATCTTTTGGGATACGAAGCACCCGCCATGTGGGATGCCTCCATCCTCAACGTTCAGTAAAATGCCCTTCTACACAGAGTTGCACGCTCACACCTCCGAAACCAGCCCATGCTCCCACCAAACTGCAAGCCAGGTGGCGGATCGCTATCTTGCCGAGGGGTATTCCACCGTTGTGGTTGCCAACCACTATTGCGAATCGGTATTCCGCGCCGTGGAGGATACTCCCGAGGCGCGTGTGGAGTATTTTCTCGCGGGCTATCACGCCATGAAAAACTATGCGGGCGATCGCCTGAACGTGATCCTTGGCATGGAGCTTCGCTTTTTGGAGAACAGCAACGACTATCTGATCTTCGGCATCAACGAGGAATTTGTGCGCGCCAATCCCGATCTGCATCTGCTCTCTCTCAAAAAATTCCGTACCGTTGCCGACCAGCACGGTCTTTTGATCGTTCAAGCCCACCCCTTCCGCAACGGCATGACGGTTCGCCCCCCTGCCCTGCTGGATGGCTACGAGGTATTTAACGGTCACGCAGGGCATGACTCCCGCAATCACCTTGCCGCCGCTCTCTGCCGCACCTACGGCAAGCTCCCCACCTCGGGAAGCGATTTTCACGACGCCACCTCCTATGTGTCCGGCGGAATCGTTACCGAGGAGGAGATCAAAAGCATGGAGCAGCTGGTTGGCGTGCTTCGCTCCGGCTGTTATACCCTGCGGTGCGCGGGTCCCGCCGCCGAACGGGACGGCATGAAGGATTTCAAGGCCGAGGAGCTTTGATTACCGCAAGGGGGACACCGTGATGTCTCCCTTGCCCATTCTATTCGAAAGGAGATCCGCCGATGTCAACCGAATTGGACGCCCTGCGCCAAAAATGCAAGAGCTGCCGAGGCTGCTCCCTCTGCGAAACCAGAACCAACACGGTGTTCGGTGTTGGCAACCCCAATGCCCGTTTGATGTTTGTTGGCGAGGCGCCCGGGGAGCAGGAGGATCTCCGGGGAATCCCCTTTGTGGGAAAGGCAGGACAACTGCTGGATCGCTTCCTCTACGCCGTGGATATCCCCCGCGAGGAGGTCTATATCGCAAACGTGCTGAAATGCCGTCCCCCGAGCAATCGGGATCCCCTTCCCGAGGAGGAGGATGCCTGCATTGGCTATCTGCGGGAGCAGGTGCGCCTGATTCGCCCGCAAATGATCGTTTGCCTTGGCAGGATCGCCGCGATGCGGCTGATCAAGCCCGATTTCCGCATTACTGCCGAGCATGGAAAATGGTTTCAAAAGGGCAGCTACCTGATGACAGCCGTCTACCATCCCGCCGCGCTCCTGCGTGATCCCCGCAAAAAAGAGGAGATGCTGGAGGACATGAAAATGATCCGCGATCGACTGCGGGAATTCGCCCCGTTGGCGGAAAACAGTTAAGGGAATACCGCACAATTCTGATGGTGCAATTGCGCCGTCAGAAGTTTCATCAAACAAACCAAATTTCTGCAGGCAACAGTGGATCTGTCGGCAAGGAAATTTGTACAGTTTGGCGGAATTTATGCAAGCGTGTGTGCCGTCACGGATTTGTGCGGGATTGCCTTAAAACCTCGGAAAGGACGCGCCCTCCTACAGGCGCTGTTGACCATGAATTTTACCGCGCTACTCTCTATCATTGTCACGTTGTTTCTCCTGATGATCTGCGGCTTCGTTGCCCGTCGTTTGGGGATCATCGACGGCGTTGCCTCCAAAAATCTTTCTCGGCTCATCATTTCCATCGGTCAGCCCATGATGATCATCGGCGCGTTGAACAACGCCGCCTACACCGAGGAAAATCTGAGGATTGCGCTTTGGACAACCGTGATCGGCTTTGTGATGCACCTTTTGATGGCAATTGCCGCCTTTCTCATCTGCAAGCCCATGAAGGATCGGGATCGCTCCAAGATCTTTGAATTCGGATTGGTATTCGCAAACTGCGGCTTTTTGGGCTTCCCCGTGCTGGATTCCCTCTTTGGAAACGGCATCGGCAGCTTTATGGGCGCCTTCTACGTAATCAGCTTTCACATCGTTCTCTGGACGTGGGGCATCGCCATTCTGGCAAGAGGACGTGAGGACATCAAGCTCACTCCCAAAAAGGCGCTCCTCAACTACGGAACGGTTCCCTGCGCCATCGGCGTTGCCGTTTACCTGCTGAAGCCCGTGATCGTTCTGCCTGCCGCCGTTGGCAGCTTTCTCTCCTATCTGGGCAATCTCTGCACGCCCATTTCGGTGCTGATCACGGGAGGTCTGCTGGCAACCGTCTCCTTGGTAGGAATGCTGAAAAACCGCAATCTGTATCTTCTTTCCTTCTTTAAGCTGTTGGTGTTTCCCGTGGCGATCTGTCTCCTCGCCAAGCTGTGCGGCTTGAGCGACATCTATATCATGCTCTGCACAGTGATGGCAGGTCTTCCCTGCGCCGCCACCGTTACCATGCTGGCTGAGCTTTACGACATTGAGCCGGGCTATGCCTCCCAAAGCGTTGGTATGACCTCGCTCCTCACCACGGCAACCGTTCCCCTCGTTGTGCTGTTCGCGCAATGGGTGATCGCGCTGTGATTCCAAGGAGGCTGTGGCTTTTCGGGCAAAGCAAACACAAGCTTTTGCATCGAATCGCAACAGCCTCCTTGTATCCTTTTTTGTCATTTTTTCCGAATTTTTCAAAAAGCTGTTGACTTTTCGCGTTTTTTGTGTTACAATAGGTTGTGTGCTAATGTGGCACGTCGATATATTTTGGTATATGCTTGCAATAGGGGCAAGCGTTTCTACAAACCACCGATAAATGGTTGTCTACCGGTTTTATGGAAGCCGTGTAGACATTTTTTGTTTTTTGGAGGATCGCGTAATGAACCTATATCTGGAATTGCTTGGTTATCTTGGAACGGGCTTGGTGCTTTTCTCCATGATGATGACCTCGGTGAAAAAACTGCGGATCATCAACATGACAGGCTCGCTGATCAGCGCCACCTATGCCCTTCTCACCAACACCTACCCCGTTGTTCTCCTGAATCTTGGCTTGATCTTGATCAACGCCGTTCAACTGATTCGAGGGAGCAGAATCGAGAAAAAAACGCAAGGAGATCGCTTATGAAATTGACAATTGACGGGCGCGCCATTACCGCAATGCCCGACGAGGCTCTGCTGGATCTGGTGCGTCGGCTGGGTCTGCTCACTGGAAGGCTTTCGGACGACCCGCTGGCAGCAAAGATCGCAGGAGAGGTGTTCACCTTGAATTACGTTCCCGTTCGACGGAAGGACGTTTACGAGCGGGAGTCCATGCGCCGCGCCATGGCGGCATCGGGAGGCGTGGTGCGCCTGCTCCGCTACAAGGATCACACGGGCAGAGACGCCTACACCCGCACCGCCCAGTTCGTTCTCTTTTACGCCGCCCACCGTTTGTGGAAGCAGGCGCGTGTGAAAATGCGCTGCAACGTCGGATCAGGGCTCTACTTTAAGGTAACGGACGCCCCCGACTTCTCTGCCGAGCGCCTGAAGGAGGAGGTGCGCCGCATTGTGGAAAGCGACATTCCCCTTTGCCGCCGCAGTATCCCCACCTCGGAGGCGATCCGCTACTACAACGAGCGGGGACAGACCGACAAGGCGCGTCTGCTCGCCTACCGTGAAGCCCCCACGCTGGACGTTTACGAATACGATGGCTTTGCCGACTACTACTACGGCGAGATGGCACCCTCCACGGGCTTTTTGCGGGTGTGGGATATTCTTCCCGCTCCCGATGGCTTTGTGTTCGTATTCCCCGATCCGCTGAATCCCGACCGTCTCGGCACCCCGCCCAACACCCCCAAGCTTCTGGAGGTCTACTTTGACGGCAAGAATTGGTGCGAGCTGATGAAGTGCGAAACGGTGGCAGACCTGAACCAATTGGTGGACAGCGGAAGGATACGGGAGCTGATCCGCGTGAACGAGGCACTGCTGGAAAAGCGTTTTTCCGCCATTGCCGACAGAATCTGCGAGAAGGGCTCCCGCGCGGTGCTGCTTTCCGGCCCCAGCTCTTCGGGGAAAACCACCTCTGCCAACCGCTTAGCAACCCAGCTGCGGGTTCACGGAAAAACGCCCATTTTGATGAGTTTGGACGATTACTACATCGACCGCGATCGAATTCCCGATGCGGAGGACGGCAGCGTAGATCTGGAGCATATCAACACCATTGACACCGCGCTGTTCGGAGAGCATCTGCAAAAGCTTCTTTCGGGAGAGGAGGTGGAGCTTCCCTCCTTCTGCTTCAAGAGCGGAAAGCGGAAATGGCTCGGTCACCGCCTGCGGCTGGAGGAGAGCTCCGTGATCATCATTGAGGGGCTTCACGCCCTCAATCCCATCCTTTTGCCTCAGGGAGTGAACCGAGAACTGATCTTCAAGCTCTTTGTATGTCCCCTGCTCCCCTTGAATTTAGACGACCACAATCGCATTCCCTCCAACTATCTGCGGCTGCTGCGCCGCATCGTGCGAGACTTTGAAACCCGCAATTCCTCGGTGCAGAACACCATTTCCATGTGGAATTCGGTGCGGCGCGGCGAGGTGCGGTGGATCTACCCCTTCCAGGAGCAGGCGGACGTGATCCTCAACAGCTCCACCCTCTACGAACTTGCCGTTCTCAAAAAGCACATCTTCCCGCTGCTCACCGCCGTGAGCCCCGAGGACGAGTGCTACGACGAGGTGCGCGGCATCGTGAAGATTCTGAATTTCATCCACACGGCAGACGTTGACGACGAAATCCCCCCCACCAGTCTGGTGCGGGAATTCATCGGCGGCAATACCTTCTACCGTTAAAGCACGCCCGTCTCCTTCCTCTTTCGGAGACGGGCGCTGTGTTTTGTCTTGACACACCGTTGAATCTATGCTATAATGAGGCTGTAACCAACCGCGCAAAACAGCGACTAATATAGTGAAAGGGGGGGGGGTTTTACTGTGAAAAAAGCCGTTGTATTTTTAATCTGTCTCGTTCTGCTTTGCGGAGCCTTCCCCTCATGCTATCAGTTCACCAAAGACTTTACCGTGGAGGAGGAACGGATCACCTATCGGGCGATCCACAACGATTTGGAGGAGTGCTTTCTCGAATCGATCACGGTGACGCCTGCCGATTCGGAGCTTTCCGCCTCTCCCGAGGGGATCCGTTCCTTAACCGTTCCCCTGCCCACCTCCCTGCTTTGCCAACATTGCGGCAAAAGCTACCGCGTTTCGGCGCTGGGGGGCTTTCGCGGCTCCGGCGCGCCGATTTCGCCCGTGATATCGGTTCGTTTGGGGCAGACACCGCATCGGGATGATTTCTATCTCATCACCCTGCAGGTTGGATCGGCAGACCTTACCCGCGGCTCGGATTGGATCATTTGGGAGGTTCTGGACCCCAACGGGAACCCCCTCCCCGACGAAAGCTACACCGTTCGCTACGCTCTTGACGATCCCCACCCCACCCTGCGACTGGGAGAGGACGGGCAGGCGCACGAGAAGGATCGACGCTTCTATTTGCACGTGGAGAACGGCTCGGAGCTGCTGACCCAAGCCCCAATCGCGCAGGGCTATGGCTACGGTGAAATCGCCAGCGTTACGGTAAAAGCAATGGACGGCGGCGCGCCAACCGTCCTGCACAACGGCATTCCCCTCTCCCCCGCCCGTGCCGAGGAAAACGGCACCGTTTATGAAATTCCCATTCTGCAGGTCGTGAACCGTCTTTCGGTCTATCCCCCCACCAGCCCTCCCGCAGAGGGAGAATGGCTCCTCTCGGAGTACGCGCGTCTCCATCCCGCAGCGGAGTCGCCACGCATCCGCTTCTACTACGGACAGTTCCATGCCTGCACCGCCGCCATGATCGACGCGGGCGACTACACCTCCAACCTGTGGAGCGAGCAGGTAGAGGGCTACACCTTTTCCTACGGTGACGGAAACCGTATTCTGATCTACCGCTACGGCGAGTTCTTTACGCTCCCCGTGGCGCGCGCCTTGGGCTATCTCTCCCCCGAGGAGGTTGGAGCGCTTGCCGCATCCCACCAAAACGCGGTTCCGCATTTGTATGAAGAATAAAAGCAGGGACTGCCCCCGCGATCGCAACCGTTCGCGGGGAGGCAGTCCCTCCTTTTTTTACGAGTACATTCCGTTTGCCTTCATATAGGCGTAGAGCTGCTCTCCGTGCTGCTGCTCCTCCGCCTGAATGTGGTTCAGCAGCCTTCTTGCGGCGGGATCCTGAAACTCAAAGATCGACGTATCGTAGAGCGAGGACACGTGCTTTTCGGTGGAGAGCATATCGCGGCAAAGAAGCGCGTCTGCCTTGCGATCCTCCTCACTGCCGTAAGCGGCGGGAGATACGCGGTCGTTGCTGTTTCCGATCTGCGCGGGCGCCTTGGCAACGGTGCCGTTCATCATGGCTGTTACCGTTTGCAAATGGCTCTCCTCCACCCCTGCCATAGAGGAAAACAGCGTTTTCAATTCGTTTGCCTTCGCCATTTCCGCGTAGCGTTGGTATTTGGCGATGCAAAGCTCCTCCTGCCCCTTCATGTCCTTCAACAAGCCCGATTCCTTTTGCGTGAGCATCATTTCACGATCTTCCCTTCTTTGTATGGTTTTGGAATACTTTCCGACAACAGTATGCCCCGCCGCAGGGATTTTATGCGGCAATCTCCACCACTTGCGAAAAAACAGGGTGGACAGATCGAAAAAAACGTGCTATAATATACACAATAAACGTTACGGGAGGAGCTTATGAAAACGGTCACGATCATTGATGACGATATCCACATCGGCAATCTGCTTGAGGAAGTCCTCGTAAAAGAGGGCTATGGCGTTTTGCGCGCCTACTCGGGAACGGAAGCTTTGATGTTGCTTTCGCAGAGAACGCCCGACCTCGTATTGCTTGATTTAATGCTCCCCGGACTATCGGGTGAGGAAATACTACCCAAGATAAAAAACATACCTGTAATCGTCGTGAGTGCCAAGATCGACGTGGATAACAAGGTCGATTTGTTGCTTGGCGGTGCGGTGGACTACGTTACCAAGCCCTTTCATACAAAGGAGCTTCTTGCGAGAATAGCGGTAGCTCTGAGGAACACGACCGTTCAAACCACGTTATTGCATCACGACACAATCACATTGAACACGGCGAACTATGCCGTAACGGTGGGCGATGTAGATTTGAAGCTGACGAGAACCGAATACGCCATACTGAAATATCTGATGCAGAACAGTACGCAGGCGGTTTCTAAATCGCAGTTACTGGATCATATTAGTCTTGATACCCCCGATTGTACCGAAAGCTCGCTGAAGATCCACGTCAGCAATCTTCGCAAAAAGCTCCGTGACGCTTCGGGCAAGGATTACATTGAAGCGGTTTGGGGTATTGGATTTAAGTTAAAAAGCTAAAAGCATACCAAACCTCCCCCATCGGGAGCCAAACAAGGGGCTTTCGATATTTTAACGCGAGATTGAAAGCCGCGTTGCGGCACAGGCTACTGACAAACCATATTGCAAAAACGACAATTCGTTAAATAGTACTAATTTGTTAGCCACTTTTTCTTTGCAGAAAGAGGCGCAAAGAAAAAGTTATCAAAAAGAAACGCCGATTAGGGGGATTTCGCCCGTTGCGACGGGCGAGGAGGG